>JBBSLB010000071.1:0-11094 GCA_038255675.1 Mycobacteriales bacterium
CGATGAGCGCGGGGGACGGCCGATGACCACGCTGGGTGTGGTCGGCGCCACCGGTCAGGTCGGCGCCGTCGTGCTGCGGCTGCTCGACGAGCGCGACGTCGGCTTCGACGAGCTGCGGCTGTTCGCGAGCGCCCGGTCGGCCGGCTCCACGCTGAGCTTCCGCGGGCGCGACATCGTGGTGGAGGACGCGTCGACGGCCGACCCCAGCGGCGTGGACATCGCGGTCTTCAGCGCCGGTGGCGGGACCTCCCGTGAGCTGGCGCCGAGGTTCGCCGCGACGGGCGCGACGGTCGTCGACAACTCCAGCGCCTGGCGCATGGACCCTGATGTCCCGCTGGTCGTGAGCGAGGTCAATCCTGCTGCGCTGGAGGCGATCCCGAAGGGGATCGTCGCCAACCCGAACTGCACGACGATGGCCGCGATGCCGGTGCTCAAGCCGCTGCACGACGCGGCCGGGCTGGTTCGCGTCATCGCCTCGACCTACCAGGCCGTGAGCGGCAGTGGGCTGGCCGGCGTCGAGGAGCTGGACGGCCAGGTCCGCAAGACCGTCGACAGCGCGAGCCTGCTCGTCCACGACGGCGCGGCCGTCGACTTCCCGGAGCCCCACACCTACGTCGCGCCGATCGCGTTCAACGTCCTGCCGATGGCGGGCTCGGTCGTCGACGACGGGTCGCAGGAGACCGACGAGGAGCAGAAGCTCCGCAACGAGACCCGCAAGATCCTCGGCCTCCCCGAGCTGCGGGTCTCCGGCACCTGCGTGCGCGTGCCTGTCTTCACCGGCCACTCGCTCTCGCTCAACGTGGAGTTCGCCCGCCCGATCGACGTCGCCGAGGCGACCGCGCTGCTGCAGGGCGCCCCTGGCGTGGAGCTGGTGGACGTGCCGACGCCGCAGCTCGCCGCTGGTCGTGATCCGTCCTACGTCGGCCGGATCCGGCAGGACGGGCCGAACGGTCTGGCGCTGTTCGTCAGCAACGACAACCTTCGCAAGGGCGCCGCTCTCAACGCGGTGCAGATCGTCGAGCTGCTGCTCGCCCGGAGCAAGGCGTGACCGACTCGACGCAGGCCATCCCCACCGGCGGTGAGCCGCGCGTCGTCGCCGACCGCTACCGACTCGTCGGCCTGCTCGGGCGCGGCGGTACCGCCGAGGTCTGGCGCGCTGACGACGAGGCTCTTGGGCGCAGCGTCGCGCTGAAGCTCGTGACGGTGCAGACCGACGAGAGCAGCGCCCGCGCGGGCGAGGAGGCGCGGCTGCTGGCCCGCCTGTCGCACCCGTCGCTGGTCCCCGTCTACGACGCCGGCACCGACGAGCAGGGTCGGCCGTGGGTCGTCATGGAGCTCGTCGAGGGCGAGACGCTGGCCGACACGATCGGCCGCGGACCTCTCCCGTCCGACCGCACCGCCACCATCGGCGCCAACGTCGCGCAGGCGCTCGACTACGTGCACGCGCAGGGCCTGGTGCACCGCGACGTGAAGCCCGGCAACGTGCTCATCGGCGACGACGGGCGGGTGCGTCTCACCGACTTCGGGATCGCCCGGCTGGTCGACTCCGCGCGGGTGACGTCCACCGGGATGATGGTCGGGACCGCCTCCTTCCTCGCTCCCGAGCAGGTCGCCGGCGAGCCGGTCGGCCCGCCCGCCGACGTCTACGCGCTGGGCCTGGTGCTGCTCGAGTGCCTGACCGGTCAGCGGGAGTACGCCGGGAGCACCGTCGAGGTCGCTCTCGCTCGCCTGCAGCGCTCGCCGAAGGTCCCCACGACGCTGCCGGCCGGGTGGCCCGGACTGCTGCGCGCGATGACGGCTCGCGAGCCCGCGGACCGGCCGACCCCCGCCGCGGCGGCTGCCGAGCTGACGGCGATCGCCGGCGGCGGGCAGGCCACGACCGTGCTGGCCGCACCGGCTGCTGCGCCGGCTGCCGACCGTACCCAGGTGCTGTCCCGGACGACGGTCGCTGCCCGACCCGAGCCGACCTACGCCCCGCGCCCGGTGGCCGCCCCGCGGCGCAGCAACGCGCCCTGGGTGGTGGCGCTGCTCGGCGTCGTCGCGCTGCTCGCCGCCGGGGCGGTGCTGCTGTCGCAGCAGGACCAGCAGAGCCCGACCGAGCCGTTGCCGACCGTCGACCTCGAGCTGCCCGAGCCGTTGCGCAACGACCTGCAGCAGCTCCAGCAGGAGGTCGAGTCGTGAGGCGGCGGCTCGTCGCCGCACCGGTTGCGTTCCTGCTCCTGGCCGGCTGCGCCGCCGCCGATCCGTTGGCCGAGCGGCGCAGCGCCGTCGCTGCCATCACCGACGCGGCCAACGACGGCGACGTCGACGCGGTCCGCGACGAGGTGGCCGACCTGCTGTCGGTACTACGCGAGCAGGTCGCCAACGGCGACCTGGACCGCGACGAGTCTGACCGCCTGCGGGCGATCGCCGAGCGGATCCGCGACGGGGCAGCCGTTCTCGAGCCGGTGGAGTCCCCCTCCCCGACCCCGTCGGAGGAGCCCTCGGAGTCACCGTCGCCCACGCCCACGCCCACGCCCTCACCCACACCGGAGCCGACCGAGGAGCCCCCGTCGGAGCCGACCGAGGAGCCCCCGCCGACCGAGGAGGAGCCCCCGGTCGTCGAGCTGCCGCTCGACCCGTCGCCGACCCCTGCTCAGGTGTCGCAGGAGGGGACCGCGCCCTCATCGGCCGTCGGTGAGCCCAGCCCGCAGCCCACGGCATGACCCGGGGGTTGACGGCCCTGCTTCTCGCCGCCGCGCTGCTCGTCGGTTGCGGCGACGGGACCGACCCGGCGGACGTGCGCCGTGCCGGCGTCGCCGCGATGACCGCTGCGGCCAACGACGGCGACGCCGACGCGCTGCGCCGGCACGCAGGAGCTCTGGCGTCGACGGTCGCCGCCCAGCTGGAGGCGCGGACCGTGACCGCTGACCAGGCTCAGCGGCTCACCGCGCTGGCGGAGTCGGTCCGGGCCTCCGCGGACCTCATCGACGCCGACCTGCTCGAGCGGCAGCGCGCCGAGGCCGAGGCCGAGCAGGCCCGCCAGGACCTTGCGGAGGCCGAGCGCCGGCTCGAGGAGGAGCGCGCCCGGGCGGAGGAGGCGGCGCGTCAGGCAGAGCAGGACAACGGCAAGGAAGAGGAGATCAAGGACGAGAAGAAGGACGAGAGCAAGGGCGACTAGTCCGGGCCCGGCATGCCCAGCACCCGTGTGACGAACTCCAGCTCGGCCCGCACCTGCCGGACGCGCTCGTCGACCACGAGCGAGCCGTGCCCGGCGTCGAAGCGGTAGACCTCGACGTCCTTGCCGCGCTCCTGCGCCTCGGCGAGCCAGTTGTCGATCTGGCGGATCGGGCAGCGCGGGTCGTTCGCCCCCGCCAGAACGAGCACCGGTGCGCGTACGGCGTCGACGTAGGTGATCGGGGAGCACCGGGCGTAGAGCTCGGGCACCTGCTCGGGCGACCCGCCGAACAGCGACCGGTCGAACGCGCGCAACGGCTCCATCTCGTCCTCGTACGCCGCCAGGTAGTCGGCCACCGGTACGGCCGCCGCGCCGGCGGCCCACCGCTCGGGCTGCAGGCCGAGTCCCAGCAGGGTCAGGTAGCCGCCCCAGGAGCCGCCGGCGAGCACGGAGCGGGCCGGGTCCGTCAGACCGGCGTCGACGGCCCAGTCGTGGACCGCCGCGACGTCCTCGAGCTCGGTCAGGCCGGGGCGCCCGGTGAGGGCGTCGCGCCAGGCGGCGCCGTAGCCGGTGCTCCCGCGGTAGTTCACGTGGACGACCGCGAGGCCCAGGTCGACGTACGCCGCCCGGTCGGAGGCGAAGCTGTCGCTGTCGTGCCAGGTCGGTCCGCCGTGCACGAGGAAGACGGTCGCGAACGGCCCCTCGCCCTCGGGCGTAGCGACCAGGGCGTGCACCGTGCCGCCGGGGCCCTCGACGAAGGCATCCCGCAGCGGCACCGACCCGGGCGCCGGCGTGCCGGGCGGGGTGAGCACGACCTTGCCGGCACTGGAGCGGATCACGGCGGGCTGGGCGGCGCTGGACCAGGAGAACTCGACGGTGCCGTCCGGTCGCGCGGTGGCCCCGCCGATCGTGCCGGTCGGGGTCGGGAGCGGCTCCACGGAGCCGTCGAGCCCGACGCGGTGCAGCGTCGAGCGGCCACGCGCCTCGGCGGCCACGAGCAGCGCCGAGCCGTCGGTGTACCAGTCGGCGTCGAGGTCGCCCTCGATGCCGGACAGGTCCGGGTGGACCTCCTGTCCGGTCGTCGGGTCGACGACGAACGGCAGCGGGCGGCCCTCGCGCTCGTGCACGGCGAGCAGCCGGCGGTCTCCGTCGACGGGGGAGAAGCCCATGGCGTGCAGACCGCGGCCCTCGCCGTCCCAGCGCTCCCAGACGACCTCGCCGTCCAGGGTCAGGACGCGCAGCGCGCGGTGGCGGCTGTCGCCGTGCTCGGAGTGCTCGAGCACGACGAGCTGCTCGTCGCGGGACAGGCCGGCGACATCGGCGTCGTGCTCGCTGGCGTAGAGGACGGTCGTGCTGCCGCCGCGCACCACGTGGACGCTCGACCCGTCGTCGGTCGAGCAGCCCACGACGACGACCTCGTGACCGATCTCGAGCCCGGCGGGATAGGCGGCGGGGACGCCCGGCGCGGCCTCGACGTCCGCGCCGCCGGCGAACGGCTGCCGGCGCCACACCCCGAACTCGTCGCCGTCGGTGTCGTCGAACCACCAGATCTGCTCGCCGTCGGGCGAGAGCGCGCCGTCGCTGGTGCCGTTCGCGCGCGCGGTCACCTGGCGGCGCTCGTCGGTGCTGCGGTCCCAGGCGTAGAGCTCGAAGGTGCCGGTGGGGTTGGAGACGTAGAGGCAGCGGTGCGGGGCGTCCTGCGCCCAGTCGGGCAGGGAGACGCGGGTGGCCCGGAAGCGCTGCTCCCAGAGGGGGGTGGTGGTCACCCGGTCCAGTCTGCCTCGACTCCGGGGCTGTGGACGACGCGGTATGGCCAAGATCTTCGGGACTTCCCCAGTAGCGGGCGCCTGTGGATCCTCCGAAGATCTTCGGGACGTCGAGGACGTGCAGTTCTCATCGCGCTCGCCAGGTGGGCCCGAACGCAGCGAAGGGCACCGGCTGACGAACGCCGATGCCCTTCTCGGGACCGCTGGACCCTCCTCGAGAGGAGGGTCGGTGTCGGGGTGACAGGATTTGAACCTGCGACCTCTGCGTCCCGAACGCAGCGCGCTACCAAGCTGCGCCACACCCCGGTCGTGCGGGGTCGAGACTACCGGATGCCGCTAGCGACCGCCGACCAGCTCGAGCAGAGTCGCCTCCGGTCGGCAGCAGAAGCGCACCGGCAGGTACGGCGAGCTGCCCAGCCCGGCGCTGACGTGCAGCCAGCCACCCTCGCCACGGGTCAGGCCGCGGGCACGGGAGCGCTGCAGGTCGCAGTTGGTGACCAGCGGGCCGAGGCCCGGCACCCGCAGCTGACCGCCATGGGTGTGCCCGGCAAGGACCATCGCGTGGCCGTCCCGCTCGAAGGCCCGCAGGAGCGCCCGCTGCGGGGTGTGCGTGATCCCCAGGGCGAAGCCGGCCACGGGACCGGCGACCAGGCCGTAGCGGTCCCGGCGCAGATGGGCGTCATCGGTGCCGGTGAGGACGACCGGGCGCCCGCCGACCTGCAGCGTGGTGCGCAGGTGGGTGAGGTCGGTCCAGCCGCGCTCCTGGAGCAGGCGGGCGCCCTGCTCCCAGGGCAGGTCGGCCGCCCGCCGCCGGGTCGCACCCTTGCGCAGATAGCCCGCGGGCGACGGGCGTACGGGCGTGAAGTAGTCGTTGTTGCCGGGGACGAAGACCGCCGGCGCACCGTCGGCCGTCAGCGCGCCGAGGGTGTCGGCCAGGAGCGGGAACGCGGTGGCGGAGGAGACGTGGTCGCCCGTGGACACGACCAGATCGGCGCCCTCGTCGGCGAGCGCGCGGACCCAGGCCGCGCGCCGGTGGTGCTGGGGCAGCAGGTGCAGGTCCGACAGGTGCAGCACGCGCAGCGGCGCCCAGCCGGCCGGGAGCACCGGCACGGTCCTGCGGCGCAGGACCGGCAGATGCGGCTCGAGGAACGGCCATGCGGCAAGCCCGACCGCACCGGCGGCGAGCAGGGGGGTCGGGCGCACCGCGTCACCCTAGGCGGCACGGCCCGTCCGCGGCTGGACCGTAGGGTCAGGGGCATGGGCGAGCTCAAGGACCGGCTGAAGCAGGACCTCACCACCTCGATGAAGGCGCGCGACGAGCTGCGTACCTCGACGCTGCGGATGGCGCTCACCGCGATCGGCAACGAAGAGGTCGCCGGCAAGGCGGCCCGCACCCTGTCGGGCGAGGAGGAGCTCAAGGTCGTGGCCCGCGAGGCCAAGAAGCGCCGCGAGGCAGCGGAGGCCTTTCGCTCCGGCGGGGCCGACGAGCGGGCCGAGCGCGAGCTCGCCGAGGAGGCGGTGCTGGAGACCTACCTGCCGGCGCAGCTGTCCGACGCGGAGCTGCACGAGCTCGTCGCGCAGGCCGTGCAGGAGTCCGGCGCCAGCGGTCCGCAGGCCATGGGAGCCGTCATGAAGGTCGTCGGTCCGAAGGTCTCCGGCCGAGCGGAGGGTGGCCGCGTGGCCGCCGCCGTGCGCGCAGCCCTCGCGACGTAGCGCCGGCGGGGACCGCCGGCGGGTGGCTGCGAACGGCGAGCTGGGTCAGCCGTTGCCCCCGCCGGGGGTGCCGTTGCCGTTCCCGTTACCCGGTCCGGCGGGCTCCTCGACGGGTGGCGGCTCGCTGGCCGGCTCCGGTTCCGGCTCGGGCTCGGGCTTGGGCTCGACGAAGGCTTCCCGCCCGTTCGACGTGAAGATCGTGACGGTGGAGCCGACGCGAGCGGTGCGCCCTGCCCGCGGCGAGGTGTAAGCGACCGCCCCGCGCCGGACCGGTGCAGCGGCGACGCGGCCCCCGTCGCGGATGCCGAAGCCGGCCTCGCGCAGCGTCTGGACGGCGACGTCGTACGGAAGTCCGCGCAGGTCGGGGACGATCCGGTCGTCGCCCTGCCCGACAGTCCCGTCCGGGCGGGTGAACCGGCTGGGCTGGAGAAGCTCGAGTGCGGTCTGCATGGTCTGCCGCCAGATGGAGGCCGGGATCGTGCCGCCGTAGACCTGTGGGTAGAACCGGCCGTTGATCTGGACCCGCTGCATGTTCTCGGGCTGCGGCTTGCCGACCCAGACGGTCGTCGCGAGCTCGGGGGTGAAGCCGGCGAACCACGCGGCGCGCGACCCGTTGGTGCTCCCGGTCTTGCCGGCCGCCTCACGGCCGATCTGCGCGCCGCGGGCAGTGCCGCGCTCGACGACGCCGCGGAGCACATCGGTGACGGTGTCCGCGATCTGCGGCTCGATGGCCTGTCGGCAGTCCTCCTGGGCCAGCTCGATCGGCTGGCCGCCGGAGTCCAGGACCTCAAGGACCGCCTTGGGCGGGCAGAACTTCCCGTGCGCCGGGAAGGTCGCGTAGGCACCGGCCATCGCCAGCGGGCTGACCTCGTTGACGCCGAGGGTGAAGGCCCCGCCGCGCAGCAGCGGCTCGGTGGGGTCGCCGTCCTTGAACTGCTTGACGCCGAGCGACTCGGCGACGGCCGGCGGCTGCTCGACACCGGTCCGCTCGGCCAGCTGGACGTAGAAGGTGTTGACGGAGTTCCACGTGCCGGTGCGCAGGTCGTAGTTGCCGCCGCCGGTCTCGGAGTCGCCGGCGTTGCTGAGCGAGTACGGCTCGGTGCCCTCGGGGGTGTAGTTGAGGAAGACCTCGGAGGTGTAGCGGTTCGGCGAGTACAGGCTCAGGTCGAGCGGGATGCCCTGCTGGAGCGCGGCGGTCAGCACGAACGGCTTGAAGGTCGAGCCGGCCTGCATGCCGCTCGAGCCGCCGGTCGCGAGGTTGAGCTTGCTGTGGCCCGGCAGGTCTTCCTCGCTGTAGAAGCGGTTGACCGCCATCGCCTTGATGTTGCCGGTGCCCGGCTCGACGCTGTTGATGGCCGTGGCTGCCTGGTACGGGTCGTCGCGCGGGATCTGCTCGTCCGCGGCGGTCTGCGCGGCGCGCTGCACGGCCGGGTCCAGCGTCGTCTTGATGGTGAGGCCGCCGGCGAGCAGCCGGTCCTGGCGCTCCTCGAGCGTGCCGCCGAGCGCGGCCCCCACGGGGGTGCGCTCCAGGACGGTCCGGACGTGGTCGCAGAAGAACGGCGCGGCCACGCCAGGGTTCTCGCAGCCGGACAGGACCGGCTGGATGTTGAACGCCGGGACGACGGCGCGAGCGGCGACCAGCTGCTCGGACGAGAGGAAGCCCTCGGACTGCATCCGGCCGAGCACCAGGTTGCGCCGGTCGAGCAGGCGCTGCAGCTGCGCGGGGTCGGCCATCGCCTTGACCGGGTCGAAGCGGCCGGGGCTCTGGACGATGCCGGCCAGCAGCGCGCCCTCCTCGAGGGTCAGCTCCTGCACCGGCTTGGCGAAGTAGAAGCTTGCGGCCGTGCCGATGCCGTACACGCCGTTGCCGAAGTAGGCGATGTTCAGGTAGCGCTCGAGGATCTCGTCCTTGGACAGCTCCTTCTCGATCGCCAGCGCGTAGCGGGCCTCCTTGAGCTTGCGATCGAGGGTCGCCTCGCGGGCGGCATCCTGGCCGGCCTTGGTGTTGGCGGCCTGCAGCAGCGCGTTCTTGACGTACTGCTGGGTGAGCGTCGACCCGCCCTGGGTGACCGCGCCGGCCTGGCTGTTCTCGACGGCGGCGCGCAGTGTGCCCTTGTAGTCGATGCCGTTGTGGGCGTAGAAGCGCGCGTCCTCCACCGCCATCACGGCCTTGCGCGTCATGTCGGGGATGTCACCGAGCGGCGCGAGCACGCGGTTCTCGCGGTAGAGCACGGCCAGCAGCGAGCCGTCCGCGGCCAGGATCCGGCTGCGCTGGGCCAGCGGCGTGGTCTTCAGCTCGGCCGGCAGGACGAGGAACTCGTCGGAGGCGGCCTTGGCCGCCAGACCCACCCCGCCGATGAGGGGGAAGGCCACGCCGGCCAGCACGAGACCGCTGATCACGCTCGCGACCAGGGCCTCACCGAGCCGGGACGGGGCGGAGTCGAGCAGGCGGGAGAAGGACGGCACGTGACCAGAGTACGGCGGCAGGCCGGTCGTGACCCGGCACGCCGTGCGGGCAGTCGACGCATTCGGCCTAGTCCCGACGGACTACCCCAAGATGGGCCTGTCGGGCCTGACGGCAGGAGCAGCCGGTTCCTACGGTAGTGAAGCCGGTCCCCTCACCGGTCCCCTCACGTCAGGACATGCCCATGAGCGTCTTCGCGATCGATCCGCAGGCCTGGACGGCGGTGTCCGCCTGCCGGGACGCCGACCCCGACGAGCTGTTCGTCACGGGCGCGGCGCAGAACCGCGCAAAGGCCGTCTGCATGGGCTGCCCGGTCCGTACGGAGTGCCTGTCCGACGCCCTCGACAACCGCGTCGAGTTCGGTGTCTGGGGCGGGATGACCGAGCGCGAGCGCCGTGCGCTGCTGCGCCGCCGGCCGGACGTCGTCAGCTGGCGCGAGCTGCTCGACAGCGCGCGGGCCGAGCACGCCGCCGCCACCCAGGCCGGCTAGGCCGAGCGCCGGAGCAAGACTCAGGCGGGGACGGCGGCGGCCTTGCCGGACGCCATGTCCTCGCCGACTGCCCGCAGGCCGTCCAGGTCGTGCACGTCTCCCGCCAGGGCGGCGACCTCGACGACGGGCACGCCTGGGTGTGCGCCCGAGAACCGGTCCTGCAGTCGCCGTTCCCGGGAGGCCAGCGCCATCCGCCCGGCGTGCAGGCGCAGCACCGCGGCCGTGAGCTCGTGGCCGCCGAGCTCGTCGAGCTGCTGCGCGCCGGCGGTGGACCGCTCGCTCGTGAGCGTCGCGCTGCCGGAGCGGTGCACGCGGTTGACGACCAGGCCGGCCAAGGGCATCGACTCCTCGGCGAGCCGCTCGACGAAGTACGACGCCTCGCGCAGCGCGTCGCGCTCGGGCGTGGCCACGACGACGAAGGACGTGCCGGGGGCCTTGAGCAGGTCGTAGGTGGCCTGCGCACGCTCACGGAAGCCGCCGAACATCGTCTCGAGAGCGGCGACGAACTGCGAGACGTCCTGCAGGACCTGCGCCCCGATGATCCGGGTGATGACCGAGGTGAAGACGTTGAAGCCGGTCGTGACGACCTTGAGGTAGGCCTTGCCGCCGGCCTTGGCCGGGGCGAGCAGGATCCGCACCATGCGGCCGTCGAGGAAGGTCGTGAGCCGCTCGGGTGCGTCGAGGAAGTCCAGCGCGGAGCGGGTCGGCGGGGTGTCGACGACGATGAGGTCGTAGTCGGAGGTCGCCTTGAGCTGGCCGAGCTTCTCCATCGCCATGTACTCCTGCGTGCCGGCGAAGGACGACGAAAGGGCTTGGTAGAAGGGGTTCTGGAGGATCGCGTCAGCCTTGCCGGGCTCGGCGTGCGTCACGACGATCTCGTCGAAGGTCCGCTTCATGTCCAGCATCATGGCGTCGAGGAAGCCGCCCTTGGAGCCGTCGACGGCCTCGACCCGGCGGGGGGTGTTGTCGAGCTCGGACAGGCCCATCGACTGCGCCAGCCGGCGTGCCGGGTCGATCGTGAGCACCACGGTGCGACGGCCGCGCTCGGCCGCGCGCAGCGCCAGCGCCGCGGCGGTCGTCGTCTTGCCGACGCCGCCGGAGCCGGTGCAGACCAGGATCTTCGCGGAGTCCAGGACCGCGTCGACGTCCATCGCCGGGGCCCTTCTCGCCGTGCCCTTGGCCATCAGACCATCCCCTGCGCCTCGAGAGCGGCGGCCAGCTCGTAGAGCCCGGCCAGGTCGACTGTGTCCGGCAGCAGCGGCAGCTCGTAGGACGGACGCTCGAGTGCGGCCAGCGCGTCGCGCCCGCGCTCCTCGAGCGCGACCCGGGTCGCGTGGTCGGCGGCCTCGGCGGTCAGCGCGTGCACCAGCGCCTCGGTCGGGTCCAGCCCGGCGGCCTTGAGCCCGACGGAGAGCGCCTCACGGTCCAGCTCGTCGCGCTCGGCGGCGACGAGGTGGGTGGGTGGCAGGACCGGCTCGCGCACCGCGTTGACGACCACGGCGCC
>JBBSLB010000072.1:0-10979 GCA_038255675.1 Mycobacteriales bacterium
CTGCAGGCAGAGGTAGTTGCCCCGTCCCTTGGCCAGGGCGTACGTCGGGGTGCGGCCGAGGACCCCGGTCAGCCCGGCCACCAGACGCGGCAGGTCCTTGTCGACGAGCTGGGCCTGCAGCGCCTTGGTGGCGGTGGCCACGACCACCCGCTTGCCGGACGTCAGCGCCGGGACCAGGTAGGCCAGCGACTTGCCGGTCCCCGTGCCGGCCTGCACGAGCAGGTGCTCGCCGGAGCCCAGCGCGGTCGCGACGGCGTCGACCATCGCCCGCTGGCCCGGCCGCTCCTGGCTGCCCGGGAACGCGGCCAGCGCGGCATCGAGCGCCGTCAGCGCCTTCTTCACCCGGACCCCTGCCACGCCGCCTCACGCTAGTGGCCGGGCGGGCAGCAGACGCCTGTCCTGAGCAGGCTGTTGGCGGTGCGCGCCCGGAACGCCAGGACGCGCCGAGCTCACCGCACTGCGGGAGCTCGGCGCGACCTTGGTGGCAACGCTGCCAGCGGACTCTAGGCCGGGCGGCCGACCGTGTAGGCCGTCGTGTAGATGCTCTGCAGCTTGACCCGGTCACCGGTGGTGGGCGAGGCGTACATCGCGTTGCCGCCGGCATAGATGCCGACGTGGCTGACCCGACCGCCGGTGCGGAAGAACAGCAGGTCGCCGGGGCGCTTGGCCGACTGCGCGACGCGCGGGATGGCGGCCTCCTGCTGGGCGCTGGTGCGGGGGATGTTCACGCCCAGGCGGGTCTTGTAGATGTAGGTCGTGTAGCCGGAGCAGTCGAAGCTGTTCGGGCCGACAGCGCCGTACTGGTAGGGCTTGCCGACCAGCTCGGCGGCGACCTGGACGGCCCGCTGACCGAAGCTGTTGAACGTCACGACCGCCTCGGGGCTGGTGTGCGGCAGGGCGCTACTGCTGCCGCTGAAGGTGGAGCGGACCCGCGTTTCGCGCGCGAACGGAAGCTGCGCGACGGCAAGGCCCTCGCCGTCGGTGGTGGCCTGGCCGTGGTAGCGCCACACGCCGTCGTCGGCCAGCATCTCGATCGCCACGGCCATTCCTCGCACCGGCTGGTCGCCGGACAGGACGCGCACGCCGATGCGGGAGCGGCTGTCTCCGCCGGTCGGGGACGCTGAGATGCGCATGGCGGTAGCGGTCCGGCCGAGGACCTTTGCCTCGGCGCTGGTCGACGGCGCGTGCGTGCCGGTGCCGGCGAAGACGGCGCGCACGGCGGCGTCCCCGGCGAAGGGCAGGTGGCCGACGGCCAGGCCGTCGGCGTCGGTAGTGAGGCGGGCGACGTCGGTCCAGCCGGTGGAGCCGGCGACCTGCACGGCAACCTCCTGGCCCCCCAGGTGGCCCGCGGCGTCGAGCAGCCGGACGCCGATGCGGCTCGTGCCGTCGGGCTGGAGGCGACTGGCCGAGATGCGCATCGCGCTCTCCGTGCTAGCGGGGGCGATGCTGGTCGAGGTGGACGGGGTCGGGGCCGTCGTCGTCGCGAGGGCCGGGGCGGCCATCGCGATCGGCAGCAGCACGGCGGTCAGGCCACCGAGGGTAGCGGCGCGGACGGGCAGGCAGGACGGACGGGCATGGCGCGGGGAGTACACGGTCTTTTCTGGCCTCTCGCACGCCTGCGGAGTGAGCTGTCGGGCTCGGCCGGAGAGTGGCCGGCACGTCCGCCTGGGGTCAGGCGGGACGTGCTTCGCCCCGAGGGCCGCTCTCGCGGTCCGAGGAGATGTGGGTCCCCCGCTCCCGCCCAGGTGCAGTCCAGTGGGGCGCCTTGATGACCGTGGGCGGGACTCGGCGTTCGGTCGGGGCGCGTTCGTTGCCCAAAGACTATGTGACGAAACAACGACGGTCAGGTATTTGCCTACTGCGAGTCGCGTCACACCTCGTCACAAGGTCGACATCCAGGGCGCTCAGCCGCGCAGCTCCTTCTTGAGGATCTTGCCCGTGGCGCCCTTGGGAAGCTCGTCGACGATGCGCACCTCGCGCGGGTACTTGTAGGCCGCCAGCCGCTCCTTGCAGTGCGCGACGAGCTCGGCCGGCTCGGCGCTCGCACCGGGCTTGAGGGCGACGTAGGCGAGCACCTCCTCGCCGAGCTTGGGGTCCGGCCGGCCGATGACCGCGACCTCGGCGACGGCCGGGTGCTCGTACAGCACCTCCTCCACCTCGCGCGGGTAGACGTTGTAGCCGCCGCGGATGACGAGGTCCTTCTTGCGGTCCACGATGAAGAAGTAGCCGTCCTTGTCCTGGTAGGCCAGGTCGCCGGTGTGGAACCAGTCGTTCTTGAACGCCTCGGCGGTGGCCTCGGGGTTGTTGTAGTAGCCCTTCATGATGTTGTGGCCGCGGATGACGATCTCGCCGACGTGCTCCTCACCGGGCGGCAGCGGCTCGTCGTCCTCGTTCACGACGCGGACCTGCACGCCCCAGATCGGCGTGCCGATCGACAAGACCTTGCGCTGCTCGGCGTTGACGTTGAACGTCGTGGTGCTGGTCGACTCCGACAGCCCGTAGCCCTCGAGCACGACGCAGCTGGGGAACTTCTCCTCGAAGGCCTTGATCACCTCTCCGGGGATCGCCGCTCCGCCGGAGATGCCGACGCGCAGCGAGGACAGGTCCCGGCCGGTGGTGTCCATGTGCAGCAGGCCGAAGTACATCGTCGGTACGCCGCTGAAGATCGTGCAGCGGTGCTTCTCGATCGCGTCGACGACCGGCTCGAGCTCGAAGCGCGGGATGAGCACGATCGTGCCGCCGTAGCGGACGCTGGTGTTCAACACGCTGGACAGGCCGAAGACGTGAAACAGCGGCAGCACCGCCACGCCGATGTCGGTCTCTTGAAACGCGAAGAGCTCACCGGCGATGGTGCAGTTCATGTAGAGGTTGAGGTGGGTGAGCTCGGCGCCCTTGGGCTTGCCGGTCGTCCCGCTGGTGTAGAGCAGCACCGCCGTCTCGTCGCCGTTGGTCGGGACGATGTCGCGGGTGTCGTCGGCGAAGTAGAGCTCGTCGAAGTGCTTGGTGCCCTGGGGACGGACGTCGCTGCCCGGCAGGTTCACGACGTAGGTCGTGATGCCCTCGAGCTCGCCGGCGCCCTTGCAGGCCTCCTCGGCGAACATCTCGAAGGTGACGAGCACCTTGGCCTGGCTGTCCTGCAGGTGGTAGGCCACCTCCGGCGCCCGCAGCAGCGGGTTGAGCGGCACCATCACCAGGCCCGCCTTCATCAGGCCGAAGTAGGTGAACAGGAACTGCGGCAGGTTGGGCAGCTGCAGCGCCACCTTGTCGCCCCGCTGCAAGCCGGTGGCGAGCAGCGCCGAGGCGACCCGGCCGGAGATCTCGTCGACCTGCGCGTAGGTGAACGACAGGTCGTTGATGTGGCAGAGCGTCTTGTCCGGGTTGGCGTCCGCGGACTCGCGCAGCATGGTGGCGATGTTGAGGCTCATGGCGCAGACAGTAGTGAGCCGCGTCACGCCTACCGCACCGGCCCGTCCGCGGTCGCGACCGGAACAAGGCCCGACCGGGACCGCGTTCTCCCTGACGATGACGACGAGGAGCCCCGCGTGACCAAGCCCGACCCGCAGGACCTGTACGAGCTGGCGCCCGACCTGCCCGAGCTGGGCGGCCCGGTCCTGGTGCAGGCGCTGGACGGCTTCGTCGACGCGGGCAACGCCCGCCGGCTGGCCCGTGAGCAGCTGCTCGCGGCGCACGGCTCGCAGGTGATCGCCACCTTCGACGTCGACGCGCTGCTGGACTACCGCGCCCGCCGGCCGCTGATGACCTTCGACGAGGACCACTGGGCCGACTACGCGGACCCGCAGCTGGCTGTCCACCTGGCCCATGACGCAGGGGGCACGCCGTTCCTCGTGCTCGCCGGCCCCGAGCCCGACATCCGCTGGGAGGCCTTCACCGCGGCTGTCATCACGCTGGTTGCGGAGCTCGGCGTCCGCACCACCGTCGGCCTGAACGCCATTCCGATGGCTGTGCCGCACACCCGGCCGCTGGGGATCATCGCCCACGCGACCCGGCCCGAGATGGTCTCCGGCCACGAGCGCTGGGTCGGGACGGTGCAGGTTCCCTCCACCGCCGGACACCTGCTCGAGCACCGGTTGGGCCAGGCCGGCCACGACGCCGCCGGCTTCGCCGTCGCGGTGCCGCACTACCTGGCCGAGGCGGAGTACCCGCCGGCTGCGCTCGCGCTGCTCGGCAGCCTGACGTCGCTGACCGGCCTGGTCCTCGAGACCGAGGAGCTCGACACCGCCGCGGTCACGGTCCGCGCGCAGGTCGACGAGACCGTCGCTGGCTCCGACGAGATCCGCAGCGTCGTGGAGGCCCTCGAGCGGCAGTACGACGCCTACCTCGCGGGCGCGGGGCGCAGCCTGCTCGCCGAGATGGGGGGGTCGCTGCCGAGCGCCGAGGAGATCGGCGACGAGCTCGAGCGCTACCTGGCCGAGCAGACCGGCGACGGCACCCAGCCGTAGCGGACTGCCGGACTGGGCTCAGTCGTTGCCGTCGGTCGCCAGCTCGGACTCGGTGACGACCTCGACGCTGCCGAAGCCGCCGTAGGACCGGACGTCGATGCGGCGACCCTCCCCCGTGCCGTCGCAGGCCGCCGTGCAGTCAACGCTGCCGAAGACCACCAGGCCACCGGTGTCGACGCGGACGTCGTCGGGGACGACGACGGTCACGCTGCCGAACAGCACGCTGACCTGGACCGTGCTGTCGTCCTCGGCGCCCACCCGCTCGATGGTGCTGCCGAAGACGGTCCGCGCGTCGGTGCCGGAGGCGACTACCGCGACCAGGCCGAGCGCGAGCACCGAGGCGACGGCGGCCCCAGAGGCGCGCCGCGCGACGCGCCGCACGAGCGACGGCGGCGGGGCCTGCTCCGGCAGTCGGCGGCTGCTCACCGTGGGCGCCCACGCGACGGCGCCCGACGGCTGGGCAGGGGCCACGCTGCCATCGCCGACCGTCACGTTCACCGAGCCCATCAGGGCGTAGGCGTCGACGTGCACCACGGGGCCGCTGCCCGGGGCGACCCGAACCTTGCGTTCGCCCATCAGGGTCAGACCCGACAGGTGCACCACCGTGCCGGGCGGGACCTGCACCTCGACCTCGCCCATGAGCGCACCGGCACGGACCCGCGTGCCGTCCGCCAGGTCGGCGCGGCGCAGATCCACGACGGCCTTGCCCATGAGCGCCCAGCCCTCGGCGACCTGGCCCGGGGCGAGCGGACCGGTCACCTCGGTCTCCGACATCACGGCGACGGCACGCCGGGCCCCGCCGCTCGTGCGGGCCGGCGGGGCGGGCGAGGAGGGGTGCAGGCCGGGCAGGTCGGTGAGCAGCGCCTCCACCTCGCGGCGGGTGCGGGCGGCCCACAGCTGCCCGGCGCGCTCCTCGTACTCCGACAGCGTCAGGACGCCGTCGCCGACAGCGGCCCGCAGGTGCTCGTCAGCGGCGTGCCGCTCGCGGTCGCCGACGCGCGGCTCGACGGGTGCCTCGGACATGCCCCGCAGTCTGGACCACGGGGCGCCGTGCGCCTACTGCCGACGCGGCGCCGCCGGCTGGTTGGCTGACCCGCATGACGGTGCCGCTCGAGGGCTTCCACGCGGTGAAGCACGCCTTGCGCTTCGCCCCGGCGCTGGTCACCGACATCCGGGTGACGTCGTACGACCGGGCGCGGGCACTGGCCGAGCAGTTGGCGCCGGACGTCCTGGAGGAGCTGCTGGGGCGCGCGACCGTGGGCGAGGTCGCCCACCACACCGGGGTTGCTGCTGTGGGTCTGATCCCGGTCGAGGAGCGTGCGGTGCTTGGGGCGCGTTCGGCCCCGCTGGTGCTGCTCGACGCTCCGCGCTCCCCCGGCAACGCCGGTGCCGTCATCCGGGTCGCCGCGGCAGCCGGCGCCTCTGCAGTGGCCTTCGTCGGCCCGCTCGACCCGTGGCACCCCGCCGTGCTGCGCGGCAGCGCCGGGCTGCACTACGCGCTACCGGTCCTGCGGGCGGAGCCCGCGCAGGTAACGGGGCCGCTTGTGGTGCTCGACGCCGACGGCGACCCGGCGGCCGCGCTCCCCGCTGGCGCGGTGCTCGTCGTCGGGAGCGAGCGCGGCGGAGTGGGAGAGGAGCTGCGTGCCCGGGCCGACGTCGTGCTGGCCCTGCCGATGCGCGCCGGCGTCAGCAGCCTGAACCTCGCGACCGCGGTGGCCGCAGCGCTCTACCGGGGTCGCTGACCTACCGGGGTCGCTGACCACGTCGGTTGCGCCGGCCTGTGCGCACAGATCCGAGGGCCCACGGCTCGTACTGATCCTCGTGTCGGATTTCGGGCGCAGATCGGCTCCCAGACGGCACGAGGATCAGTACGGGTCCACGGCGAGGACGGGGTCAGCCGGGCCGACGGGGCCGCGACGCGGGACGGCTCAGCCGGTGTGCGGCATGAGCGCACCGGCCGGGATCTGGCCGAAGGTGCCGGCCTGGAAGTCCTCCACAGCCTGCTGCAGCTCCGCGCGCGTGTTCATGACGAACGGGCCGTACTGCGCGACCGGCTCGCGGATCGGCTCGCCGCCCAGCACGAGCACCTCCATGGCCGGGTGGCGGCCCTCCTGCACGCGGTCGGCGGTGATCGTCAGGCGGTCGCCGTCACCGAGCACCGCGGTCTGGCCGGTGTGGATCGCGGCGGCGCTCCCCGCAGCGGGTCCGAAGGCCGACCCGGCGCCGACGGTGCCATCGCCGGACAGCACGTAGACGAGCGCGTTGAAGTCAGGCCTCCACGGCAACGACAACGACGAGCCGGGCGTGATCGAGGCGTGTAGCAGCGTGATCGGGGTCCGGGTCGAGCCCGGTCCGCGCACCGTGCCGCCGTCGCCGGTCGGCAGGTCGCCGGCGATGAGCCGCAGCAGTGCGCCGGCGTCGTGGGAGGCCAGCAGCGTGACGTCGCCGCCCTCGAGGTTCTGGTAGGCCGGGGCGGTCATCTTGTCCTTGCCGGGCAGGTTCACCCAGAGCTGGATGCCGTGAAACGTGCCGCCGCTCTTGACCAGCTCGACCGGCGGAGTCTCGATGTGCAGGATCCCGCCGCCGGCCGTCATCCACTGCGTGGCGCCGTCCTTGATCATGCCGCCGCCGCCGTGGCTGTCCTGGTGCTGAAAGGCGCCGTCGACAATGTAGGTGACGGTCTCGAAGCCGCGGTGCGGGTGCCACGAGGTGCCCTTGGGCTCGCCCGGGGCGTACTCCACCTCGCCCATCTGGTCCATCATGATGAACGGGTCGAGCACGCGCGGCGCGATGCCGGCGAAGGCCCGGCGGACGGGGAAGCCCTCGCCCTCGTAGCCCTGCGGCGCCGTCGTCACGCCCAGCACGGGGCGCTCGACGTCGCCGAGGCCGGCCTTCGGGACACGGGTGAGGGACAGGGTGTCGGCGGTGACGGCGGGCATGGCGAGCTCCTCAGGTAATTGCGTGTGCAAAGACTAACGTGGGATCCCGCGGATGTCTTCCGCCGGCAGCACCGCGAGCATCCGGGTGTTGCCGAGGGTGTTGGGCTTGACCCGCTCGAGGTCGAGGAACTCCGCGACGCCCTCGTCGGCCGACCGCAGCAGCTCGGCCCGCACCTCGAGGTCGACGATCGCGTCGTCGACCTCGACGAAGCCGTGTGCGGCGAAGAAGCCGGTCTCGAAGGTCAGGCAGAACAGCCGCCGTACGCCGAGCTCCCGGGCGTTCTCGACGATCCGCGACAGCAGCGCCGAGCCGGCGCCCTTGCCCGTCACCTCCGGCAGGACGGCGAGGGTGCGCACCTCGGCCAGGTCCTCCCACAGCACGTGCAGCGCCCCGCAGCCGACGACGCGCGTCCCGTCGTGGGCCACGAAGAACTCCTGCACATCCTCGTAGAGCGTGACCATCTGCTTGGCCAGCAGTCGCCGGTCGGCGGTGTAGCTGTCGACCAGGGCCCGGATGCCCGGCACATCGGACGTGCGGGCGCGGCGGACCTCGGCCAGCAGCGGCGAGCTCACCGCGGCAGGATCCGGTCGCTGATGATGCGCCGCTGGATCTCGCTGGTGCCCTCGAAGATCGTGGTCAGCCGGGCGTCGCGCCAGTACCGCTCCACCCGCCGCTCGGTGGTGTAGCCGTTGCCACCGTGCAGCTGCATCGCCGTGCTGGTGACGCGCACCGCCATCTCGGTGGTGAGCAGCTTCACGGCCGCCGACTCCTGCTCGGCCGGCTCGCCGGAGTCGAGCAGGTGGGCGACCTGCTGCCAGAAGGCGCGCGCCTGCGCGACCTCGGCGGCCATGTCGGCGAGCGCGAAGCGGAGCGCCTGGAACTCGCCGATCGGGTGGCCGAACTGCTCCCGCTCCTGCAGGTAGAGGGTGCAGTCCTCCACCGCCGCGCGGGCGACACCGACGGCGCGCGCGGCAGTGTGCACCCGTGCGATGTTCAGCCCGCGCTGGACGGAGGCGAAGCCGCCCGCGTCGGCGCCGGCGCCCTCGTCGCCGTACAGCCCGGTGAGCCGGTCGCTGTCCGGCACCCGAACGCCGTCGAGGTCCAGCTCCCAGGTCAGGAAGCCGTGGTAGCCGATCTTGTCGATGGTGTGGCCGGTCATCCCCTCAGGGAAAGTGCCCGGCTCCTTGACGACGAGGAACGGCTCGAGCCCAGCAGACCGGGACTCGCCCTGCTCGGGGTCACGCACCCGGGCAAGCACCTCGACGAAGTCGGCCGCGAGGGCATTGCCGGCCCAACGCTTCTTGCCGGTCAGCACCCAGTCGTCACCGTCGCGCACGGCCCGGGTCTGCACGCCCGCGAGGTCGGAACCGGCGGTCGGCTCGGACAGTGCGATCGAGCCGATCCAGTCGCCCTTGGCGCTGCGCCGCAGCAGCTCGGCCTTGCGCGCCGCGTCGACGACCTGGGTCCCCAGGCCCTGCCCGCGGGCCAGGATGCTGCCGACCGACAGCCACGCGCGGGCCAGCTCCTCCGACACCAGGCAGTACTCGAAGACGCCGAGCCCGAGCCCCCCGTGCTCGGCCGACAGGGTGATCCCGAACCATCCCCTGGCCGCCATCTCGTCGATGAGCGAGCGGGGCATCTCCGCCTTCTGCGGGTCGAGCTCGTCGGCCAGCGGCAGCACGACATCACGGGCGAACGCACGCGCCGACTCCTGCAGAGCCGTGCGCTCGGGGGTCGCCCACGGCGACGAGAGCTCGGGGGGTGACGGAGCGCGCACGAAGATCCTCTCGGAAGCGGGATGTGTGGAGTCTGGCAGGGAACAGGTGTCGCAGACCGCCGCCCGCTGCGTTGCACTGTGTGCAGCGCACTCTGCGTCGTCCCCGCCCCACCTGCACCCTGAGCCCACGTCAGAGCCGAGGTATCCATGGCCAGCTCCGCCCGCACCCCCCACCGCGTCGTCGTCATCGGCTCCGGCTTCGGCGGGCTGTTCACGGCCAAGGCGCTGCGCCGGGCCGACGTGGAGGTGACGATCATCGACCGCACCACGCACCACCTGTTTCAGCCGCTGCTCTACCAGGTGGCCACCGGGATCCTGTCCGAGGGCGAGATCGCCCCGGCGACGCGCGACATCCTGCGGCACCAGGACAACGCCCGGGTGGTGCTCGGCAACGTGAACACGATCGACCTCGCCGCCCGCACCGTCACCTCCACCATCCACGACAAGACGACGGTCACGGAGTACGACTCGCTGGTCGTCGCGGCCGGCGCCGGCCAGTCGTACTTCGGCAACGACCGCTTCGCCGAGCACGCCCCCGGCATGAAGACCGTCGACGACGCGCTCGAGCTGCGCGGCCGCATCTTCGGCGCCTACGAGATGGCCGAGCTCGAGACCGACCCGCTGGAGCTCGACGCCTGGCTCACCTTCGTCGTCGTCGGCGCCGGGCCCACCGGGGTCGAGATGGCCGGGCAGATCGCCGAGCTGTCCCGTCGCACCCTCAAGGGCAACTTCCGCTCCTTCGACCCGGCCACCACGCGCGTCGTGCTGCTCGACGCTGCCGGCGCCGTCCTCAGCACCTTCGGGGACAAGCTGTCCACGCACGCGCTGCACGAGCTCGAGGGCATGGGCGTGGAGGTCCAGCTCAACGCCAAGGTCGTCGATGTCGACGAGCACGGCATCGAGGTCGAGGACCCGGACGGGTCCCGTCGGCGCCTGGAGGCCAGGACGAAGATCTGGGCGGCGGGCGTCGCCGCCTCGCCGCTGGGCCGCCAGCTCGCCGAGCAGGCCGGCGCCGAGGTCGACCGCAGCGGCCGGGTGCTCGTCGAGCGCGATCTGACCCTGCCCGGCCACGAGAACGTCTTCGTGATCGGCGACATGATGGGCCTGGACGGCCTGCCGGGCGTCTCGCCCGTCGCCATCCAGGGCGCCAAGCACGTCGCCAAGCAGATCAAGCGGCGGGTCAAGGGCGCGGACGACGTCAGCCAGCCCTTCCGCTATCGCGACAAGGGCTCCATGGCGACGATCTCCCGCTTCCGGGCCGTCGCGAGCATCGGCAAGATCCACCTGCGCGGCTTCATCGCCTGGGTGGCCTGGCTGGCGCTGCACCTGGTCTACCTGACCGCCTTCAAGAACCGGATCACCGCGCTGCTGCACTGGGCGGTGAGCTTCATCGGCCGCGGCCGCGCGGAGCGCACGGCGACCTGGCAGCAGGTCGTCGCCCGCACCCGGCTGCAGCGGCTCGAGGAGACCGAGGCCGCCGCGTCCATCGGCGCCACGTCCAGACCGGTCGACTCCCTCAGGACCTGAACGGCCACGGGCACCCCCGCGAGTCACCCCGCCGGGCGCCTCGGCGAGGATGACCCCACCCACGCCCCCGTGCCTGCCCCTGGAGGACCACCCATGTCCGACGTCACGCTCGAGCACCCCGGCGGCTCCCTGCCGCTTCCCGTCAAGCCCGCGACCGAGGGGCCGGCCGGCATCGAGGTACCCAAGCTGCTGGCGTCGACCGGGATGGTCACGCTGGACCCCGGCTTCGTGAACACCGCCTCGTGTGAGTCGGAGATCACCTACATCGACGGCGA
>JBBSLB010000073.1:0-10650 GCA_038255675.1 Mycobacteriales bacterium
CAGGAGCTGCTGGCCAAGCAGGTTGCGCTGCTGACCTCGCTGGTCGTGCTCGTCCTGACCATCGTGATGTGCGCGGCCTTCGTACCGACCGGGGACCGCTTCCAGTTCGTGCAGGCCTACGACTGGATCCCGGCCTTCGGCGTGCAGTACGCCGTCGGCGTCGACGGGATCGCGCTGGTGCTCATCGCACTCATCGCCGTGCTCGTGCCCGTCGTCGTGCTCGCGAGCTGGCACGACGCCGACGCGGTGCACGTCGAGGAGCTGCCGGTCGGCGCCGCGACCGCCGCCCCCGTGGCGACCGCGGCCGCCGGATCGGGTGCGAGCTCGGTGCGCGTCGGCGGTGGGACCGCCGTGCTCGACCCGCCGGTCGCGCCGGCGCCGCCGCTTCCCGTCGACCCGCCCCGGCGCGGCAGCGTGCGCAGCTTCTTCGCGCTGCTCCTCGTGCTCGAGACGATGATGATCGGCGTCTTCGCGGCGACCGACGTCTTCCTGTTCTACGTCTTCTTCGAGGCGATGCTCATCCCGATGTACTTCATCATCGGCAGCTACGGCGGCCCCCGTCGGTCGTACGCCGCAGTGAAGTTCCTGCTCTACAGCCTGTTCGGCGGGCTGCTCATGCTCGCCGCGGTCATCGGCCTCTACGTCGTGTCCGCCAGTCAGGGCGAGGGCACCTTCGCCTTCGAGCAGCTCGTCGGGCTCGAGATGAGCACGGGCGTCGAGATCGCCCTGTTCAGCGGCTTCTTCATCGCCTTCGCCATCAAGGCGCCGCTGTTCCCCTTCCACACCTGGCTGCCCGACGCCGGCGCCGAGGCGCCCGTCGGCGGCGCGGTGCTGCTCGTCGGCATCCTCGACAAGGTCGGCACGTTCGGCTTCCTGCGCTACTGCCTGCCGCTGTTCCCGGAGGCCTCGCGCATCCTCGGGCCGTACGTCATCGTGCTGTGCGTCATCGGGATCCTCTACGGCGCACTGCTCGCCATGGGCCAGCGCGACCTGAAGCGACTGATCTCGTACACGTCGATCTCGCACTTCGGCTTCATCGCTCTCGGCGTGTTCGCCTTCACCAGCCAGTCGCAGACCGGCGCGGTGCTCTACATGGTCAACCACGGGCTCTCGACGGGCGCGCTGTTCCTCGTCGTCGGCTTCCTCATCGTGCGCGGCCGCAGCCGGCTCACCGAGGACTACTCCGGCGTCGCCAACGTCGCGCCGGTCCTGGGCGGGACGTTCCTCGTCGCCGGACTCTCGGCGCTCGCGCTGCCCGGCCTGTCCACCTTCGTCAGTGAGTTCCTCGTCCTGCTCGGCACCTACTCGCGCTACCCGGTGGCGGCCGCGCTCGCAGCCCTCGGCGTGATCCTCGCGGCGCTCTACATCCTGCTGATGTACCAGCGCACGATGCAGGGGCCGCTGCGCCTGCCGGCCGGCATCGGCGACCGGATCCCGGACCTGCGGCTGCGCGAGGTGCTCGCCGTCGCGCCGCTGCTCGCGCTGATGGTCTTCCTCGGCTTCTACCCCAAGCCGCTGACGGACGTCATCACGCCGGCCGTCGACGCGACCATGCAGGACGCCGGGTTCACCGACCCGGCCCCGACCCAGGGGGACGGCGCACCGGCCGCCGCCCCGACCCGCTGAGGACGACATGCCCACCGAGATCCTGTCCCCGCAGCTCAGCTACGGGCCGATCGCCCCGCTGCTGATCGTCTTCGGCACGGCCCTGGTCGGCGTCCTCGTCGAGGCGTTCGTGCCGGCCCACCGGCGCCGCCTGGCGCAGATCGTGGTCGCGATCGTCGGCCTGCTCGGGGCTTTCGTCGCCGTCGTGCTGCTCGCCGGCACGCACGAGCTGGTCTTCGCCGACGCCATCGCCGTCGATGGCATGACGCTGTTCCTGCAGGGGACCCTCGCCATCTTGGGCATCGCGGCGATTCTGCTCATCAGCGAGCGCTCCCTCGACGCGTCCGGCGGTGCGGTCGTGTCCAGGGCCTCGGTGCTGCCCGGGTCGCGCGAGGACGTCGCCCTGGCCGAGGCCACCGACGTGCAGACCGAGATCTACCCGCTGGCGCTGTTCAGCCTGGGCGGCATGATGCTGTTCCCCGCCTCGAACAACCTGCTGCTGATGTTCATCGCGCTCGAGGTGCTGTCGCTCCCGCTCTACCTCATGGCCGGCCTGGCCCGCCGCCGCCGCCTGCTCTCCCAGGAAGCGGCCGTGAAGTACTTCCTGCTCGGTGCGTTTGCGTCCGCCTTCTTCCTCTACGGCGTCGCGCTGCTCTACGGCTACGCCGGCAGCGTCGATCTCGGCGACGTCGCCGCCGCCACCGGGCTGGCCCAGTCGAACGAGGCGCTGCTGCTGGCCGGCATCGCGCTGCTCGCCGTCGGCCTGCTGTTCAAGGTCGGGGCCGTGCCGTTCCAGGCGTGGACGCCGGACGTCTACCAGGGCTCGCCGACGCCGGTCACCGCGCTCATGGCGTCGTGCACGAAGATCGCGGCCTTCGGCGCCCTGCTGCGCGTGTTCTACGTCGGCTTCGGCTCGGCCGAGTGGGACTGGGAGCCGATGATGTGGGTGGTCGCCATCCTCACGATGGTGGTCGGCGCGCTGCTCGCGGTCACCCAGACCGACGTCAAGCGGATGCTCGCCTACTCCGCCGTCGCGCACACCGGCTTCATCCTCGTCGGCGTCATCGCGCTGTCGCCGGCCGGCCTTGCAGGCACGATGTTCTACCTGCTGGCCTACGGCTTCACGACCCTGGCCGCCTTCGCCGTCGTCACGCTCGTGCGCGACAGCAGCGGCGAGGCCACCCACCTCGCCCAGTGGGCGGGGCTGGGCCGCAAGAGCCCGCTGGTCGCCGGGACGTTCGCGTTCTTCCTGTTCGCGCTGGCGGGGATCCCGCTCACCAGCGGCTTCATGGCCAAGTTCGCGGTGTTCACCGCCGCCGTCGACAGCGGCGCGACCGGGCTCGTCGTCGTCGGCGTCGTGACCAGCGCGGTGACGGCGTTCTTCTACGCCCGCGTCGTCGTGCTGATGTTCTTCAACGAGCCGGCGCCGGACGGTCCGACGGTCTCGGTGCCGAGCGGGTTCACCGCCGGCGCGATCGCGCTGGGCCTGGCCGTGACCGTCGTGCTCGGCGTGCTGCCGCAGCCGGTCCTCGACCTGGCCGAGCAGGCCTCCCGGCTCGTGTCCTGATGGTGCTCAGCGGGGGAGCGGTCCTCGAGGCGGCCGACCCCCAGCTGGCCGCCGCCGTCCAGGACGGACTGGGCGAGGTCGAGCAGCGACTGCAGCAGGTCGTCGTCGCCGCCCACCCGATGCTGGGGGAGGCCGCGCGGCACCTCGTGGACGCCGGCGGCAAGCGGGTCCGCCCGTTGCTGGCCCTGCTCGCCGCCCGGCTGGGCGACCCCTCCGCGGCCGGGGTCGTCGACGCTGCGGTCGTCGTCGAGCTCACCCACCTCGCGACGCTCTACCACGACGACGTCATGGACGAGGCCGACGTCCGGCGGGGCGCCCCCTCGGCCAATGCGCGCTGGACCAACACCGTCGCGATCCTCACCGGCGACTTCCTGTTCGCTCGCGCCTCCGACCTCACCGCCGGGCTCGGCACCGAGGCCACCCGCATCCAGTCGCGCACCTTCGCCCGGCTGGTCGAGGGCCAGATCTCCGAGACCGCCGGCCCCGCCGAGGGGCAGGACCCCGTCGAGCACCACCTGCAGGTGATTGCCGACAAGACCGCCTCGCTCATCGCGACCTCCGCCCGGCTCGGTGCCCTCATGGCGGGGGCGCCCGGCGCCGACGTGGAGACCGTCGCGCGCTTCGGCGAGGTCTTCGGCACGGCCTTCCAGCTGTCCGACGACCTCATCGACGTGCTGTCCGAGACCGGCCAGTCCGGCAAGACCCCCGGGACCGACCTGCGCGAGGGGATCCGCACCCTGCCGGTCCTGCTCGTCCTGGCCGGCACGGACGAGGCGAGCGCCCGGCTGCGCGAGCTGCTGCTCGGCGACCTCGACGACGACGACCGGCTCGACGAGGCGCTCACCCTGCTGCGTGCGCACCCGGCGATGGAGCAGGCCCGCGCGCGGTTGACGGCCTGCGTCGACGAGGCCCGTTCGGTCGCCGGCGACCTGCCGCCCGGCCCGGTGCGCGACGCGCTGGCCTCGCTGACCGACTTCGTGCTGGCCCGCACCGGCTGACGTGCTGGACCCCACCCGCGCCGTGCCGCTGCCCGCCACCCGCGCCGTGCCGCTGCCCGCCACCCGCGCCGTGCCGCTGCCCGCCACCCGCCCGGCCACCCTGGTCCTCGACCGGGGGCGGCGCTGGACGCTCACGGTCCTCAACGTCGGGCTGGCCTGCTGCGCCGTCGAGGCCATGGTCGCCGCCCTCGAGCCCGGCGGCGGGCGCGTGCCGTACGCCGGTGCGGACCGCGACGCGCAGGTGCTGCTCGTCTCCGGCACCGTCACCGCCAAGCTGGGCCCGCTGGTGCAGGCGCTGCACGCGTCGCTGCCCACGCCCGTGAAGGTGCTGGCGTTCGGCGCCTGCGCGAGCAGCGGTGGGCCGTACTGGGACTCCTACTCCGTCGTCGCTGGGATCGACCGGCTGATCCCGGTCGACCTCTACGTGCCGGGGTGCCCGCCCCGCCCGCAGGCGCTGCTCGACGCCCTCGATGCGCTGTCCGAGGGTGCGCCTGCCGGGACGGTCGTCGGCGGGGCGCTCGTCTCGCCGACCGGGGGAGCGGTCGGTCCGTCGGACCTGCGCGCCAGGCCGGTCCCGTGACCGCCGCCGTCGCCGCGCGCCTGGCCGAGGTCCTGCCCTTCGCCAGCACCAGCACGGCGTACGCCGTCACCACCGCCGACGTCCCCCGTGAGCGGTGGGTCGAGGCGGTGACCGCCGCCCGCGACGACGCGGTGCTCGACGGCACCTTCTTCGACGTGCTGCTCGCCGTCGACGAGCACCCGGGCGGTTTCGACGTGGTCGTGCGGCTGTGGTCGGTCGCAGCCCGGCACGGCTTCCACCTGCGGACCCGGTGCCCGCGCGACGACGCCAGGGTGCCGTCGCTCACCGGAGTCTTCGGTGGGTCGGGCTGGCACGAGCGCGAGGCCGCGGAGATGCTCGGGATCGTCTTCGACGGCCACCCGGCACTGGTCCCGCTGCTGCTGCCCGAGGAGCTGGCCGGCGCCTACCCGCTGCGCAAGGAGCGGGTGCTGGCCGCCCGCCAGGCGCCGTGGCCCGGGGCCGTCGACCCTGCCGACAAGCCCGGCCGGGCCGCCTCGCGCCGCCTGCAGCCACCCGGCTCGCCCCCGCCGGCGCCACCCGGCGACCCGCTGCCCGAGGCGGGAGCGTGAGCCTTGAGGAGGGCCTGGAGGTGCTGCGGGCCGCTGCCCCCCTCCGCAGCCGCGGGACCATCGCCCTGGTCGAGGAGAACTGCACGGTCTGCATGCTGTGCGCCCGCGAGTGCCCGGACTGGTGCCTGTCCATCGAGGGGCACACCGAGGCGGCGCCGCCCGCCAGGACCGGCGGCCGGCCGCGGGTGCGCAACGTCCTGGACCGCTTCGCCATCGACTGGTCGCTGTGCATGTACTGCGGCATCTGCGTCGAGGTCTGCCCCTTCGACGCGCTGTTCTGGGCGCCGGCGCTGGTGCCGGCCGAGCCGGCCCGCGCCGGGCTCGTGGAGGAGCGCGAGGCCCTGCGCGCCTGGGTGCGCGAGGTGCCTGCGCCCCCGCCGCTCGATCCCGCCGCCGAGCCCGCGCAGGAGACCGCCGCCGCGGCCCGCCTCGACGCGGTCGCGGCCGCCCGCGCCCCGCGCTGACAGCCCGGAACGCCGGCCGGCCGGTCGTACGTTCTCCTGGCGCACCCCACGACCTCCGGAGGGCTCCTGTGCACGGTCACCGCAACGGGCTCAAGACGGCGCTGCTGCTCGGCCTGCTGTCGGCGCTGATCCTGTTCGTCGGCGCGCAGTTCGGCTCCGGCGGCCTGGTCCTCGCGCTGGTCGTCGCGCTGGGGGTGAACGGCTACTCGTACTTCTACAGCGACAAGCTGGCGCTGAGGAGCATGCGCGCCTACCCGGTGAGCCAGGTGCAGCATCCGCGGCTCTACGCGATCGTCGCCGAGCTGGCGAACTCCCTGCGGATCCCGATGCCGCGGCTCTACCTCAGCCCGACGGCCGCGCCGAACGCCTTCGCCACCGGTCGCAACCCGCAGAACGCCGCCGTCTGCTGCACCGAGGGGATCCTGCAGCTGCTCGACGAGCGTGAGCTGCGCGGCGTGCTCGGGCACGAGCTGGCCCACGTCGGCAACCGCGACATCCTGATCGCGTCGGTCGCCGCGACGCTGGCCACGGTCATCACCTTCATGGCCAACATGGCGCAGTTCGCCATGATCTTCGGCGGGCGCAGTCGTGAGGGCGGCAACATCCTGTCCAGCCTGCTCCTGATCATCCTGGGTCCCCTAGCCGCAGGCGTCATCCAGATGGCCATCAGCCGCAACCGGGAGTACGCCGCCGACGCCACCGGCGCTCAGGTGACCGGTGACCCGCTCGCCCTCGCCAGCGCCCTGCGCAAGCTGGAGCACGGCACGGCCGCCCGCCCGCTCGCCGAGGACCCGTCGCTGGTGCCGACCTCGTCGCTGATGATCGCCAACCCGTTCCGCGGCGGCGGCATCGGCAAGCTCTTCAGCACCCACCCGCCGATGGCCGAGCGGGTCGCCCGGCTGGAGGCCATGGCCGGCTACCGCCGGTAGCGGCGGGCCGCGGCGGGCCGTGGGCCGCGGCTCCGGCCCGGGAGAGGTCGTACTGATCCTCGTGTCGCTTTCGGGGCGGAAGCAGCCCGGAAACCGACAGGAGGATCAGTACGAGCGGTTCAGGCAGCTCCCGCCGCAGGTGTCAGCGGTAGTTGGTGAACTGCAGCGCGAAGTCGAAGTCCTCGCCCTTGAGCAGCGCGATGACCGCCTGCAGGTCGTCCTTCTTCTTCGCGCTCACGCGCAGCTGGTCGCCCTGGATCTGCGCCTGCACGCCCTTGGGGCCCTGCTCGCGGACGACCTTGCTGACCTTCTTGGCGTTGTCCTGGCTGATGCCCTCGCTCACCGTGGCGGTGAGCCGGTACTCCTTGCCGGACTGCTGCGGCTCGCCGGCCTCGAGCGTCTTGAGCGAGATCTGGCGCTTGACCAGCTTCTCCTTGAAGACGTCGAGCAGCGCGGCGCAGCGCTCCTCAGCACTGGCCTTGATGACGATCGACTCGCCGGACCAGGCGATCTCTGCGCCCGTGCCCTTGAAGTCGTACCTCGTGGCGGCCTCCTTGGCGGCCTGGTTCAGGGCGTTGTCGACCTCCTGCCGGTCGACCTTGCTCACGACGTCGAACGACGGATCGGCCACGTGCTGCTCCTTGCTATCGTCTCCCGCGCACCCACGAGGGAGCGCAGTGGGCGGGTTGCCCGAGTGGTCAAAGGGAGCAGACTGTAAATCTGCCGGCTCAGCCTACGAAGGTTCGAACCCTTCACCCGCCACGCCTTGTGCGACGGCCCCTGGACAGGCGTCCGGGGGCCGTCGCGGTGTCGCGGCGGAGCACCCCCCGGGCGATCAGCTCGACGACGAGCACGACGGCCGTCGCCTGAACGGCGAGCAGCGCCACGAGCACCAGCAGCTGCACCGCTCCCGCCTGTACGGGGGTCGCCCCGCCCAGCAGCGTGCCGACGAAGGTGCCGGGCAGCGCGACCAGCCCCACCGTCCGGGTCTGGTCCAGGCCCGGGAGCATGGCCTCGGCGGCCGCCGGGCGGCTGACCATCAGCCCGGCCTCGCGGTCGTGGAAGCCCAGCGCCATCGCCGCCTCCACCTCGCCGCGGCGCGCGTACAGCTCGTCGAGCCCGCGCCGGCCCGCGAGCACGGTGCCGGCCATGGCGCCGCCGATGAGGATGCCGGCCACCGGCACCACCGCCACCCCGCGCGCGGGCACCACCCCCAGCAGGACCAGCCCCGCGGTGATGGGCAGCGCGCCGGCGCCGACCGGCAGCGCGCACCACCAGCCGCAGCGCGACCGGGTGAGCCGCCGACCCGCCGTGCCGCTCGCGACCACGAACATCGCCAGCACGAACAGCGCACTCAGCCACAGCGAGCGGACCACTGCGGCGATGACCAGTGCGACCAGTCCCAGCTGCACCAGCGCCCGCAACGACGCGACCACCACGTCGCGCTGCAGGCACAGCTGCCCGTACGCCGCCAGGGCGCAGGCCAGCGCGACCAGCAGGACCAGGGCGGCGACGAGCCCGGGACCGACGTCGACCAGCGGGGACACGCCTTAAGCGCACCACGAGCAGCGTCTCGGGGCACCCCCGCCCCGGTCGGTGGAGCGTGTAGGCTCCCTCTCGCTTCGCGGCCCCCTTAGCTCAGTCGGCAGAGCGTCTCCATGGTAAGGAGAAGGTCTACGGTTCGATTCCGTAAGGGGGCTCTGTCCCGCTGCCCGGCTCCGGTCGGTCTGCGGCCTCGGCGGTGTAGCTCAGCCTGGTAGAGCAAGCGGCTCATAATCGCTGTGTCACCGGTTCAAGTCCGGTCACCGCTACACCCCCGGCGTACGCGCCGGGTAGTCTCGTGCACCAGCAGTTCGACCCGCAGCCCCCGATCCGAGAGCAGGCACCTCCGCATGGCCGCCACCGACGTCCGCCCGAAGATCACGATGGCCTGCCAGGTGTGCAAGAACCGGAACTACATCACCAAGAAGAACCGGCGCAACGACCCGGACCGGATGGACCTCAAGAAGTTCTGCCCGACCTGCCGGCAGCACACCGACCACCGCGAGACGCGCTAGTCAGCACCCGCACGCCACGTCGAGGCCGGTTCCCCACGGGGAGACCGGCCTCCGTCGCGTCCGGAGCGCTGCGCTAGCGTCCGCCGGACACCGTCAGCGAGGGAGCACCGTGCCCGTCAGCCGCGACTTCATCGGCCGGGAGTACCCGGCCCCGGCCCCCTACGAGGTGGGCCGGGAGCAGATCCGCCGCTTCGCCGAGGCCATCGGCGACCTCCACCCCGCCTACCTCGACGTGGCGGCCGCGCGCGCGCTCGGCCACCCCGACGTCATCGCGCCGCCCACGTTCCTCACCGTCCTGAACTTCCGGTACGCCACCGAGGGCCCCCTCGCCGACCCGGCCCTCGGGCTGGACTACGCGATGGTGGTCCACGGCGAGCAGTCCTTCCAACTGCACCGGCCGGTGCGCGCCGGGGACGTGCTGTCCAGCGTGCAGAGCGTCGAGGACATCAAGGACGCCGGTCGCAACGAGCTGGTCGTGACCGTGACCGAGGTGACCGCGGCCGACGGCGAGCAGGTCGCGACGCTGCGCTCCACCATCGTCAGTCGGGGCACCGCCGCCCCGCGCGCGCCCAAGCAGGCCTGAGGTGCCCGGCTACGACGAGGTCGAGGTCGGGACCGAGCTCCCGGCACGCACCTTCGCGATCACGCGCGCCGACCTGGTCCGCTACTGCGGCGCCAGCGGCGACTTCAACGTCATCCACTGGAACGAGCGGATCGCCCAGGCGGTCGGCCTGCCCGACGTGATCAGCCACGGGATGATGACCATGGCCCAGACCGGCCGAGCCGTCACCGACTGGGCCGGCGACCCCGGCGCGGTGCTGTCCTACTCCGTGCGCTTCAGCCGGCCGGTCGTCGTGGCCGACGACGAGCAGGGCGCCACGCTGACCGTCAGCGGGACCGTCGAGGAAAAGCTCGACGACGGCCGCGTGGTCCTCGGCCTGACCGCCACCGTGGGCGACAGCAAGGTGCTCACCGCCGCCAAGGCGGTCGTTCAGCTCCGCTGATCGACCGAGCCGACCTCCGGAGGAACCCCTGTGACGCAGCTCGTCGACGCCTCGACGCTGCCCCGCCGTGCCGAGGCCGCCCTGGAGCGGCTGGGCGACCACCCGTCGCTGCTGTTCGAGGGCGCCTGGCAGACCAGCGGCCAGCTCGCCGCCCGCGCCCGCCGTGCTGCTGCCGGCTTCGTCGGCCTTGGGGTGGAGCCCGGGGACCGGGTGCTGCTGTTCATGGCCAACTGCCCCGAGGTCGGCATCGCCTACGCCGCCCTGTGGCGGGCCGGCGCCGTCGCGACCCCGGTCCTGTTCCTGCTCAGCGAGGACGAGCTGCGCCACGTGCTCGCCGACTCCGGCGCGGTCGCCATCGTCACGACGCCGGAGTTCCTGCCCAAGATGCTGTCGGTCGCGGGCGGCCGGCCGGTCGTCGTCGTCGACGGCGAGGGCGGTACGACGACCTTCGCCGAGCTCGAGGACGGCGCGGAGCTGTCGATCGTGGACCGCGCCCCGCAGGACCTCGCGGCGCTGCTCTACACCGGCGGCACCACCGGCCGCAGCAAGGGCGTCGCCCTCACCCACGCCGGCCTCGACGCCGCGGGCGCCGCGGGCTTTGCGGCCGGCTACCGGCCGGGGCGCACCGTCGGGCTGCTGCCCCTGCCGCTCGCGCACGTCTACGGCCTGATGGTCAGCGTCACCGGCATGCACGCCGTCGAGCCCGGCCGCAGCGTGCTGATGCGCTGGTTCGACTCGGCCGGCTTCGTCCGGCTCGTCGAGGAGCACCGGGTGCAGTTCGCGGCGCTGGTGCCCTCGATGATCCAGATGCTGCTCACCCAGCCGCTGGAGGGCCACGAGCTGTCCAGCCTCGAGCGGGTCAGCAGCGGCGGCGCGC
>JBBSLB010000074.1:0-10642 GCA_038255675.1 Mycobacteriales bacterium
GCGAGCAGCGCCGTCATCGACGTCGCGTCGACCGGTCGGTGCCAGAGGTAGCCCTGCCCGAGGTGGCAGCCGGCGGCAAGGACGGCCTGCTGCTGCTCGACGGTCTCGACCCCTTCGGCGACGGTGACGATCCCGGTCTCGCGGGCGAGCGCGAACACCCCCCGGGCCAGCCGCACGGACGGTCCCTCGCCGGTGAGCCGGGAGGTGAAGCGACGGTCCACCTTGATCAGGTCGAAGGGGAAGTCGGCCAGGTAGCTGATCCCGCCGTAGCCGGTCCCGAAGTCGTCGAGCGCCAGGTGCACCCCGAGGCCGAGCAGGCCGGTCAGGACCTCGTGCACCGGCGCGGTGCTCGGGACCAGCTGCGACTCCGTCAGCTCGAGGACGACGGCGGACGGATCCAGCCCGCTGGCGTCGAGGGCGGCGGCCAGATGGCCGAGCAGGCCAGGGTCGTGGAGCTGCAGCGGGGACAGGTTCACGCCGATCCCGAAGTCGCGGCCTGGCGGCAGCCCGGCCTTCCAGGCGGCGGCCTGCCGCAGTGCCCGGTCGAGCACCCAACGGCCGAGCGCAGTGATCATCCCGGTGGCCTCGGCGACCGGGATGAAGCGGTCCGGGGCGATCGTCCGTCCCGCGTCGTCCCGCAGGCGCAGCAGGGCCTCGGCCCCCACGATGGTCGTGGTGTCGAGGTCGACCACCGGCTGGTAGTGCAGCTGGAGCCGGCCCCGCTCGACGGCGTCCGCGACCAGGCCCCTCAGCACGGCGTCGGCCCGGTCCGCGGTCCGGGACGGAGCGGCCTGGCGCGCGGGTGGGGCCGACCGACCGGTTTTCTTGCGCTCGTACATCGAGCGGTCGGCGCGGGTGACGAGCGCCGTCGTGTCGTCCCCGGGCCGGCTGTCGGCGTGCCCGATGCTCGCGCCGACGACGAGCTGATGGCCTTCGTGCTCCACCGGTACGGCCAGCACCTGCTCGAGCCGCCGGGCCAGCGCGGCGACGTCGGGCTCCTGCCCGCCCGGCGTGCGCGGGCACACGACGACGAACTCGTCGCCGCCGACCCGGATGACGGTGTCCTGCGGTCGGACCGAGCTGCGCAGCCGGGCCGCCGTCGCCACCAGCACCGCGTCCCCGGCCTCGTGGCCGAAGGTGTCGTTGATCGCCTTGAAGCGGTCCAGGTCGACGAAGAGCGCCGCCGCGCCGCGCCCGCCTGCGGGATCGAGGTGGAGGGCGAGCTCGCGGTCGAGGGCCTCACGGTTGCCCAGGCCGGTCAGGGGGTCGCGCCGGGCCGCCTGCTCGAAGGCCATCTCGTTCTGCTTGCGCTGGTCCACGTCCAGCAGCTGTGCCAGGACATAGGGCGCGCCACCGACCGCTGTGCCCCGGGTCGTGGCCAGCTCGCACCAGAGCGGGGTGCCGTCGTGGCGGACCATGCGCAGCTCGACCAGCCTGCCGGCGCCCGCCGGGCCGGTCAGCGTGCCGTCGAGCAGCGAGCGGTCGTCCTCGTGCACGCGGCGGTGCAGCGGCTGGCCTAGAAGACGCGAGGTGGGCACGGACAGCAGCCGGCGCAGCGCGGGGTTGGCGTCGCGGACGGTGCCGTCCGGGTCCAGGCGGGCCATCGGGGTCGGTCCGTCCTGGAAGGCGGCCCGGAAGCGCTGCTCGCTCTCGCGCAGCTCCGTGACGTCCTTCATCGCCACGACGGCGCCGGTCACCCGCCCGTGCGCATCGGTCAGGGCCCGCCCGTCGCAACGCAGCGTGCGCGACGGCCGGTCCGTGCGGGTGACCGTGATGTGCGCGTCGCCGACCTGCCCGTCGACCAGTGCCCGGTAGAGCGGCACCTGCTGCGGCTCCAGCGGCGTCACGCCGTCCTCGTCGTACAGGGCGTAGTGCTGCGACCACTCGGCCGGCTCGAGGCCGGGGTCCTCTGACAGTCCGTGGAACTCGCGCGTGGCCCGGTTGAACAGCTCCAGGTGGCCGTCCGCGTCGCAGGCGACCACCCCGACGTCGATCGTCTCCAGGACCGCGTTGAGCAGCGCGGCGCGCCGGTCGGCCTGCTCCCGTGCCTCGCGCAGCGCCAGGACGAGCCGCTCGAGCTCGGCGCGGGCTGTGTTGCGCTCGGTGACGTCGACCAGCGCTGCGACCAGCCGCTCGACGGCGCCGTCCGGCCCGCGCACCACCGTGCAGATCATCGACACCTGGACCCGCTCCCCGTCGGGACGGACGATCAGGCGCTCGGCGACAGGGGCGAGCTCCCCGGCGGCTGCCCGCTCGGCGATCCGGGGCTCCTCGGGGCCGACCGGTTCGGTGACGTCGCGCATCAGCCGGCCGACCAGGTCGGCCGAGGGTCGACCGACCAGTCGGGCGAAGGCGGCGTTGACCCGCAGCAGCCGGCCGTCAGGGCTGGTCTCGACCTGGCCGACCGGCGAGAGCTCGAACAGCGCCCGGAGGTGCCCGTCCGCCACGAGGTCGAGCGTCATCGCCGTACGGGCAGAGGGCACGCAGGTGCCGCTCCACTTGGCCCCGGGGTGTGACAGCACGGTTCGTACGTCGGCAGGTCGGGCCGCGGGCCTGACCCGTGGCGGGCCGACGATCTGGCCCGCAGCGCCTGCGCATCAGCCCCTGCGGGTCAGCCCTCGCGCATCAGCCCCTGCGCAGGGCGAGCTGACGGGCGAGCACCAGCCCGAGCACCGGCAGCGAAGCGGCCACCGCGAAGCCGGTCGTCGTGGACGTCGGCAGCAGCAGCCCGACCGCGCCACCGAGCACCCAGGCGAGCTGGAGCGCGGTCTCGGAGCGGGCGAACGCGGTGCTGATCGACTGCGGCGGGACCTGGAGCTGCACCGCGGCGTCGAGCGCGAACTTCGACAGCGACACCGAGACTCCGGTCGCTCCGGCCGACACGACCACCCAGGCCGGCGCCTGCGACAGCGCGGCGAGCAGGCAGGCGACGAACGGCAGGGCCAGCGCGACGACGGCGAGCGTGCGGGACGCCCGCTCGGGCAGCCGTGCGGCCAAGCCGGTGCCGAGCAGCTGGCCCACCGCGGCGGCCCCGATGACGGCCCCGACGAGCAGCCCGGATGCCCCCTCTGCGCGTAGCAGGAACGCCAGGAAGATGGTGAGCAGGCCGGCCACGGTGCGCAGGGCGACCGCCGCGGCGAGCGGTCCGGTCACCAGGTTGCTGGTGCGCGACAAGCGGAAGCGGACCGTGGCACGCACCCCCGGGCCGGCCACCTCGTCGACCTGCTCGGGCAGTCGAAGCGAGAGGACCCCGCCCAGGATGAGCAGCACGCTCGCCAGCCGCAGCACCCAGCCGGAGCCGGCGACCGCGGCGATGCCCGAGCCGATCGCCGCGGCGCCGGCGCCCGCGGTGACGGCGGCGACGTTGAGGCGGGCGTTCGCCGAGACGAGCCCCACGCCGGCGGGCCGCACCCGCGGGACGGCCGCCGCGCGGGCGACGCCGTACGCCCTGGACAGGACGAGGATTGCGAGGGCCAACGGGTAGAGGCCGAGCGAGGCGGTGGCGCCGGCCATGACCCAGGTGAGGAGGCCGCGGCCGCCGGTGGTGAGCGCGAGGACGGTCCGGCGGCCGTGCGGGAAGCGGTCCAGCAGCGGACCGGCCACGGGCACGAGCAGCGAGAAGGGCAGCATCGTCAGCAGCAGGTAGAGCGCCACCCGGCTGCGCGCCTCGCCGATCGGCACGGAGAAGAACAGCGTGCCGGCCAGGGCCACGGCGACCAGGGCGTCGCCCGCCGCGTGCAGGGCGTGGACCGAGATGAGCGCGGACAGCCCGCTGCGGTCGGCGCCGTCGGCGCGGGCAGCGGTGCGCACCCGGCCCACGGCGCTCCGGGTCAGGGCCCGCGAGAGGGCGACCACACGCGGCATGCGGGGCATCCTCGCCGAGGGGGGTGACGGGTTCGTGACGAACGTCGAGAGCCGCCCCCGGCGGGAGCGGCTCTCGGGTGGCGGAGGATGCGAGATTCGAACTCGCGAGGGGTTGCCCCCAACACGCTTTCCAAGCGTGCGCCATAGGCCAACTAGGCGAATCCTCCGCCGTCGATCCTAGCGGAGCCTGTCGCCGCGGGGCAGCCACCCGTACGGGTAGGGTCGCCCGCAGACCCCTCGTGCGGCGCCCATCCCGCTGAACTCCCCCAGGGCCGGAAGGCAGCAAGGGCAGGCAGGCTCTGGGCGGGTGTGCGAGGGGTCGTCTGACGTCTGAGGAGGCGAAGCGTGAGCCTGGCGCTCTACCGCAAGTACCGGCCGGCCAGCTTCGCCGACGTGAAGGGCCAGGCCCACGTCACCGAGCCGCTGCGCCAGGCGCTGACGAACGGCCGCATCTCGCACGCCTACCTGTTCAGCGGCCCACGCGGCTGCGGCAAGACCTCCAGCGCCCGGATCATGGCCCGTTCGCTGAACTGCGAGCAGGGCCCGACGCCGGACCCGTGCGGGACCTGCGACTCCTGCGTCGCGCTGGCGCCGAACGGCCCCGGCTCGCTCGACGTCATCGAGATCGACGCGGCCTCGCACAACGGCGTCGACGACGCCCGTGACCTGCGGGAGCGGGCGTTCTTCGCGCCGGTCTCCAGCCGCTACAAGGTCTACATCATCGACGAGGCCCACATGGTCACGTCGGCGGCGTTCAACGCGCTGCTCAAGCTGGTCGAGGAGCCACCGGACTTCGTGAAGTTCGTCTTCGCGACGACCGAGCCCGAGAACGTCCTGCAGACGATCCGCTCGCGCACCCACCACTACCCCTTCCGGCTGATGTCGCCGAAGGCGCTGACCGAGCTGCTCACCGGCGTCGCCGAGTCCGAGGGCATCCCGGTCGACAGCACCGTCATCCCGCTGGTCGTACGAGCAGCAGCAGGCAGCGCGCGCGACGGGCTCTCGATCCTGGACCAGGTGCTGGCCTCGGCCGGCCCGGACGGTGTGACCCGCGAGGGCGCCGCGGCGCTGCTGGGCGTCACTCCCGACGCGCTGCTCGACGGGATCGTCGACGCCTTCGCCGCCCACGACGCTGCGGCGGTGTTCTCGCTGCTCGATCAGGTCATGGAGGGCGGTCACGACCCGCGCCGCTTCGCGACCGACGTGCTCGAGCGGCTGCGCGACCTGATCGTGCTCGACGCCGTGCCCGACGCCGGGGCGACGGGGCTGCTCGACTGCCCCGCCGACCAGCTGGAGCGGATGGGCCGCCAGTCGCTCGCGATGGGCACCGCCGGGCTGTCGCGCGCGGCGGACCTCTTCCACGCCGGGCTGGTCGAGATGCGCGGCAAGACCACCCCTCGGCTGCTGCTCGAGCTGGTCTGCGCGCGGGTGCTGCTGCCCGCCGCGAGCGCTGACGACGGCGCGGTGCTCTCTCGGCTCGAGCGGCTGGAGCGCCGGCTCGAGATCGGCGGCCCCCCCGCGGCGGCCCCGGCCCGGCCGAGCGGTCCCCCGCCGGTGCCGTCGTCGCGCCCGACCCCGCCCCCGACCCCGCCCCCGCCCCCGACCCCGCGGACCGAGAGCGCCGGTGGCTCGTCGCTCCCCGCTGCACCCACTTCGCGGCCGCCCGCCGCTGGGCCGCGGGTGCCCGCTGAGGTCGCTTCTGTGCCGCCGGCCAATCGGGTGCAGGAGCCTGCAGGCGGCGGCTGGCCCACCGCCGCCGTCCCCGGCAGCCCGGTCGACCGCCCCGCCGACACGCCCGCCCGGCCCGACACCTCCGCCCGGCCCGACACGCCCGCTGCACCGGACGCGCCCGCCGCACCGCAGGAACCGACGCAGGCGCCGGCGCCCGGCGGGATCGACGCGGCCGCCCTGCGCGCCGCCTGGGACACCGTGCTCGGCGCGGTGAAGGCGCGCAAGCGCACCGCCCACGCCCAGCTCGCCGACGCGACCGTGTCGAGCGTGAGTGGCCGGACGCTGGTGCTGGCCTTCCAGCACGCGCCGATCCTGCGGCAGTTCCAGGCCGGCACCGGCCCGGACGTGCTCAAGGAGGCGCTGCAGGAGACGCTCGGCGCCGCGATGGACCTGCGCTGCGTGCTGCACGAGAGCCTGTCCGCGCACGTCCACCCGGCTCCCGGCGCAGCGCGGCCTGCGCCCCAGCCGCCGCCCGAGGAGACCGGCTTCGCGCCCGGTGACGAGGCCGTGCCGGACGACCCCGACGCGCCTCCCGCCGAGCCGGCTCCCCGTGGCGAGGACGCCGCGCTGCGGCTGGTCGTCGACCAGCTCGGCGGCAAGGTCGTGAGCACCTCCGGCGAGGACTGACCGGCCCCGTACGCTCGCCGCAACACGACCCTAGGAGGACGCCGTGGCAGGTCCCGGACAGCCCAACATGCAGCAGCTGATGAAGCAGGCGCAGAAGATGCAGCAGCAGCTCATGGAGGCGCAGAGCAAGCTTGCCGAGACCGAGGTCGAGGGCTCCGCCGGCGGTGGCCTCGTGACCGCCACGGTCACCGGCTCGGGCGACGTGCTGAGCATCAAGATCAAGCCGGAGGCGGTCGACCCCGAGGACGTCGAGAGCCTCGAGGACCTCGTCGTCGCGGCGATCCGCGACGCGGCCACCAACGCCCAGGAGCTCCAGCAGACGACCATGGGCCCGCTCGCCGGCGGGCTGGGCGGCCTCGGCCTGCCCGGGATGTAGACCCGGCACCAGATGTACGAAGGCGCAGTACAGGACCTGATCGACGAGCTCGGGCGGCTGCCCGGGGTCGGTCCGAAGAGCGCCCAGCGGATCGCCTTCCACCTGCTGGCGGCCGATCCGGCCGACGTGCGAAGGCTGGTGACCGCCCTGACCGAGGTCAAGGACAAGGTCCGCTTCTGCCGGATCTGCGGCAACGTCAGCGAGCAGGACGAGTGCCGGGTCTGCCGCGACCCGCGCCGCGACCTGACGGTCATCTGCGTGGTCGAGGAGTCCAAGGACGTCGTGGCCGTCGAGAAGACCCGCGAGTTCCGCGGGCGGTACCACGTGCTCGGCGGGGCGATCAGCCCGATCGAGGGCATCGGCCCGGACGACCTGCGGGTGCGCGAGCTCATGGTGCGCCTGCAGGACGGGGCGGTGACCGAGCTGATCCTGGCCACGGACCCCAACCTCGAGGGGGAGGCGACAGCGACCTACCTCGCGCGGCTGGTCAGCCCGATGGGGCTGCGCGTGACCCGGTTGGCGAGCGGGCTGCCCGTGGGGGGCGACCTGGAGTACGCGGACGAGGTGACCCTCGGACGCGCTTTCGAAGGACGGAGGCAGGTCGATGTCTGAACCGATGACGGAGCCGCGGGAGGACCTGGAGCTCGCGACGGATGTCGCGCGCGACGTCCGCTCGTTCCTGGAGACCCTTGAGCTGGTGGCAACAGGCCGGGCGGGCGCGCAGGCGGTGGCGCTGCTCCTACTCGACGTCGCCCAGATCTGCGTGGCCGGAGCACATCTCGGCGCGCGCACCGATGTCATCCTGGACAGCAACGTCGAGCCGGTGCTCGACCCGGTGCCCGACCTCGACAAGGTGCGAGAGGGGCTGGCCGCACAGCTCGACCCGATCGACGGCTACGCAGAGGTCTTCGATCCATACGCCGACGACCCGCCCGTGCCGTACCGGCTGTCGGACGACCTGGCCGACATGGCGATGGACCTGTTCCGCGGGCTGCTGCACTACGACGCCGGTCGCGGCCGCGAGGCGCTGTGGTGGTGGCAGTTCACCTACCTCAACAGCTGGGGCGGCTCGGCGGGCGCGGCGCTGCGCGCGTTGCAGAGCGTCGTCGCCCACGTGCGCCTCGACGCCGCACCCGAAGAGGTGCCCGAGGGGGCATGAGGTCGCTCCCCTCGCTGCTCGGCGCGCTCTCGGCGGTCCTGCTCGTCGCGCCCGCCGCCGCGGCCGCCGAGCCTGTCGTGCACCAGTGCCTGGCGCCGGGGCGTGGTGGTCATGGCCGCAGACGGCACCGGTCGCCGGGTCGTCGCACCGGGTTCCTACGGCCCGCCGCAGTGGTCGCCCGACGGGACCCGACTGGCCTTCTCCGGCCGCGACGCCGTGCAGGGCGTGTGGGTCGCCGACCTGGTCGGCGACGGACTGAAGCGCCTGCACCCGGGCGAGACCGGGCAGCCGTCCTGGGCGCCGGACGGGTCGGCGCTCGCCGTCACCGAGGCGTACTGGCTGCCCGGCGAGCCCACGTCCGAGCTGGACTACCAGCGGGTGCGCCTGTTCGTCGTGCCGTCCGACGGCGGTCCCAGTCGCCAGCTCGGTGACCACGGCCCAGCGGTCTGGTCGCCGGACGGGGCCTGGCTGCTGACCGGGGAGTGGCTGGTCGCCGCCGACGGATCCGGGCGGCGTGAGCTGTTCGTGAACCCGCCGCCGGAGCGGCAGCACGACGAGGGCCGCACCGAGTGGTTCGAGCCGCGGTTCTCTCCCGACGGCTCAACGGTGGCCTACGGCTACAACACGTGGGTGGTGACGACGCAGCGCGGCGCAAGCGGGATCGGCACCCTGCGCGTCGACGGCACCGACCGGCGCGAGCTGAGCCGGCACACCACCGAGAGCCGCACCTACACCTTTGACGGCTCGCCGCGCTGGCGCCCTGATGGCAGTGAGCTCCTGTTCGTGCGCAGCCTGCAGAACCCCGACACCGAGTTGGCCGACTCGCACAGCGACATCTCTGCGATCCGCCTGGACGGCAGCGGGTTCCGCCGTTTGACGACGGGCACCGAGGCCCGCCAGCCCGAGCTGCCGACGCTCGTGCCGCGCCTGGCCGGGGCCACCCGCACCGACACGGCCGTCTCCGTCAGCCGGGCGACCCGCCCCTCCGCTGACGCCGTCGTGATCGCACGCTCCGATGACTTCCCGGACGCCTTGAGCGCAGCCCCGCTCGCCGCGGCGCAGTCCGCGCCACTGCTGCTCTCGCCGCCGGGAGCGGCGCCGCAGGCAGTGCTCGAGGAGGTGCGCCGGCTCGGCGCCCGTACGGCCTGGCTGGTCGGCGACCGCACCGCGCTGTCGGACCGGGTCGAGTCCGACCTGCGCGCGGCGGGCATCACCGAGGTCCGCCGGCTCGCCGGGGTGGACCGCTACGCCACCGCGGCCGCGGTCGCGCGCGAGGTCGGCGGCACGGCGGCGTACGTCGCGTCGGGCACGTCCTTCCCGGACGCTGCGTCGGTCTCCGGCCTGGCCGCGCACCAGCGCCGACCGGTACTGCTCACCGCCGCGGACGCCCTCCCGGCGGCGACGGCGCAGGCGCTGGACGCGCTGGGCACCACCTCGGTCACCGTCGTCGGCGGCCCGTCGGTGGTCTCCGACGCGACCGCCGGGGAGCTCGGACAGGGCCGCACCCTCGACCGGCTCGCCGGCGCAGATCGCTACGCCACCTCGGTCGCGGTCGCGCAGCGGTCGGTGGCGGCAGGGCTCGGCGCCGGCGCCCCGTGGCTGGCCACCGGCCGCGGCTTCGCCGACGCGCTCGCCGCCGGCCCGGGTGCCGCAGCGACCGCAGGGGTCCTGCTGCTCGTGGACCCGGTGTCGCTGGACCGCTCGCCGGCGAGCCGGGACTGGCTGGCTGCGCGCAGCCGCACCGCGCTGCACGTGGTCGCCGTCGGCGGGCCCGACGTGGTGTCGCCGCTCGTCACCACCACGGCGCTGCGCCACTAGACTCGTCGCCCATGGGACTGGTCGTGCAGAAGTACGGCGGCTCGTCGGTCTCCGACGCCGAGCGCATCAAGCGCGTCGCCGAGCGCATCGTGGCGACGCGCAAGGCCGGCCACGACGTGTGCGTGGTCGTCAGCGCGATGGGTGACACGACAGACGAGCTGCTGGATCTTGCCCACCAGGTGTCGCCGCTGCCTCCCGGCCGCGAGCTCGACATGCTGCTGACCGCCGGGGAGCGCATCTCCATGGCGCTGCTCGCGATGGCGATCCAGTCGCTGGGCCTGTCGGCGCGCTCGTTCACCGGCAGCCAGGCGGGCGTCATCACCGACTCGACCCACGGCAAGGCGCGCATCATCGACGTCACGCCGGGCCGCATCTCCGAGGCGCTCGCCGCCGGCCACATCGCCATCGTCGCGGGCTTCCAGGGCGTCAGCCAGGACAGCAAGGACATCACCACGCTCGGTCGCGGCGGCTCCGACACGACCGCCGTCGCGCTGGCGGCCGCGCTGTCGGCCGAGGTCTGCGAGATCTACAGCGACGTGGACGGCGTTTACACCGCCGACCCGCGCATCGTCCCGAACGCCAAGCACCAGACCACCGTCTCGTACGAGGAGATGCTCGAGCTGGCAGCGTCCGGCGCGAAGATCCTGCATCTGCGGTGCGTCGAGTACGCCCGCCGCTATGGCGTGCCGCTCATCGTGCGGTCGTCGTTCTCGAACAAGCCCGGCACGTTGATCACAGGAGAACCGATGGAGCAGGCGATCATCAGTGGGGTCGCGCACGACCTCTCCGAGGCGCGGGTGACCGTCGTCGGCGTGCCCGACAAGCCCGGTGAGGCGGCCATGATCTTCCGCGCCGTGGCCGACGCCGAGGTCAACATCGACATGATCGTGCAGAACGTCTCCGGCGCGACCGACCGCACCGACATTTCGTTCACGCTGCCCAAGAGCGACCTGGCGACAGCCATGTCGGCGCTGTCCAAGACCCAGGCCGGTGTCGGCTTCGAGTCGCTGCTGTCCGACGAGCACATCGGCAAGGTCTCCCTCGTCGGCGCCGGCATGAAGAGCCAC
>JBBSLB010000075.1:0-10544 GCA_038255675.1 Mycobacteriales bacterium
CGACCAGGGTAGGCACGACCAGGTGAGGTTGATCTGCGAGCCCTGCCGCGAGCAGGAGCACGAGCGCTGCCCCGGTCGGACCCAGTGCTACTGCCAGCACCGCCGGCCGGGCCCGGTCGAGCCGGCCACTGGCCCACCGGGCGAGTAGCCCGGCCTCCCGCGGGGGTAGGACCCCGCGAGCACCAGCACCTCCCGCACCTCCCGCCGTCCCGAACAGAAGGCAGCTCTCCCATGCGCGTGTGGCCAGGATCGGCCTACCCCCTCGGCGCCACGTACGACGGCACCGGCACCAACTTCGCCCTGTTCTCGGAGGTCGCCGACCGCGTCGAGCTGTGCCTGTTCGACGAGGACGGCACCGAGACGCGCATCCCGCTGCCCGAGCGGGACGCGTTCGTCTGGCACGGCTACCTGCCCAACGTCGGACCCGGGCAGCGGTACGGCTACCGCGTCTCGGGGCCGTACGAGCCCGAGAACGGCCACCGGTGCAACCCCAGCAAGCTGCTGCTCGACCCCTACGCCAAGGCCGTCGACGGCGACATCGACTGGGCACAGGCCTGCTTCAGCTACACCTGGGGAGACGAAGAGTCCTTCAACGACGAGGACTCCGGACCGCACATGAGCAAGTCGGTCGTCATCAGCCCGTTCTTCGACTGGGACAACGACCGGCTGCCGCGAACGCCGTACAACGAGACGGTCATCTACGAGGCGCACGTCAAGGGGCTGACCAAGACCCACCCGGACATCCCGGAGGAGGTGCGCGGGACCTACGCCGCCCTGGCCCACCCGGTGATGATCGAGCACTACAAGAAGATCGGCGTTACGGCCGTCGAGCTTATGCCGGTGCACCAGTTCGTGCACGACAGCCACCTGGCCGACCGGGACATGCGCAACTACTGGGGCTACAACACCATTGGCTTCTTCGCCCCGCACAACGACTACTCCTCCTCCGGCCAGCGAGGCCAGCAGGTCCAGGAGTTCAAGGCGATGGTCAAGGCGCTGCACGCCGAGGGGCTCGAGGTGATCCTCGACGTCGTCTACAACCACACCGCCGAGGGCAACCAGCTCGGTCCGACGCTGTCCTTCCGCGGGATCGACAACGCCAACTACTACCGCCTCGTCGACGAGGACAACAAGCACTACTACGACACGACGGGCACCGGCAACACGCTGCTCATGAAGAGCCCGCACGTCCTGCAGCTCATCATGGACTCGCTGCGCTACTGGGTCACCGAGATGCACGTCGACGGCTTCCGCTTCGATCTCGCCAGCTCGCTGGCCCGCCAGTTCCACGAGGTGGACCGGCTGTCGGCGTTCTTCGACCTCGTCCACCAGGACCCGATCGTCAGCCAGACCAAGCTCATTGCCGAGCCGTGGGACATTGGCTACGACGGCTACAACGTCGGCGGCTTCCCGCCGCTGTGGACCGAGTGGAACGGCAAGTACCGCGACACCATGCGCGACTACTGGCGCGGCGAGCCCGAGACGCTCGCGGAGTTCGCCTCGCGCCTGACCGGCTCGGCCGACCTCTACGAGGAGGACGGCCGCCGGCCGTACGCCTCCATCAACTTCGTCACCGCGCACGATGGCTTCACGATGCACGACCTCGTCTCCTACAACGACAAGCACAACGACGCCAACGGCGAGGGCGGCAACGACGGCGAGAGCCACAACAGCAGCTGGAACTGCGGCGTGGAGGGCGACACCGACGACCTCGAGGTCGTTGCGCTGCGCGAGCAGCAGAAGCGCAACTTCCTGACCACCTTGTTCCTCAGCCAGGGCGTCCCGATGCTGCTCCATGGCGACGAGCTCGGCCGCACGCAGCACGGCAACAACAACGTCTACGCCCAGGACAGCGAGATCGCGTGGGTCGACTGGGAGCGCGCCAAGGACTACGAGGTGCTCACCGAGTTCGTCTCGCGGCTGGCCGAGCTGCGCAAGGAGCACCCGGTCTTCCGGCGCCGCAGGCACTTCCGAGGTCGCCCGGTGCGGGGGGGCGCGATCGAGGACATCGGCTGGTACACCCCGGCCGGCGAGGAGATGAGCGACGACGACTGGGATTCGGGCTTCGCGAAGTCGGTCACGGTGTTCCTGAACGGGGAGGGCATCCGCGAGCCGGACACCCGCGGTGAGCGGGTCACCGACGACTCGTTCTTCCTGGTCTTCAACGGCCACCACGAGGCGAGCGACTTCACCCTGCCCGACCTCGGCGCCGGTGAGCGGTGGCAGGTGGAGATCGACACCGCTGCGCCGATGCTCGGCGACGTCGAGGACCGCACGGTCAAGACCGGCGAGCCGGTCGAGGTCGAGGCCCGCTCGGTGCAGGTCCTGCGGAAGGTCTTCTAGTGCGGGTCGCCGACGGTCGGCCGGTGCCGGTCTCGACCTACCGCGTCCAGCTGCGGCCCCCGGCGGAGGACCACCCCGGCTTCGGCTTCGACGACGCCGCGGCCGTCGTGCCCTACCTGGCCGACCTCGGCGTGACGCACCTGTACTGCTCCCCCTACCTGCAGGCCGCTCCCGGCTCGGCGCACGGCTACGACGTCGTCGACCACGGCCGGCTCAACACCGAGCTCGGCGGCGAGCAGGCCTTCGCGCGGATGGTCGCGGCCTGCCGCGCGGCCGGCCTGGGGATCCTGCTCGACGTCGTGCCGAACCACATGGCGGTCAGCGAGCCGCAGTCGCAGAACGCCGCGTGGTGGTCACTGCTGCGCGACGGGCGCGGCTCGCCCTACGCCGACTGGTTCGACGTCGACTGGGACAGCGCCGACAACCCCGGCAAGGTGCTCGTCCCGGTGCTCGGGGCGCCGCTCGGCGAGTGCCTCGACGACCTCGAGCTGCTCGCGGACCGGATCCGCTACTACGACCACGAGGTCCCGATCGCGCCCGGGACGCGCGTGGACGGTGACGTGGCCGCGACCCTCGAGCGCCAGCACTACCGGCTGGCGCACTGGCGGGTCGCCGGCGAGGAGCTCGACTACCGACGGTTCTTCGACGTCACCACCTTGGCCGGGGTGCGGGTCGAGGTGCCGGAGGTCTTCGACGCGACCCACGCGCTGCTGCTGCAGCAGCTGCGCGACGGCGTCCTGGACGGGTTGCGCATCGACCACCCGGACGGCCTGGCCGACCCCGGCGGCTACCTCGACCGGCTCGCCGACGCCACCGGCGGCGCCTGGGTGGTCGTCGAGAAGATCCTCGAGCCGGGCGAGGAGCTGCCGGAGCAATGGGCGACCGCCGGCACGACCGGCTACGACGCGCTCAACCGGGTGCTCGGCCTGTTCGTCGACCCGGCCGGCGAGCTCCCGCTCACCGCGCTGTGGACCTCGGTCACCGGTTCCGAGGCGTCGTACGAGGCCGTCGTCGACCAGACCAAGCACCTCGTCCTGCGCGAGGTGCTGGCCGCCGAGGTGAACCGCCTGACCGAGCTCGGCCTGCGGGTCTGCCGCACCGATCCGTCGCTGCGTGACACAACCCGAGCCGGACTGCGCGAGGCGCTGGTCGAGGTGCTGGCCGGCTTCGACGTCTACCGCGCCTACCTCCCGCCGACCGGCCCGGCCGATGCGACCGCCCGCGCCCATGTCGACGCGGCGGTGGCCCGCGCGCTCACGGTGCTCCCCGGCCGGGCCGCCGAGGTCGAGGTCGTCCGGCGGCTTGTCCTCGCCGAGGGGCCGTCGGGTCCGGGGGCGCGTGAGTTCGTGACCCGCTTCCAGCAGACCTGCGGTCCGGTCATGGCCAAGGGTGTCGAGGACACCGCCTTCTACCGCTACCTCAGGCTGTCGGCGCTCAACGAGGTCGGCGGCGACCCCGGTCGCTTCGGCCTGCCGCTGCAGGAGTTCCATGCGGCGTGCCGGGTCCAGCAGGAGCAGTGGCCGGCGTCGATGACAACGCTGTCGACCCACGACACCAAGCGCTCCGAGGACGTCCGCGCCCGGTTGGTGCTGCTCGCCCAGTGCCCGACCGCGTGGGGCGACGCCGTGACCCGCTGGCACGCCGCCGCAGCGCACCACCGCTCCCCCGCCGGACCGGACGCCGCGACCGAGCAGCTCATCTGGCAGACCCTCGTCGGGGCGTGGCCGCTGACGGCCGACCGGGCGGTTGCCTACGTCGAGAAGGCCACCCGCGAGGCCAAGGCGCAGACCTCGTGGGTCGACCCGGTACCAGCCTTTGACGAGGCGGTGCAGGCGTTCATCCGGGCCGTGCTCGCCGACAAGGGGATCGTCGCCGAGGTCGCGTCCTTCGTTGAGCGGCTGACACCCGCCTGGCAGATCACGGCGTTGGCGCAGAAGGCCGTGCAGCTGACGATGCCCGGGGTCGCGGACACCTACCAGGGCAGCGAACTGTGGGACCTGTCGCTGGTCGACCCCGACAACCGCCGGCCGGTCGACTACGACGCGCGGCGCGCTGCCCTGACCGGCGTGGACGCAGGCCCGCCGTCGCTCGACGACCTCGGGACAGCCAAGCTGCACCTCGTCGCCCGCCTGCTGCGCCTGCGCCGCCAGCAGCCCGAAACGTTCCTGCGGGGGGCGTACGAGGGCCTGGACGTCGGAACCCGGGCGGTGGGCTTCGTACGCGGGGACCGGGTCGTGACGGTCGCACCGACCCGCGCGCTCGCGCTCGAGCGCACCGGGTGGGGCGCCGATGCCGTCGACCTGCCCGCGGGCAGCTGGCGCGATGTGGTGACCGGTGCCGAGCGGTCGGGCACCGTCCCGCTCGCTGAGCTGCTGGCCGGCTTCCCGGTGGCCGTGCTGGTGCGCGACTAGCGCGCGTCGGCCCCCGACTGGTCGGCGGCGTCGCGCTGCGCCGGCACGCGCAGCAGCCCGACGCCGCGATGGGGCTTGCTCGCCTTGTCGGCGTACATCCCTGCGTCGGCCCGGCGCACCAGCTCGTCGAGGGAGCAGGCCTCGTCCGGGAACCACACCTCCGCGCCGACGGACAGGCGCAGCTCGAAGCCCGCGCCGGATCGGGCGTTGTGCGCGTCGAGCGCGTCGAGCAGCCGGCGCCGCGCGGCCCCGGCCTGCCCGTCGTCGCCGAGCAGCAGCACGAACTCGTCGCCGCCGAGCCGACCGACCAGGTCGGACGCGCGGGACGCCGCCAGCAGCACCGCCGCGGCGTCGCCGATCGCGCGGTCACCCTCGCGGTGCCCGAGCGAGTCGTTGACCTGCTTGAGCCCGTCGAGGTCGATGAAGAGCAGGACGCGCGCGCTCGACGTCCGCCGGGCCCGCTCCAGCTCGTGCTCGGCCAGCACGAACCAGCCGCGCCGGTTGTAGAGGCCGGTCAGCTCGTCGCGCAGCGCCACGACCCGCAGCGCCGCCTCGCGCTTGCGGTTCAGCACCACCAGACCGGTCCCGGCGGCCAGGATGAGGCCGACGAGCGCCACGTCCACCCAGAGGCTGGAGCGCTTGAGCGCACCCTCGAACTCGTCCCGGCTCTGCGGCGTCAGCGCTATCCAGCCGGTGGCGCCGGCCCGTGCGTAGGACGTGACCAGGCCGCCGTCATCGTCGGTGTCGAGGATGCCCGCGTCGGCGTCGCGGGCAGCAAGTGCGGCGCGCAGTCCCACCAACGGGAGCGCCGCGCCGATCGCGTCCGGCGCCGGCGCGGCGATGACCAACCCGGTGGCGTCGAGGGCGTAGCCGTGTCCGGTCGAGCCGTACTGCAGGTCCGAGACGTACTGCTGCAGCGCGGCGCGGGCCGGTTCCCACAGCCCGACGAGCAGCCCGCGGGTGCCGTCGGCCAGGTCGGCGGGGACGGCGAGGGCCAGTACCTGCCGGTCGCCCACGGCCATGACCCCGGACAGCGGTAGGACGCCGGGCTCGGCCGCGCGCACCGCGGCCCGCAGCGGCTCCCAGCCCGGGTCGTCGGGTGAGGGGAAGGCCCCTGTGGTGCTCCACCCGGCCAGCGGCTGCGCCGTCGGGCCGAGCAGGACGGCGCCGAAGTCCAGCGACCGGGCCGTCTCCACGAGCTCCTCGAGCCGGACGACCGTCGCGGGGTCTCCCGGCTGCGTGCTCCAGGCCGGGCTCGGCTCGAGCCGGTCGATGATCTCAGCGCCGATGAGCTGGGTGTACTGCTGGACAAGGCCAGCGAGGCGGAGCTGCAGCTGGACCCGATCTTCGCGGTGGACCTCCAGGGCCTGTTGGCCGGCCAGGTGCCCGGCCAGCAGGCCGAGGCAGCCCATGACCAGCACCAGCGCGCCGGAGACGAGCAGCGACAGGTGCCGGCGCACGCCGCGTCCCACGCTGCCGTCCATGCATCTCCCCGATCCGTCCTGTTCTCCTTCGGCGCGTCATGACCCTCACCACACCCTTGCGGTGCAGTTGATCACTTCTGACTAGGCGCCCGGCTGCACGGGCAGGAGCCGACCATGACGACGTTGCGCGTGTGGGCACCCCGACCGGACGAGGTGGAGGTGGAGGTCGACGGGACGCGAACCCCGCTGGTCCAGGAGGACGGCGGCTGGTGGAGAGGGGAGGTCGGCGGGCCGGGTACGGACTACGCGCTCGTGCTCGACGGCGGCGAGCCGCGGCCGGACCCGCGCAGCGCCTGGCAACCGCATGGCGTGCACGGCCCCTCCCGCGTCCTCGACCACGACGCCTTCGCCTGGACCGACGCGACCTGGCGCGGCGTGGCCCTGCCGGGCAGCGTCCTCTACGAGCTGCACGTCGGGACGTTCACACCCGAGGGCAGCTTCGACGCCGCGATCGAGCGGCTCGACCACCTCGTCGCGCTGGGCGTCAGCGCCGTGGAGCTGCTGCCGTGCAACGCCTTCGCGGGCCGCTGGGGCTGGGGCTACGACGGCGTCGCGTGGTTCGCCGTGCACGAGCCGTACGGTGGCCCGGACGGGCTCAAGCGCTTCGTCGACGCCTGCCACGCCCGCGGGCTCGGCGTCGTCATGGACGTCGTCTACAACCACCTCGGACCGGCCGGCAACTACCTGCCGGAGTTCGGCCCCTACCTCACCGAGGACCACACGACCCCGTGGGGGCCGGCGGTGAACCTCGACCGGACCGGGTCGGACGACGTACGCCGGTACGTGCTGGACAGCGCCCTGATGTGGCTGCGGGACTACCACGTGGACGGACTGCGCGTCGACGCCGTGCACGCCCTGGTCGACGAGCGGGCCACCCCTCTGCTCGAGGAGCTCTCGGTCGAGGTCGAGGCGCTGGGTGCGCACCTGCACAAGCCGCTGTTCCTCATCGCCGAGAGCGACCTCAACGACGCACGCATGGTGACCGCACGCGAGGCGGGCGGACTGGGCTTCGACGGGCAGTGGGCCGACGACGTCCATCACGCGCTGCACGCCAACCTCACCGGCGAGAGCGACGGCTACTACGGTGATTTCACGGGCCTGTCGGTGCTGGCCAAGGTGCTGTCCGACGTGTTCCTGCACGACGGGAGGTGGTCGTCCTTCCGCCAGCGAACGCACGGCCGGCCGGTTCCCGCCACGGTGCCCGGGCACCGCTTCGTCGTCTACCTCCAGGACCACGACCAGGTCGGCAACCGCGCCACCGGCGACCGGATCTCCGCGACGCTGTCCGACGGCCTGCTCAAGGTCGGGGCGGCGCTGCTGCTGACCTCGCCGTTCACCCCGATGCTGTGGATGGGCGAGGAGTGGGGCGCCCGGACGCCGTGGCTGTTCTTCTCCGACCACGAGGGCGAGCTCGGAGAGGCCGTCCGGCAGGGTCGGCGGGCCGAGTTCGGCTCGCACGGGTGGGACACCGAGGACGTCCCGGACCCGCAGGACGAGGCGACGATGCGGGCCTCGACGCTGGACTGGGACGAGCCCGCACAGGACGGGCACGCCGCCCTGCTGGCTTGGACCCGGGACCTCATCGCCCTGCGCCGGGCCCGCCCGGAGCTGTCCGACGGGCATCGCGACCGCACGGAGGTGACCTACGACGAGGCGCAGCGCTGGCTGGTCGTGCAGCGCGGACGGGTGGCTGTCGTGGTCAACCTGGGCGGCGAGCGCCGGTCGGTACCCCTGAGCGCCAGCCCGCAGGCGGTGCTGCTGGCCAGCGAGCCAGGAGTGGAGCACGCCGGCGGCCAGCTCTGGCTGGCGGGCGAGTCGGTCGCGGTGGTCGAGCTGGCCTGAGAGGGGCGCGGCATCGGCGCGAGCCCTATCGTCGCGGCCATGATCCCGACGGCGCTCGAGACCGACTACCTGGTCGTCGGAGCCGGGGCGACGGGCATGGCCTTCGCTGACACGCTGCTCGCCGAGAGCGACGCGAACATCACGATCGTCGACCGGCACGGCAAGCCGGGCGGCCACTGGAACGACGCCTACCCCTTCGTCACGCTGCACCAGCCCTCGGCCTTCTACGGCGTCAGGTCCACCGAGCTCGGCACGGGGCGCAAGGACACCACCGGGCTCAACCAGGGCCTGTACGAACTGGCCTCCGGCGCCGAGGTCAGCGGCTACTACGACCGGGTCATGAGCTCGCACCTGTTGCCCAGCGGCCGGGTCCAGTACTTCCCGATGTGCGACTACGAGCGCAACGAGGCAGGCGGGCACCGGTTCCGGTCGCTGCTGTCCGGCGCGACGACGACCGTGGACGTGCGCCGCAAGATCGTCGACGCGACGTACAGCAGCCCGTCGGTGCCGTCGACCCACGTGCCGCGCTTCTCGGTGGCGCCCGGTGTGCGGCTGGTCCCGCCCAACGCCCTACCCGGCCTGGCCACCGGAAGCGCCTGGCTGCCGCGCCGCTTCGTCGTGCTCGGCGGCGGCAAGACCGCGATGGACACCTGTGTCTGGCTGCTGCAGAGCGGTGCCGACCCCGACGCGGTCACTTGGGTGGTACCGCGCGACTCCTGGCTCATCAACCGGATCACGACGCAGCCCGGTGAGGAGTTCTTCGATCACGCCATCGGCGGCCAGGCCGCACAGATGGAGGCCTTCGCGACGGCCAACGACGTCGACGACCTCTTCCTGCGGCTGGAGGCGTGCGGCGCCATGACCCGCATCGATTGCGACCGCACGCCGACGATGTTCCACCTCGCGACGGTGGCGCCGGGCGAGGTAGCGGTGCTCCGCCAGGTCCATCACGTCGTTCGCCTGGGGCGGGTGCGGGAGCTGCACACGGACCGCATGGTGCTCGACGGCGGCGAGGTCGAGGTCGGGCCCGACACCCTGTTCGTCGACTGCACGGCGTCGGCCGTCGAACGCCGACCCGTGAAACCGGTGTTCCAGGACGACGCGATCGTGCTGCAGATGCTGCGGCTGCCGCAGCCGGCGTTCAGCGCCTCGCTGATCGCCTATGTCGAGAGCCACTACGCCGACGAGGAGCACAAGAACCTGCTCTGCGGCGGGGTGCCGTTCCCGCACAGCCTCGCGGAGTACCCGGCCAGCATGATGGCGACCATGTGGAACCAGTTCCACTGGAGCCAGGACGAGGCCCTGCGCCGGTGGATCCGGCAGAACCGCCTGGACGGCTTCGGCCGCCTGATCGCCGGCGCGGACCGCGCCGACAAGGCCAAGCAGGCCGTCCTCACCCGCTACAAGCAGCAGGCGATGGCCGCGATGGGCAACTTGCCCAGGCTCATCGCCGCGGGGGCCTGACCCGAGCAGAGGTGTCCGGGGTCATGGGTCAGCCCACGGCGACGCGGGCACAGCCCCTCCTATGCGCATCGTCGTCACAGGGGCCACCGGCAACGTGGGCTCGCAGCTCCTGCCCCAGCTGCTCGACGCGCCGGAGGTGAGCTCGGTCGTCGGGCTGGCCCGGCGCCTGCCCGACACCCCCGACCCGCGCGTCGAGTGGCACGCCCTCGACGTCGCCGAGGCCGATCTGCTCCCGGTCGTCACGGGAGCCGACGTGGTCGTCCACCTCGCCTGGCTGCTGCAGCCCGCGCACGACCCTGACGAGATGCGCCGGGTGAACGTGCAGGGCACGGCCAGGGTGCTCGACGCCGTCGCGAAGGCCGGCGTCCCGGCGCTGGTGCACGCCTCCTCCCTCGGGGCGTACTCCCCCGGCCCGAAGGACCGCCGGGTCGACGAGAGCCACCCGACCCTCGGCATCCCCACCTCCCCCTACAGCCGGCACAAGGCCGAGGCCGAGCGGATGCTCGACGCCTTCGAGGCCGAGCACCCCGAGCGCCGCGTCGTCCGGCTCCGGCCCGGCGTCGTGCTGCAGGCCGGGGCCGCGAGCGAGCTGGCCCGATACTTCCTCGGGCCGTTCGTGCCGCAGTGGCTCGTGCGACCGGCGTTCGTGCCGATCGTGCCCAAGACCGACCGGCTTGCCTTCCAGGTCGTGCACGCCTCCGACATGGCCCGCGCCTACGTGCTGGCCTGCACCAGACCGGTCACTGGCGCCTTCAACATCGCCGCCGAGCCGGTCATCGACCCGCCGACGCTCGCCGCGCTGCTCGGCGCCCGACAGGTGCCCGTCCCCGCAGCCCTGCTCCGAGGCGTCGTCGAGCTGACCTGGCGGCTGCACCTGCAGCCGACCGACCCGGGCTGGGTCGACATCGGCCGGCAGACGCCGCTGCTCGACACCACGCGCGCCCGCACCGTGCTGGGGTGGAAGCCGGAGAAGGATGCCGGTGAGGCCCTGCTCGAGACG
>JBBSLB010000076.1:0-10499 GCA_038255675.1 Mycobacteriales bacterium
ATCCACTGATCGTGACCAGCGATGGCGACGCCCTGCCCAATGCGCGTTCCCCGCCAGTGAGCGGGAGCGCCGTGATGACCGTTGCTGGATGGGCGCACGACGCGCTGCGGCGCACCGTGCTCCGTCGAACCCCTGCAAGCACCGGTCTACCAGAGGTAGACTCGACGTATGGCTGACACGACCACCGTCAAGGTCCACACGAGCACTCGGGACCTGCTGCTGGAGCTCGGGGCAGCGCGGCGCCAGAGCGCCGATCAGGTGATCCGGGCTGCCCTGACGGCGATGAAGCGCGACGAGCGGCGCTCGGTCGCAGCGGCGGAGGCCCGTGCGATCAAGGACGACCCGCAGGACCGTGCGGAGATCGAGGCGATCCATCAGGACGTGGCCGCGCTGCAAGCACCGAAGTGAGGGGCGAGGTCTATCGGCTGCCCGCGCGCGGCGAGGGCCACGAGCAGCAGGACCGGAGGTACGCCGTGGTCCTGCAGCCCGACTGGCTCGCTCTGAGCACGTGGGTCGTCGCCTTCACCAGCACCAGCGCCCGGGAGACCAGCTTCCGGCCCCCCGTCGAGATCCGGGAGCGCCGCACCCTGGTCATGTGCGACCAGATCGCCACCGTCGATCTGAACCGGCTCGTCGAGCCCGCAGGCTCCCTGACGCTGACGGAGATGCAGCGCATCGACGAGGCGCTCGGTCTCGTGCTCGCCCTGTAGGGCGCACCGGACCAGAGCCGCTGCCCGCATCGCCCCAAGGACCGCCGATCGTCGGTTCGGAATCCCTTACTGGGTGCGGAGGGTCACGCCGTGGGCTGGCATGACCGTGCGCCCGCGGGTCGTTGCTGTAGGTGTACACCAACCCGCGACCAGGAAGTTGTCATGAGTACCCGCACCGCCCCCCGTCCTACCGCAGGCCCGCTCAAGCGCCTAGAGGCGCGCCGCCGGACCGCCCGCAGCCAGCAAGAGCTGCGCGCTGTCCTCGCCGGCGAGCACGGCGAAGGCGTGCGAACCGACGTGCTAGCGGCGATGAAGCGCTAGCCGCCGCACCGTCCTGCTCGGCCGCCGCGAGATTCGAGCACCCGATCTCACCGGAGCCCGACCGGTGCAACCCCGTTAGGCTGAGGTGGAACCCGCCCGCCCGGACGTGGGGGATCGTCATGACGGCTCTGGGTCGACTGGCCACGCTGCCGACCGGCCGACGCGGTAAGTGGGTCGCGCTCGCCTTGTGGCTGCTCGTCTTCGTGGTCGGAGGCATGGTCGCCGGCCGCCTCGAGCAGGTGCAGCAGAACGACGCCGAGTCCTTCCTTCCGGCGCAGGCCGAGTCGGTGCGCGCTCTGGACCAGCAGCGGCAGGCCGGCAACGACGCGCTGCCCGCCGTCATCGTCTACGAGCGGTCCGGCGGTTTGACGCCCGACGACCTGGCGGCGATCGCCGACGACCGGGAGTCCATCCTCGCGGCCGTGCCGGTCGAGGGGCAGAGCCCTCCCCCCATCCCGTCCGCCGACGGCGCTGCTGCCCAGCTGGTCATCCCGCTTGCCGAGGAAGACGGCTTCGAGCTCGGCGAGGACGTCAAGCAGGTCCGGGCCCTCGTCGGCAGTGATCAGAGCGGCGGCGACCGTGCGGACGGCCTCGCGGTCTACGTCACCGGCCCGGGGGGTCTTCAGGGTGACTTCCTGGCCGTCTTCGAGACGATCGACTCGTCCCTGCTGATTGCGACGGCGGCCATCGTCGTCGTCGTCCTGCTCATCACCTACCGCAGCCCGGTGCTGTGGCTACTGCCACTGCTCGCCGTAGCCGCGGCCGAGGTCAGCGCGCGCGCCCTCGTCGTGCTGCTGGCCGACTACGCCGGCCTGGTGGTGAACGGGCAGAGCGCCGCCATCTTGTCGGTGCTCGTGTTCGGTGCCGGCACCGACTATGCGCTGCTGCTCGTCTCCCGCTACCGCGAGGAGCTGTTCCGGCTACAGGACCGTCACGAGGCCATGCGCGTCGCTGTCCGCCAGGCCGGGCCGGCGGTACTCGCCAGCGGCGGCACGGTCGTCGCCGGGATGCTCTGCCTGCTCGTCGCCGACGACGCGGCCGTGCGCGGACTCGGGCCCGTCGCCGCGGCGGGCATTCTCATGGCGATGGCGTCAATGCTGACGTTCCTGCCGGCTCTGCTCGTCCTGGTCGGCCGCCCGGCGTTCTGGCCGTTCGTGCCGCGTACCGGTGTCGTGCACGACGAGACCGCGACGCTGTGGGGACGGCTCGGGTCTCGCGTCGCACGTCGGCCCCGCGCGGTGTGGCTCACCACTGCGGCGGTGCTCGGCGTGCTGTGGTTCGGGCTCGGAACGCTTGACGCCGGCGGGCTGACCAACGACCAGCAGTTCCGGGGCACGCCAGAGTCGATCGCCGGCCAGCAGACACTCGCCGAGCACTACCCGGTCGGTACGGCGACCCCGCTCAACGTGCTCACGCCCGCCGGGCAGGCCTCCGCCGCGACGTCGGTCCTGCGCGACGACCCCGGCATCAGGCAGGTCGTGCCCTCGTCGGCATCGGCCGGGGATGTGCTGCAGCTCGACGCGGTCCTCGCCGACCCGCCCGACAGCGACGCTGCGTACGACACGGTTGAACGGCTGCGCTCGTCGCTCGACACGGTGTCCGAAGACGTGCTGGTCGGGGGCTCGACCGCTCTGAACCTCGACGTGCAGTCGATCGCGCAGCGCGACCGGCTGGTGATTATCCCCTTGGTGCTGCTCGTGGTGCTCGTCATCATCGTCACGCTGCTTCGGGCGCTGGTCGCTCCGCTGCTTCTCCTGGCGACGACAGTGCTGTCCTTCGGGGCAGCGCTGGGCCTGTCGTCGCTGATCTTCCAGTACCTGCTCGGGATTGACTCCGCCGACTCCTCGCTCCCGCTGTTCGCCTTCATCTTCCTTGTGGCGCTCGGCATCGACTACAACATCTTCCTCATGACGCGCGTGCGCGAGGAGTCACAGCGGCTCGGGACGCGCCCCGGGATGCTCCGGGGGCTCGCGGTCACCGGGGGTGTCATCACCAGTGCCGGCATCGTGCTGGCCGCGACCTTCTCCGTACTCGGAGCCCTGCCGCTGACCTTCCTCACCCAGCTCGGCCTGACCGTGGCGCTCGGCGTGCTCCTTGACGCGCTCATCGTCCGGTCAGTGCTGGTCCCGGCGCTGGTCCTCGACATCGGTGGCCGGGTCTGGTGGCCGAGCCGCGTGGCGCGGGGAAGTGAGAGTTAGGAGCGAGAGCTGGAGCCCGTGGGGCGCTGACCGATGTCGTCTGCGATCTTGGCCACGCCCCGGTCAGGGGCGCGGCCCCGGGCCGTACGCGCGCACGTGGTTGTCGTTGCCCTGCTGCGGCATCAGCAGCCACAGCACTGGATAGATCAGCAGCTGGCTGCCGGGAATCAGCATGAGCACCAGGAAGAAGACGATCCTGGCCGGCCACGGGTCCAGCCGGACGCGGCGGCCGAGGCCGGCGCAGACGCCAGCGAGAACGCGTTCGTCGCGGGATCGGTACAAGCCCTGCCTGCCGAACGCGGCGCGGATGTCGTCCATGTGGAACTCCTCAAGTGATGGCGTCGGTAGCCGGTCAGTGGTGGCGCCGCTGACCCTTCCGTCCCGCTCACGGAAGCACATCAGGGTCTGACCCTGAGGCGTCCCTGGACCGTGCTCGCCGTTGTGCCCACCGTCGCTGGTGGATGACCAGGGTCGGCCGTGATCTCTGTCGTCACCGGGGCCAACGCCCGGTCGGGTCGCGACTGCCAGGCCGGCAGTACGTTCATCGTCGACGGTGGCCGTCACCTACGACGCCCGCCATCGACCCGCCCCGGACACAGAGCCTGGGGTGCCTCGCCCCAGGAGCGGACATGCGAGTGGACGTCGTCGTCGTCGGAGCCGGCCTGGCCGGGCTCTCGGCCGCGCGCGATCTGGTCGCCGGTGGCACGGACGTGGTCGTGCTGGAGGCGCGCGCTCGCCCCGGCGGCCGGGTCGAGCAGACGTACACCCCGGACGGTCGGACGGTTCAGCTCGGCGGTGAGGTGGTCGGGCCGTCCCACACCGCCTACCGCGGGCTCGTTGAGGAACTTGGGCTCACCATCGAGGCTGCCTTCCCAGGCCTGCCCGGCCAGGACACCACCATGTTGGTGGAGGGCCGCCACGTGGTCGACGGGCTCGGCTGGCTCGCGCCGGAGGACCAGCGCTGCCACGAGCGGGTTGAGCAGGAGTTCGCCCGGTTGGCCCGCAGCGTCGACCCGGACGACCCGTGGTCGCACCCTGACGCCGAGCGGCTCGACTCGCTCTCGGTGGGCGCCTGGCTGCGTTCGGTCGACGCAACGCCGGCCGTGGTGAGAGCCCGCGAGCTGGCGATGCTCGCGCTTGCCGGCGGGTCCCCAGAGCGCACGTCGTTGCTCGCCGACCTCCGCAAGGAGGCCACCGCCGGGGCGCACGGCTTCTACGACTACGACGTGTGGGAGTCCGAGCGCGTGGCCGAGGGCTCGGCGACCGTGGCGTGGCGGATGGCCGAGGCGTTGGGCGGTCGGATCCGGTACGGCAGCCCCGTGGGCCAGATCCAGGTCGGCCGCAGCGGCTGCACCGTCACCACCGTCGCCGGCGAGCGGCTGCAGGCGGACGCGGTCGTCAGCGCGCTGCCTGTCGGGCCGCTGCGCGACGTCGACGTCCGGGGCGTCAGCGACGCCCGGCTGGAGGCGTTGCACGCCCAGCAGCACGCCCCGGCGGCGAAGGTCGTCCTGACGTACGAGCACTCCTTCTGGCAGGACGAGGGGCAGAACGGGACCTCGTACATCGAGACCGGTCTGACCGGCGGCACCTGGCCGCAGTGCGCGGGCATCCTGTCGGCGCTGGTGCCGCCCGAGCGGCTGGGGCCGTTCCTCGCGGTGCCCCCGCAGCGGCTGGAGCAGGAGCTGCTGACCGAAATGGCCGCCGTCTTCGGCCCGGCCGCGCTCGAGCCGCAGCAGGTCCATCTGCGCCACTGGGCCACGGACCGGTGGACGCAGGGCTACATCACGGCCTGGCGGCCCGGTGACGTGATGGCCGTCGGACCGCTGCACGGCACCCACGAGCCGCCCTTCTACGTGTGCGGCTCCGACCAGTGGGTGTGCGGATACATGGAGGGAGCCGTGCGGACCGGTCGGAGCGCCGCCGCCGCGGCCCTCGCGGGCACATGAGAGGAGCAGCAGATGGAACGGCTCGTCGACTCCGACCTCCCCACCGAACGCCTCACTGAAGGCGCCGACACCCCGCTACCGGGTCGGGTCCGGACTGTTGTGCTAGGCGGCGGCATCGTCGGCTGCAGCCTGGCCCACCACCTGGCCGAGCTCGGGGACACCGATGTCGTGGTGCTCGAGCGCGACACCCTCGCCAGCGGAACCACCTGGCACGCAGCGGGTCTCACTGCGAGCCTGCGAGGCACGGCGGCCCTGACCGAGCTCGCCGTCTACGGCATCGAGATGTATCGAACCCTGGGTAAGCGGACGGCCGTTGACGTGTCGTTCGACCCGTGCGGGTCACTCAGCCTGGCCCGCACCTCGGCCCGGATGGACGAGCTCCGCCATGCGGCGGCCATGGCCCGGCAGTGCGGCACCGACGCCGAGCTGGTCACGCCGCCACAGATCGCCGGTCTGTGGCCGCTGGCCGACGTCACTGGCCTGGTCGGCGGGCTGCACCTGCCGGCCGACGGCCACCTCAACCCCGGCCACGCCGCGGTCGCCCTGGCCGCCCTCGCCCGAGCCGGCGGGGTCCGGCTGTTCGAGGGCGTCGAGGTGCTCGACATCTGCCACGAGGCGGGCCAGGTGACCTCGGTACTGACCAGCCGCGGTGAGATCGCCTGCGAGCGGGTTGTTCTGGCCGCCGGGCTGTGGAGCCGCGACCTGGCCGCCCGGTGCGGGGCGAACGTGCCGCTGTACGCCGCCGAGCACGTGCACGTCCGCAGCGGACCGGTCGACGGTGCGGTCGCGGGCCTGCCGGTGCTGCGCGACCTGGACGGGCACCTGTACGTCCGCCACGAGGCCGGCCGGCTGCTGGTCGGCGCCTTTGAGCCGGCCGGCATACCCCGGCGTATCGACGAGGTGCCCACCGGTGGCTTCGCGCGCTTCCCGGCCGACTGGGACCATTTCGCGCCGGTGCGGGCGATGGCCGAGGAGCGTGTGCCGGTGCTGCGCAGCGTCGGCTACGACCGCTTCCTGAACGCACCCGAGTCGTTCACCCCCGACGCGAACTTCTGCCTGGGTGAGACCGCGGAGGTGCGCAACCTGTTCGTCGCGGCGGGGTTCAATTCCCAGGGCATCATCTACGCCCCCGGGGCCGGGCGGGCGCTGGCCGAGTGGATGACTGCGGGCGGTCCGACCTTCGATGCCGCGGCGGTGGACGTGGCCCGTTTTGCACGGGTGCAAGGCAACCGGCGCTACCTGCACGAACGCACCGAGGAAGCGCTGGGGCGGTTGTATGCGATGCACTGGCCGCACCTGCAGCCACGCACCGCCCGAGGTGTGCGGAGGACCCCGCTGCACCAGCGGCTGGCCGAGGCCGGGGCCTGCTTCGGGGAGACGACCGGATGGGAGCGGGCCAACTGGTTCGCCTCGCCGGGGCAACAACCGGAGTACGACTACACCTACGGCCGGCCCGGCTTCTTCGACGCCGTCGCCGAGGAGCACCGGGCCGCACGTGAGGCCGTTGCGTTGTTCGACCTCAGCTCGTTCACCAAGGTGGAGGTCGCCGGCCCCGAGGCGCTCGCCGTGGTGCAGCAGCTGTGCACGGCTCAGGTGGATCTGGCCGTCGGGCGGGTCCGCTACACCCTCGTGCTGGACGAGACCGGCGGCATCGACCTCGACGGCACCGTGGTCCGGCTGGAGCCTGACCGGTTCCTGGTGCTGACCCCCGCCTGGACCCACGCCAAGACGCTGGGCCTGCTTCGCCGGCTGGCTCGAGGTCGCGCGGCGGCGGTCTTCGACGCCACCGCCGGGCTGGCCACGATCGCGGTCATGGGACCGGCCAGCCGGGAGCTGATGAGACGGGTCTCGCCGCAGGACTTCTCCGATGACGCGCAGCCGTACCTGTCGTCCCGCTCGGTCGAGGTGGGACGCGCCGAAGCGCTGTGCCTGCGCGTCAGCTTCGTCGGCGAGCTGGGCTACGAGCTGTATCCCTCCGCTGACGTCGCGGTGGAGGTGTACGACGCGCTCGTCGCTGCCGGTCGCGACCTCGGGCTGCGGCACGCCGGCTACCACGCGCTGGACTCGCTGCGCAGCGAGAAGGGCTACCGCCACCTCGGGCACGACATCGGCCCCGGCGACGACCCCTGGGAGGCCGGACTGGGCTTCGCCGTCAGCAGCCGGAAGGTCGAGCCGTTCCTCGGCCGCGCCGCGGCGGAGGCCGCTCGCGACCGGCCCCGGGCGCATCGGCCCGTGTTCGTTGCGCTGCGCGACCCGGCAGGGCTGCTGCTGGGCGACGAGACCCTCCTGTCCGAGGGTCGGCCGGTGGGTCGGTTGACCAGCGGCAGCTACGGCTTCACCCTCGGCCGGGCGTGCGGGATCGGTCGCATGGACACCGGCGCCGGCCTCCTCGGCCCCTTCCAGGTGGACTGCGCCGGCGAGCTCATCGCGGCCGACGTCTCCGAGCAGCCGTTCTACGACCCCGCGGGCGAGCGGCTGCGCGGCTGAGCCGGCGCAGCGGCGGTGACCTGAGACGGTCGGCAGGCAGTCGGGTCCGGTAACGCTCCGGGATACTGTCGTTCTGGCAGCCATCGGCTCTCCCGACCGTCACCCACCGGTCTCGGCTACGCGGCCCGACGAGCAGAGGAACGACCGCATGGCTGGCTCCACGCCGACCGTCAGTGAGCTCCTGGTGGAGTACGACTGCGCGCGAGCCTTCACCGATGAGCTGTGGCGGGACCTGTCGCCGGACGAGGTGGTCTGGCGGCCCGATGCTTCCTCCAGCGCGATCGGGTGGCACCTGGGTCATCAGGCGCATGTCGCCCACTTCATGGTGCGGAACCTGACCGCCGCTGAGCCCAGCCCGGATCCTGAGCTGGACGACCTCATGGACTCGGCCCAGCCCGAGACGTTCCGCGGCGCCCTGCCGACCGTAGAGCGCCTGTCGCTGTTCCGGGACACGGTCGCCGAGCGCGTCCACGCCCGGCTCGGCGACATCGCTGGCAGGCGGGTGAACTCCCCAGACCAGATGACCGTGGTCGGGACGCACCTGTTGACCGCGCTGATCAACCATGAGTACCAGCACGACCAGTGGATCGGCGAGGTCCGCTCACGCGAGCTCGGCCACCCGCTACCCGACGATCCCGCCACGGACGCCGTCCGCCGGATCGACGGCTACCTCGTCCTGGACCTCCTTGGCTGACTCCGGTCCTCGCTCTGGTGCCGGGCGACGACCGGTGAGCGGCTCTCTGAGCTGCGACGTCGCCGTGGTCGGTGCCGGGCGTGACCGTCACCGCGAGGCCAGTCAGCTCCTTGTCGACGATCTCCTGGAGGTCGGAGCGCGGGTCGGTCACGCGGACCTCCCATCCCGCCCTGGCGAACAGCCTGGCCCAGGACACGCCGATCACACCGGCGCCGCTGATGGCCACTACTGCCATCACGTCTGCTCCTCCTGGTCGGGGGTCCAACCTCCACGTGCGGGACAGCGCTCCCCACACCGGCGCCGCCGCGTCCGGTGGCGCAGGTACGGAAGGGACCGGTCCTCTGCCGGGTGTCCACGCCTGCTCGCGCACTGTCCCGGTCTGGTGACCTGGACAGGTCCGGCGGTCGACGGAACTCGTGCAGCCCCGTCAGCACCTTGTGCCGGTCGAGGCCGACAGCGCACGGGCGGCAGGCGTTGTGTGACGGGTCAGCCTGTGGAGCCGGCAGGTTCATGCCGGTCACCGCTACCCCGCGGCCAGGGGAGCGTGCCCCGTCCGTTCCCCGCTCTGCGATCGGTGAGCCGCAGGCTGGCCCGGCGGGCCAGGGTCCGCAGGACCTGCCGCTGCCCGTCGTCAAGGCTGCCGGGCTCGTAGCCGATGACGCACAGACTTCCGAGGACGTAGCCCTCGGCGGTGCGCAGCGGGAAGCCGGCGTAGGAGCGGATGGCGAGCGGCCCGGTCACAAGCGGGTTGTCGCTGAAGCGCGGGTCGGCAGTGGCGTCGACCACATGGAGCTCGCTGTCCCCGGCGACGACGTGGGCGCAGAACGAGATGTCCCGACCGGTCTCGGTGGCGTCCAGACCGCACCGTGCCTTGAACCACTGGCGGTGCTCGTCGACCAGGCTGACGAGCGACGTCGGCACGCCCGCCACGGTCGCGGCGGCACGGACGAGGTCGTCCAGGACGGGATCGGCAGCCGTGTCGAGGACGTCCAGACCGTGCAGCGCCCGCAGCCGGAGGGCCTCGGCATCCGGCCCGGACGTCCTCACGGCACCCGGGTGGCTCTTGCGGTCCCGCTTGCGCTCGTACATGGCCTGGTCTGCGCGGGTGAGTACGTCTGCCGGGTCAGACCCACCGGAGACGACGACGGTGCCGACGCTGGCGCCGGACTGCAGCAGCAGGCCGTCGTACTCGACGGGCTCGGCGAGCAGCGCCTCTACCCGCTCGGCGATGACGACGGCAAGCGCCTCAGCGAGGGCCAGCCGCGCAGCGTGGTCCGCCGGCGGTCCCGGCACGGCGGCCTGGACGGGGCACAGGAGCACGAACTCGTCCCCGCCGAGCCGCACGACGTCGTCGCCGGCCCGGACGACGGTCCGAAGCCGCTCCGCGGTCGCCAGCAGGACCGCGTCGCCGGCGTCGTGCCCATGGGTGTCGTTAACCTGCTTGAAGCCGTCGAGGTCCAGGTAGGCGACGACCATCTGGTCGGTGTGCGGCCGCTGGGCGTGGGCGGCGAGGCGGGCGTTCGCCACGGCCCGGTTGGCCAGCCCGGTGAGCGGGTCGCAGTGGGCGGCCAGCGCCAACCCCTCCTCGCGGCTGCGGCGGTCGTGCACGTCCAGGATCTGCACCAGCACCCGGTGCGACTGCCCGCACCCCGGGTCGCTGCCGGGCAGGTCGAGTCCGGCCAGGGGCGTGGCGGACACCTCGCACCAGACCGGGTCCCCACCCGCCCGGAGCATCCGGATCTCGACCATGCCGTGCGTGGGGTCGTCCAGCAGGCCCGCGAGCAGGTCCCGGTCCTCCAGCGCTGCGAGCTCGCTCAGCCGCCGCCCGACGAGCGCGCGCGTGGGCAGCGCGAGCAGGCGACGCAGCGCCGGGTTGACCTGCTCGACGGCGCCGTCCGAGTCCAGGCGCGCAGCCGGGGTCGGCCCGTGCTCGAACGCGTGCCGGAACTCCCGCTCGCTGGCCTGCAGCCGGGTGATGTCGGTCTGCGCGACGACCGCGCCCAGCAGAGTGCCGTCGGCGGCGGTGAGCTGCCGGCCGTCGCAGCGGACGGTGTGGGCCGGGTTGTCCTGCGGTGCGATGACGATGACCTGGTTGTGCACCTGGCCGCCCCGCAGGGCCACGGCCAGGGGGATCTCCTCAGGG
>JBBSLB010000077.1:0-10412 GCA_038255675.1 Mycobacteriales bacterium
AGCGAGCTGAGCGCGAGGTTGATGAGGATGTAGATGACGGCGATCAGGACATACAGCTGCAGCGGGTTGTCCAGATTCTGCACGAGCTGCTGGCCGGTGCGCAGCAGCTCCGGGAAGCTGATGACGAAGCCGAGCGAGGTGTCCTTGAGCAGGACCACCAGCTGGCTGATCAGGGCGGGGAGCATGACCCGGACCGCCTGCGGCAGGAGCACCAGGCGCAGGTTCTGGGTGCGGGTGAGGCCGATCGACAGCGCCGCCTCGCTCTGGCCGCGCGGCAGCGACTGGATGCCGGCACGGATGATCTCGGCGATGACCGCACCGTTGTAGAGGGTCAGACCGGCGACCAGCGCATAGAGCGGGTCGAGCGAGGAGCCGACCAGGATCGGGTAGGCCAGGAAGATCCCGAGGACGAGCAGCAGCAGCGGGAGCGCCCGGAACAGCTCGATGACCGCAATAGCCGGCACCCGCACGAACGCCAGGTGCGACAGCCGGCCGAAGGCCAGCAGGACGCCCAGGACGGCCGCCAGCACCAGCGCGTACGCCGCGGCCTTGAGCGTGTTGAGCAGCCCCTCGAGCAGCCGCTCGTACAGCACCGGCTGGTCGATGAACGGCCGGTAGAGCCGCTCGTCGAACTGGCCGTTGTCCTTGAGCCGCAGCACGGCCACGACCACGACCACGAGCAGGAGCAGGCCGGCGACGACGCTGCCGATCAGGACACGGCGGCGCGCCTTGGGACCCTGCACGTCGTAGAGCACGGCCTCGCTCATCGGGCCACCGCCACGGCCCGCTCGAGCAGCGAGAACAGCAAGCTCGCGACCAGCGCCAGCAGCAGATAGCCCAACGCCGCGCCGGCCAGGATCCAGAGCACCGCCTGGCCGTTGCTATTGATCAGGCTCTGGGTGCGCTGCAGGCCCTCGGCGACGAAGAACGCCGACGCGATCGAGCTGTTCTTCAGCAACGCGATGAAGACGCTGGCCAGCGGCGGGATCGCGTTGGCGAAGGCCTGCGGCAGCACCACCAACCGCAGCGTCTGGCCGAACGTCATGCCGACCGAGCGGGATGCCTCAGCCTGGCCGGCAGCGACCGAGTTGATCCCGGACCGCACCGCCTCGGCCACGAAGGCCGCGGTGTAGAGGGCCAGCGCCAGCACCGCGAAGGTGAAGAAGGAGAGCAGGACGTCGACCTCGGGCAGGCCGAAGAAGACCAGGAAGAACACCACCGTCAGCGGCGTGTTGCGCACCAGCGTGACGTAGAGGGTGCCGACCGCCCGGAACGGCGGGACCGGCGAGACGCGCATCGCCGCGATGAGGGTGCCCAGGACCAAGGCGCCCAGGGCGGCCAGCAGCGTCAGCTTCAGGGTACCGGTGAAGCCCTCGACGTAGACGTCGAGGTTGTCGAGGACGACGTCCACGTCGAGGGCCCTCCCGGGATCAGCGCGTCAGGGTCGGAAGGGTCGGCTCAGGTGTCGCAGCCGCGGGGCTCGGGCAGCGGGGTGACCTCGCGGGTGATGAACTCACCGGCCGTCGACTCAAAGGCCTCCTGCAGCGAGCCGTCCTCGGCCGCCGCGGCGAGCGTCTCGTTGACGAACTCGCAGAACTCCTCCTTGCCCTCGGGGACGCCGATGCCGTACGGCTCGTCGGTGAAGGGCTCGCCGACCAGCTCGAAGTCGTCCGGCGCCGCGCTGACGTAGCCGGACAGGATGACGTTGTCGGTCGTGACGGCCTGGACCTGGCCGTTCTGCAGGGCGTCGCGGCACTTGGTGTAGGCGTCGACGAGGACCAGCTCGGCGTCGGGGATGTTCTCCTCGACGTAGCCGGCCGGGGTGGAGCCGGCGACCGAGCAGACCGTCTTGCCGGCCAGGTCGTCCGGACCGCCGATGCCCTCGGGGTTGCCCTTCGCGACCAGGATGTCCTGGCCGGCGAGGAAGTACGGACCGGCGAAGTCAATGACCTCGTCACGCTTGTCGTTGATCGTGTAGGTCGCGACGACCATGTCGACCTGGCCCTGCTCCAGGAAAGGCTCGCGGTTGGCGGAGACCGTCTCGGTGAACTCGATCTGGTCCTCGGACAGGCCGAGCGCCGCGGCGATGATCTTGGCCACCTCGACGTCGAAGCCCTCGGGGTCGCCCTCGAGGTTCTTCAGGCCGAACAGCGGCTGGTCGAACTTCGTGCCGACCTTGAGCGTCCCGGCCTCGACGATCTCGGCCATCCTGCTGCCTGCCTCGAAGTCGGTCTCCGTCGCGGGCGACGGCGCCGCAGCGGTGTCGTCGCCGCCACCCTCGTCGTCGCTGCCGCAGGCGGTCAGGGTGAGGGACAGCGCCGCAGCGAGGGCGAGCGACGAGAGATGCAGAGTGCGCATGAGGGTCCTTCTCTGTACGGGGCGCGGCGATCCGCACCCGACGGGGCGTTCTGGTGGACGGTCGCTAGTGGGACAGGATCTTGGACAGGAAGTCCTTGGCGCGGTCGGACTCAGGGTGGGAGAAGAACTGCTCAGGGGTGGCCTGCTCGACGATGCGGCCGTCATCCATGAAGACCACGCGGTCGGCGGCGCGGCGCGCGAACCCCATCTCGTGGGTGACGACCACCATCGTCATGCCGTCCTTGGCGAGATCGGTCATGACGTCGAGGACCTCGTTGATCATCTCCGGGTCGAGGGCCGAGGTCGGCTCGTCGAAGAGCATCACGGCCGGGTCCATCGCCAGCGCCCGCGCAATCGCGACGCGCTGCTGCTGACCGCCCGACAGCTGGGCGGGGAACTTGTCGGCCTGGCTGGCGATCCCGACCCGCTCGAGCAGCTCGCGGCCGCGCCGGTCGGCCTCGGCCTTCTTCACGCCCTTCACCTTGACCGGCCCCAGGGTGACGTTCTCCAGGACGGTCTTGTGCGCGAACAGGTTGAAGGACTGGAAGACCATCCCCACCTTCGCGCGCAGCTGGGCGAGCTGCTTGCCCTCGGCCGGCAGCGGCTCGCCCTCGATGGTGATGGTGCCGCCGTCGATCGTCTCCAGCCGGTTGATGGCCCGGCACAGCGTCGACTTGCCCGAGCCCGACGGGCCGATGACGACGACGACCTCGCCGCGATCCACGGTGAGCTCGATGTCCTTCAGGACGTGCAGCGCGCCGAAGTGCTTGTTGACGCCCGACAGGACGACCAGCGGTTCGGGCACGCGACGCTCCTGCACTGCTGCTCGGGTGGGGACAGCGCGGACCCTATCCCCGCACGATCACCACTGGCGCGTCCGCACAGCCCGTGCCGCAGCATCGTGATCTGACCGTTGTGAGCGCAGTCCGGGACGGGACGACCCCGACGTCGAGCCGGCGAGCGCCGCCCGACGCTCAACCGCAGGCAGGAACCAGCGGCATCGGCGCCGGTGCTCCGATCCCCGGCATGCCGAGGCTGACGCCCGGGGTCGACGGCGTACGGCCGCCCTCCCACGCGTCGCCGGCAGCGGTGCGCCGGTGCGACAGCAGCGCGCCGTCGGCGACCAGGTAGTGCGGACCGGCCTTGCTGATCACCGTCTCGACGACGTCACCGGGCCGCACCCCCGGTGCGCCGGCCAGGTGCACCAGGCGGTTGTCGCGAGCCCGCCCGGTCAGCCGGTCGCCGGTGTCCTTGCGGCCCTCCCCCGCACTGACGAGCACCTCGACGGCGTGGCCGACCTGCGCCTGCATCCCCTCGTACGACAGCCGGTCCTGCAGCGCGACGAGCCGGTCGTACCGCTCGGTGATCACGGCCTTGGGCAGCGGCGGCAGGTCGGCGGCGGGCGTGCCGGGGCGCGGGGAGTACTGGAAGGTGAAGGCGCCGGCGAAGCGGCTGGCCCCGACGACGCGCAGCGTGTCCTCAAAGTCCGCGTCGGTCTCTGTCGGGAAGCCGACGATGATGTCGGTGGTGATGGCGGCGTCCGGGATCGCGGCGCGGACCCGGTCCAGGATCGCGAGGAAGCGCTCGCTGCGGTAGCTGCGGCGCATCGCCCGCAGCACCGCGTCGGAGCCGGACTGCAGAGGCATGTGCAGGCTGGGGCAGACCGCCGGCGTCTCTTCCATGGCCGCGATGACGTCGTCGGTGAAGTCGCGCGGGTGGGGGCTGGTGAAGCGCACGCGCTCGATGCCGTCGACGACGCCGACCGCGCGCAGCAGCTTGCCGAAGGCGTCCCGGTCGCCGAAGGAGCGGCCGTAGGAGTTGACGTTCTGACCGAGCAGCGTCACCTCGAGCACGCCCTGAGCGGCGAGCACCTCCACCTCGCGCAGCACGTCCCCGGGCCGACGGTCCTTCTCCTTGCCGCGCAGGCTCGGCACGATGCAGAAGGTGCAGGTGTTGTCGCAGCCGACCGAGATCGACACCCAGGCGCTGTAGGAGGACTCGCGGCGGGCCGGCAGCGTGCTCGGGAAGACCTCGAGCGACTCGAGCAGCTCGACCTGGGCCTCCTGCTCGACCCGGGCCCGCTCGAGCAGGACCGGCAGCGAGCCGACGTTGTGGGTGCCGAAGACGACGTCGACCCAGGGCGCGCGGGTGGTGATGAGGCCCTGGTCCTTCTGCGCGAGGCAGCCGCCGACCGCGATCTGCATGCCAGGGGTCGCGTCCTTGACCGGTTTGAGGTGGCCGAGGTTGCCGTAGAGCCGGTTGTCGGCGTTCTCGCGCACCGCGCAGGTGTTGAAGACGACCACGTCAGGGGTGCTGCCGGGCTGCGCGGGGACGTAGCCGTCGGCGTCCAGCAGCCCGGAGATGCGCTCGCTGTCGTGCACGTTCATCTGACACCCGTAGGTGCGCACCTCGTACGTCCGGGTCACTGCACCAGGGTAGATGTCGCCGGACCGGGTACTCTGCCCGCTCGAGGGGAGTACTTCCCAAGCACCGCTCCGGTCAGTACGGCTCGTCCCACGACGGCCTCGGACGGTCGCCCGCTCGCGGGTGAAGGAGACCTCGGACCGCACGCCCGTCCGAGGAGAACCCTGCATGCTGCTCGCCCAGACACCCACGCTCGCGACGATCGCGACGCCAACGTTGTGGGCGGTGACGATCGGATCGGTGCTCGCGCTGCTCGTCCTGGACTTCATCATCACGCGCAAGCCGCACGAGGTGTCGATGAAGGAGGCGACCGGCTGGTCGATCTTCTACATCGCGTTGCCCCTGACGTTCGGCGCCTGGATCTGGTCGCGCTACGGCTCGCAGACCGGCGTCGAGTACCTCACCGGCTACCTGGTCGAGAAGTCGCTGTCGGTCGACAACCTGTTCGTCTTCATGCTGCTGCTCACGGCGTTCGCCGTGCCGGCGGTGCTGCAGCAGCGCGTCCTGCTCTACGGCATCGTCGGCGCGCTCGTCCTGCGCGGCATCTTCATCGCGCTCGGCGCTGCGGCACTGGACCGGCTGTCCTTCGCCTTCCTGCTGTTCGGCGGGATCCTGCTGGCCACCGCGGTGAAGATCCTGCGCGATCAGCGCCAGGGCGAGCAGCACGCCGTCGACGTGGACGAGATGCGCTCGGTCAAGCTGCTGCGCAAGTTCATGCCGGTCACCAGCGACTACCGCGGTCCGCGGTTGTTCGTGAAGGAGAACGGCGTCCGGATGGCGACGCCGTTCGCCCTCGTGGTGATGGCGGTCTTCGTCACCGACGTCGTGTTCGCGGTGGACTCGGTGCCGGCGGTCTACGGCATCACCGGCGACCCCTACCTCGTCTTTGCCACCAACGCCTTTGCGCTGCTCGGCCTGCGGGCCCTCTACTTCGTGCTGCAGGGGGCACTGTCCAAGCTGGTGCACCTGGGCTACGGCCTGGCGGCCATCCTGGCGTTCATCGGCGTCAAGCTCGTCCTGCACTGGGCGCACGGCATCTGGACGTGGGTGCCGGAGATCCCGACGCTGGCCTCGCTGTTCGTCATCGTCGCGATCCTGGGCCTCGTGGTGTTCACCAGCCTGCGCTCGGTCAAGCGCTCGGAGCTCGAGACGGTGCGCTCCGAGGTCCCTTAACCGCAGGCGCTCCACAGGCCGCGGTCCGCGTCGCGGGCCGCGGCCTCGGCGCGCTCGAAGGCCGCCAGGTAGCGCTCGTTCGGGTCGATCTGCAGGACCGTCGCGTAGCCCTCGCGCACCAGCGCCTCCCCCACGTTGACGCCGTCGGCGGTCCACACGTGCAGCAGCGCCCGGCCGAAGCGGTCCGCGGGGTCGCGGTCGGCCTCCACCCGCACGGTCTCGCCGTCGCGCAGCAGCTCGGCCGCCCGGTCGTTGGCCTGCTCTCCGAAGCACTCCTGCTCGGTGTGCACCTCTGGGGTGTCGATGAGCAGCACCCGCACCCGGGTCGGCTCGGCCGGCAGCGGGCCGACACCGCGGCCGCGCAAAATCACCGTGTCGCCGTCGACCAGGCGGACCACCGTCGCCTCCTGCGCGCCGGCGGGCACCGGCAGGCCGGCCTGCGCGGGGGCGGGCTCGGGCGTGGCGGGCTCGAGGACTCCGCAGCCGGGCAGCAGGACGAGGGCGAGCAGCAGGACCGGCAGGCGCACCGCGACAGCCTGCCAGCGAGTGGTCTCGAGCGGCATCGACGTCGTCGCCACCAGCAACAGCTGGGGGCCGCTGCTTCTACCCGGCCTCGAGTGGTGCGAGCAGCATGATCACGCGCGACCCGCCCGGCGTGTCGGACGTGATCATGCCTGTGGCGGCCCTGCAGTCCCGACATGGCCGGGCGGCGGTCCTCGGCGTGCCGGTCAGTCCTGCTCCGCCGGGTCGGGGGTGAGCTCGAACCACAGGCGCTTGCCGCCGGGGATGGGCTCGGCCCCCCACCGCTCGGCAAGCGCCTCGACGAGCAGCAGACCGCGGCCGCTCTCGGCGTCGGCCGAAGGCATGCGGGTGGGCAGCGGCGGCACCACCTGGCTGCTGTCCAGCACCTCGACCCGCAGCAGGCCGTCGGCGACCCGCGCGTGGACCAGCACCTCTCCCTCGCCCGCGTAGCGAACGGCGTTGCCGACCAGCTCGCTGACGAGCAGCTCGGCCGCGTCGGCGTCCAGGCCCAGCGGCCCGAGTAGCGCGCGCAGCGCACTGCGCGCCCGGGAGGCGGCCTCGGCCCGCGCGGGCAGGGCGATCTGCAGCGGCTCGTCACCCGGCGCCACGTCGGTGGAGGGGCCAGGGTCGTCGAGCCGCACGGCGAGCACTGCGGTGTCGTCGTCCTGGTCGCCGGGCCGTCCGAGCGCGCGCAGCACGCGCGAGCAGGCGAGCTCGGCCGAGTCGACGGGCTCGGCGAGCGCGGCAACGAGCTGGGCGATGCCCTCCTCAACCGACGCCGTGCGCGACTCGACCAGCCCGTCGGTGTAGAGCAGCACCAGCGAGCCCGGCTCGAGCAGGACGGTCTGCTCCACGAAGGTGCCCCCGCCGACGCCGAGCGGCAGCCCGGGGTCGACCTCCAGGACCGTGGCGCCGCCGCCCGGGGCGACGACCACCGGCGGCAGGTGCCCGGCCGAGGCCACGCACAGCGTGCGACGGACCGGGTCGAGCACCCCGATGACGCAGGTGGAGAAGTGCAGTCCGGTGAGCTGCAGGACGACGCGGTCGAGCCGGGTCAGCACCTCGGCCGGCCCGTGACCCTCGAGGGCGTACGCGCGGACGGTCGCCCGCAGCTGGCCCATGATCGCGGCGGCCTGCATGCCGCGGCCCATGACGTCGCCCACGACCAGCACGGTGCGGCCGTCCACCTCGAGCACGTCGTACCAGTCACCGCCGACCCGGGTGCCGCGTGCGCCCGGCAGGTAGCGGGCAGCTGCAGTCAGGCCCACCGGCACACGCAGCGCCCGTGGGAGCAGGCTGTGCTGGAGCGTCACCGCCATGTCGCGCTCGAAGGCGTAGCGGCCGGCGTTGTCGAGAGCGAGCGCGGCGCGGCGGGCCAGGTCGAAGGCGTGCTCGACATCGCCCTCGCCGTACGGCGCCTCGCGGGACAGCGTCAGGACGCCGAGGATGCGACCGCGCGCGGTCAGCGGGACGCAGATGCTGCTGCGCCCCAGGATCTTCGACAGCTGGTCAGCCTGCTCGTCCGTGGCGGTGACGGCGCGCAGCATCTCCGGGGTCGTCGCCGGCATCAGCTGCGGCCGCCCGGTCACCAGCACCGCCGCCGGACCGTGCGGCGTGCCCGGCAGGATCGGAGCGGCACTGAAGAATCCGTGCGCCCTTCTCTTGGCTGCTTCGTCGGCTGCGTGGCAGGAGGTGAGCACCAGGGCGTCACCCTCGTCCAGCAGATGCAGCAGCGCGAGCTCGGCCAGCCGCGGGACGACCAGGCGCACCAGCGCGGCTGCGATGCCGCGCGGCTCGAAGCTCTCGGCGAAGACGGTGGAAGCCTCCGAGAGCACGCCCCGCAGCAGCGCGGCCTGCTCGGCCTCCCGGCGCGCGACGCGCTCGCCCTCGAAGGCCTCGAGCCGCTCGACGGTCGAGCTGGCCATCTGGGCCAGCTGCACGAGCATGGCCTCGTCCTCGGCGGTGAAGGGCTGCTCGTCGAGCTTGTGGCTGAGCTGGACCAGCCCGAGGTTGCCGCCGTCGCGACCCACCAGAGGCGCAGCGAGGTAGTTGGGTAGCGGCGGGTGATCCGGCGCGTCACGCAGGCCACGGAACTCCGGGTGGCCGAGCAGCTCGGCGCCCGTGAGCCGAAGCGGCCGGTTCTCGCGGGTGACGGCGTTGAGCACGCCCAGCCCCTGGGGCACGATGTCGTAGTCGCGCCAGGAGGCGTAGGTCTCCGAGAGTGACACGTAGGTCGTCGCGTCCTCCCAGCCGGACGGCAGGCGGGTGGAGACGCCCTGATGGCAGCCGATCACCTCGACCGCGGCTTCGGTGACGACACCCAGGAGCTCCTCGAGGCTGTCGGCGGACGAGGCGGCGAGGGCGGCGCGGGCGAGGGCCTGCAGCTGGCTGCTGCGGCGGCGCTCGAGCTCGGCGAGCTGGCGGGCCTCGGCGTGGAGGCGGGCGCGTTCGACGATCTCGGCGGCCTGCCGGGCGTAGACGTCGGCCAGCTCGAGGTCACGGTCATTCGGCGTGAAAGGGCCTCGGTAATAGGTGGTCAGCGCACCCATCGGCTCCCCGCCGAGGGTGAGCATCGGCACGCTGAGCACCGTGTGGACGCCGTGCTCGACCGCGGCTGCGGCGAACGCGCCGTAGACCGGCGAGCTGCTCACGTCCGAGACCAGCACGGTCCGGCGCTCGAGGACGGCCCGGCCCGCGGAGGCGGTGCCGTACGGCACGCGCAGCGGGGCGATGTAGTCGTCCGGGAAGCCGACCCAGGCGCTCGGCAGCAGCACGTCCTCGCCGGGCGCGGCAGTCCAGACGACGGCGAGGTCGGTGGCCAGCAGACTCGCCACGGCGCCGGCGAGCTGCTCCAGGAGCGGCAGGACACGGGTCAGGTCGTGCGTCGTGGGGGCCAGCTCCGCGAGCGGCGTGACGCCGGCGACCGCGGCAGCCAGCTCGACCTGGACCCGCGCGACCTCGTCGGCGCGGCGGCGCGAGCTCTCGGTCATGTCCCCTGCGTCCCGTCAGAGCGCGAGCACAGCGACCAGGTCGCGGGCCGCCTGCCCGCCGTCCTCGATGGCGATGTCGAGCGCGCGCGGCACGTCGAGGTCGTCGACCAGCGCCAGCAGCGCGGCCTCGGGAGCAGCGGTCGAGCCGTGCGCCCGGCCGGCCGCGGCGCGCAGGGCGTCGAGCCGGCGCCCAGCCGACTCGAGCGCGGCGTCGGTGTAGTCCCATGGAGTGCCGTAGCGGCGGTCGAGCAGCATGGTGCGGACGACCGGGCCGCTGGTGCGCGCCACGAGATCGGCTGCGAACACGAGGTTCCCGGTGGACTTGGCCATCTTCTGACCAGCGATGCGCACGGTCCCGACGTGCAGCCAGGCACGGGCGAAGGGTGTCACGCCGGTGGCGGCCTCGGCCTGCGCAGCCTCGTAGGCATGGTGCGGGAAGCGCAGGTCGGCGCCGCCGGCGTGCAGGTCCACCGAGGAGCCGTAGGTGCTGAGCGCCATGGCGGTGCACTCGGCGTGCCAGCCGGGTCGGCCCGGCCCCCAGGGCGACGGCCAGGACGGCTCGTCGCCGGTGCTGGCCTGCCAGACCGCCTGGTCCAGCGGGTCGGCCTTGGCCGGGTCGTCGACCCGGCCGCCGTTGTCGGCGAGCAGCCGCAGCGCCTCGTCGCGCAGCAGGCCGTGCGAGCCGGGCACGTGCGCGCCGCGGAAGTACACGCTCCCGCCGGCGACGTACGCCTGGCCGGCCTCGAGCAGAGCCGACGCCAGCTCGACGACCTGGGTCACGTGGGTGTGGGCGCGCGGCTCGTGGGTGGGCCGGCGGACGCCGAGGGCGTCCATGTCGCGCTCGAAGTGGAACTGCTGGACCGCGGCGAACCGGTCGTACTGCGCGCCGGCGCGCTGCGCCGCCTCGAACAGCACGTCGTCGACGTCGGTGACGTTGCGGCACAC
>JBBSLB010000078.1:0-10408 GCA_038255675.1 Mycobacteriales bacterium
CACCCCCACCTCCCCCGCCCACAGCGATACAGCTAGCGGGTCCGGCAGTGGCGCGCGAGGCATCCGCGGGCCTGCCGCACACGAACATCTTCCGTGCGGGGAGGTGACGAAACAAGGACGGTCCGCGCGCTGGGCCATCAGGGACTTCCGTCGGACCCGAACGTCGACAGAGCGCCCGACCTGGAGAAGACCCCATGACCACACCGCCGCACTCACGGCAGGCCGGCCCGCACCCGATGCCCGTACGCGCGCCTGCGGCACGGGCCGCCGCCTGCGGAGTGCTGGCCGGCGCTGCGTCCCTGGTCGGCGGGGAGCTCGTCGGCCGCCTGGTCCGCGGCGCCTCGAGCCCGGTCGTGGCCGTGGGCGACACGGTCATCGCCCTCGCCCCGGCCGGCTTCCGGGATGCCGCGATCGGCGCGTTCGGCACCCTCGACAAGCCCTTGCTGCTCGGTGGGGTCGTGCTCGTCTGCGGGCTGATCGCTGCCGCCGCCGGTCTGCTGCACCGCGCCTCCCCCGCCGCCGCGGCCGGGCTGGTCGCGACGCTCGCCGTCGCCGCAGGCGTGGCGGTCGCCGCCGACGGCGGCGGCAGCGCCCTGGGTGGCATCGCGGTCGGCGGCACGGTCCTGGCGCTCGGCGTCGTCCTGCTGCGCACCTTGCTGCCGCCCCGCAGCGAGGCCCTCCCCGACGGGCAGCGCCGGGAGTTCCTGCGTCGGGCCGCGGCCGTCGGGCTGCTCGTGGTGGCCGGCGGATCGGTGGTCTCCCTGCTGGACAGTCGCGGCCGGATCACAGCGATGGCCCGCGCCGCGCTGCGCCTGCCGCCGGCCACGACCCGCGCGACGGGCGACCTGGCTGCGGCCGAGCTGGGCCTGCCCGGGCTGACGCGCGTGGTCACGCCCAACGCCGCCTTCTACCGGATCGACACCGCGCTGGTGGTCCCGCAGGTGGACCCGGCCGGTTGGATCCTCACCGTCGACGGGATGGTCGACCGCGAGCTGCGGCTGAGCTTGGAGGATCTGCTGGCGATGCCGCAGGTCGAGGCCGACATCACCCTGCAGTGCGTCAGCAACGAGGTGGGCGGGGACCTAGTCGGCCTGGCCCGCTGGCAGGGCGTGCTGCTGCGCGACGTGCTCGAGGCGGCCGGCGTGCGCCGCGGCGCCGAGCAGGTGGTCGGCACATCGGTGGACGGCTTCACCGCCGGCTTCCCCTCCTCGTACGCCTTGGACGGACGCGCGTCGATGATCGCGCTCGGCATGAACGGCGAGCTCCTCCCGGTCCTGCACGGCTTCCCGGCGCGACTGGTCGTGCCCGGGCTGTACGGCTACGTGTCCGCCACGAAGTGGCTCGAGCGCATCACGCTCACCACCTGGGCCGGCTTCGACGGCTTCTGGGTGCCCCGCGGCTGGTCCAAGCAGGGGCCGATCAAGCCCGCCTCGCGCATCGACGTCCCCGCCGACACGGCGACGGTGGCTGCCGGCCAGGTGACGGTCGCCGGCATGGCCTGGGCGCCGGACCGCGGCATCACGTCGGTGGAGGTCCAGGTCGACCGGGCCGGCCGTTGGCTGCCGGCCGAGCTGGGCCCGTCGCTGAGCGACGACGCCTGGCGCCAGTGGCACCTCGACTGGGACGCCGCACCGGGCGTGCACCTGCTGCAGGTGCGCTGCACCGACGGCTCCGGCCGACGCCAGGACCCGGCGCCCGCGCCGCCGCGACCGGACGGCGCGACCGGGTTGCACGCGGTGCGCGTACGCGTCGTCTGACCGCGGGGGCCGCCCTCGCCACCAGTCCGTCAACGTGATGGCGGCCCCTGAGACAGTGGTCGAGTGGCGGACCGCGAGCGACTGCGGGCCGGGCTCCGCGTCTCACCGCCGTACGCCGCTGCCTCGCTGCTGCTGAGCTTCTCCTTCGGCGCCGTCGCCACCGCGGCGGGCGTGTCCCCGCTCGCCGCGGTCGCCATGTCGGCGGTCGTCTACGCCGGCTCGGCGCAGTTCGCCAGCATCGGCATCCTCGCCGCCGGCGGCGGGGTCGGCGCGGCCGTCGGCGCAGCAGCGCTGATGAACTCCCGCTTCCTGCCGATGGGCGTCGCCCTCGGTCCGTCGCTGCCCGGTGGCCGCTTCCGCCGCGCCCTGCAGGGGCAGGCGGTTGTCGACTCGTCCTGGGCCCTCGCGCTGCGCGAGGACGGGACCTTCGACCGATGGTTCCTGTTCGGCCACAGCGCACCGCAGTACGCCTGCTGGGTCCTCGGGACCGGGCTCGGCGTCCTGACCGACCGGGTCGACCCGCAGGCGCTCGGGCTCGACGCCGTCTTCCCGGCGTTCTTCCTCGCCCTTCTCGTCGCCGAGCTGCGCAAGGGCAGCCGCACGTCGTACGGCGTCGCCCTCGCCGGTGGCGCGCTCGCCCTGGCGCTCGTCCCCGTCGTCCCGGTCGGGGTGCCGGTGCTCGTCGCGAGCGGCGCCGCACTGGTCGGCTTGCGGCGGCGGCCATGAGCGTCTGGCCGACCATCGCGCTGGTCGCGCTGGTGACCTTCGCCATCAAGGGGGTCGGTCCGGCGCTGCTCGGCGACCGGCCCCTGCCGCCGGCCTTCACCCGGGTGGTGCTGCTGCTCGCGCCGGCGCTGCTGGCGGCGCTGGTCATCACCAACGCCGCCGCCGACGGCACCCGCGTGCAGATCGGCGCCGACACCGCGGGGGTCGTCATCGCCGGCGTACTGCTGCTGCGCGGGGTGGGCGTGCTGCCGGTCGTCGTGGTCGCCGCGGTCGCGACCGCGCTGCTCCGGCTGGCCGGACTGCCCTAGCGGACCGTCTGGTCCAGCACGTCCGGGTCGGCCAGCGCCGCCCGCACGTAGCGCGCCAGCGCCGCGGCGTGGGCGCCGTCGACGAGGCGGTGGTCGGCGGTCGCCGTCATCACCAGCTGGGGCCGGACGACGACCTTGCCTTCGACGGCCAGGGCGGCGTCGTTGACCGCGCCGACGCAGACGTAGAGCGGCACCCGGGCCAGCGGCACCGGCGCGACGTAGCCCTCGTCGAGGCCGAACGAGCCGATGTTGGTGACGAGCAGCGAGCCGAGCGGGTGCGCGGGCTGGCCGAACGCCCGCACCCCGATCCCGCCGTTGAGCAGCGAGGCGGCCGCAAGGACCGGACGCAGCGCGAACCACGGCACGGCGTTGGCGATCCCGCTGGTCGTCTCGTAGTCCTTGTCCTCGCGCGCCCTCAGCCGGGCAGCACCGGCAGCGAGCTCGCGGGCCACCTCGACCACGCCCTTGCTGCCGACGTCGCGCACCTTGGTCGGAGCCAGATCCTCACCCTGTCCGATGTCGACCGCGAAGGCCACGTCCTGGGTCGGGAAGGGCACGATCCGGCCGAAGACCACGCGGTTGCGGAACTCAGGCACACCGAGAACACCGCGGGCGAAGGCCATCCCGACGACGACGCCGGGCGTGACCAGCACTCCGGTGGCCGCGCGCTGGCGGCGGCAGTAGTCGAGGACGGCCGACGCGTCGACCGCCATCCGGGCATGCAGCCGGCCCTCCCGTGGCGCCCGCCAGGTGGCGACCGCGATCTTGCGGCGGGCGCTGCGGCGAGGGGTCGGCACCGCGACAGCCTTCCACCCGGCCTGCCGCCGTCCGCGTCAGCAGGTGGTGACAGGCGGTTCGGCCGCTTCGAGCAGGTAGGCGTCGACGACCTCGCGCACGCAACCGGGTCCACCGGTCCGGTAGACGGTGTGGCCGTCGCCGTCGTAGGTCAGCAGGACGCCGCGGGACAGCTGCTCAGCGAGCGCCACCGACCAGGCGTAGGGCGTCGCGGGGTCACGGGTCGTGCCGATCACCAGGACCGGCGGGGAGCCCGGCGCGGTCACCCGCTGCGGGCCGCTCACCGGTGGGACGGGCCAGTCGGCGCAGACCAGGCCCGACAGCGCGATCGACGGCCCGAAGCGCGGCGCGGCAGCGCGGACGCGCTCGGCCAGCGCGACGTAGGGCGCCGTCTCCCGCGGCCACTGCCGGTCCAGGCAGACGACGGCGGACAGGGCTTCGGTGGTGCCCTCGTAGCCGTCCGGGCCGCGGCCGAGGTACTGGTCGTTGAGCCCGAGCAGCGGGCCACCGTCGCCCCGCTCGGCCGCGGCCAGCGCGGCGGCCAGCGCGGGCCAGCCGCTGGACCGGCTGTAGAGGCCCGCACCGACGCCGAGCGAGAGCTCGGCCGGCCCGACGTCGCGTGCCTGGCCGGTGGGCAACGGCGATGTCTCGACGCGCGCCGCCAGCCGGTCGTAGGCCTGAAGGAGATCGCCCTCCACAGCCTCGCGGTAGCCGCAGCGGAAGACGTCGCAGTCGGCCAGGAACTCCTCCAGCGCCCGGTCGAAGCCCGTCGACTGACCCTCGAGCAGGCCCTCCCAGGTCAGCTCGGGGTCGATGCCGCCGTCCAGCACCATCGCGCGCACCCGCGTCGGGAACGCGTCGAGGTAGGCCGCACCGAGCGAGGTGCCGTAGGAGTAGCCGAGGTAGGTCAGCCGCTCGTCGCCGATCGCCGAGCGGACCCGCTCGAGGTCGAGGGCGGCCTGCTCGGTCGAGACGTGCGGCAGCAGCCCACCGGCCCGGGCGGCGCAGCCGCGCACGAAGGCGGCGTTGGCGTCCTCGAGCGCCCGCAGCTCGGTCGCGTCGTCGGGCGCAGGGTCGACGGCGAAGTACGTGTCGAGCTCGGCCGTCGTCCCGCAGCGGACCTGCGAGCTGCGGCCGACGCCGCGGGGGTCGAAGGCGACCAGGTCCAAGCGCGCCCGCACCTGCTCGGGCACCAGCTGCCACCCCCGCTGCAGGTAGTCGACGGCCGACGCCCCCGGGCCGCCCGGGTTGACGACCAGCGAGCCGATCCGGCCCTCAGGCGCAGCGGTCCGCAGCCGGGTCAGCGCGAGGTCGACGGTCGCGGGCTCGCCCTCGACGAGCGGGACGGTCAGCGTCGCGCACTCGAAGTCCCCCTCGCAGTCCTTCCACTGCGGCGCGGCAACCGCTGCGGGCTCGACGGGAACGGCGCTGGCGGTCGCGGTCGCGGTCGGCGGGGAGGAAGGCGACGAGGGCGACGCGGACCTTGGCCCGGCCACCGTCGGGTCGTCGCCGGAGCTGCAGCCCGCCAGCAGCAGGGCCAGCGCGAGCGCGGCAGCGGGCAGGCGCGTCACCTGGCCAGTCTGCCTCTCACCAGGGGGAGCCTCTCACCACGGAACGACGGCGCGGTCCTCCCACAGCAGGCCGGTCGGCCCCTCGTCGCGCTGCGCCAGCCACAGCACGGTGTCGGCTCCCTGCTCGGCGCTGCGCGGCGCCTCCGGCCCACCCATGTCGGTGCGGCAGTGCCCCGGGCAGACGGCGTCGACGAGGACCCCGCGGCGGCCGCCACCGAGCTCGGCGGCGAGGTTCTTGGTCAGCGCGTTGAGGGCGGCCTTCGAGATGCGGTAGGGCGCCAGGCCGCCGGCCGTGCCCGGCCCGCTCATCCGGCCCAGGCAGGCCGAGAGGTTCACGACCCGGCCGGAGCGCCGCTCGACCATGCCGGGCACGAACGCCGCGGTCGTCGCGAAGGCCCCGTCGAGGTTGGCCCCCATCACCCGCCGCCACTCGTCGTCGGAGGTGCGCAGCGTCTTGGCGGTCTTGTCGCTCATCACACCGGCGGCGTTGACGAGCACGTCGACCTGGCCGAGCGGGCCGAGCTCGGCCGGCAGGTCGCGCACGGCGGCCAGGTCGGCGACGTCGACGGCCCGCCCGGTCACGTCGAGCCCCTCGGCCACCAGGTCGCCGACGACCTGCTCCAGCCGCGGCGCGTCGCGTGCGAGCAGGACCACCGTCGCACCGGCCCGGGCCAGGCCCGTCGCCACGGCCAGGCCGATCCCGCGGCTGCCACCGGTCACCAGCGCCGTACGCCCGTCGAGGTCCATGTGCCGAGCCTCGACCCGGTACCGGTCCACCGCCACCGGAGCAGACCGCCTCCAGCAGGGGGAGGCCGGCCCGGACGGGGTAGGGCGTGCGCATGACCGAGCCGCGCACCCCGTTCGAGCAGCCCGACGACGAGCAGCCGCCCGACCCGCCACCGCCCGGGTCGGACTGGGTGCAGGACCACCAGCCTCCAGACGACGAGGCCGAGCGCGAGGTGCAGGCGACCGTCCGGTCGGTCTCGCGCCTCGAGGAGAGCAACTAGCCGTTCGAGCGCCGGAGCGGGACGCGTAGGCTGACCGGCCGGACAGCAGGACCAACACTTCCGGGAAGAGGCGAGCCGCAGCGTGTCGACGCAGTCGGGCCAGCAGACGGACTTCGGGGCCAACGAGTGGTTGGTGTACGAGATCCACCAGCAGTACCTCAAGGACCCGGAGAGCGTCTCGGAGGCGTGGCGGGACTTCCTGTCCGACTACTCCCCGACGCCCGCCGGCGACGGGTCGACGACCGACGGCGGGCCGGCCGCGGCCACCAACGGCACGTCCCCGCCGGCGCCCGCCACCCAGGCCGCGCCCGCCCCGGCGGCGCCCGCTGCACCAGCCGAGCCGAAGGCCGAGCCGGCTGCACCCGCCGCACCGAAGGCCGCTCCGGCTCCCGCGGTCCCCGCCGCCAAGAAGCCGGCGCCGGCTCCTGCCGAGGGCGCGCAGACGACGCCGCTGAAGGGAGCGTCGGCGCGCGTCGTCATCAACATGGAGGCCTCGCTCGCGGTCCCGACCGCGACCAGCGTCCGCTCGGTCCCGGCCAAGCTGCTCGCCGACAACCGCATCGTCATCAACAGCCACCTCCGGCGCTCGCGCGGCGGCAAGGTCTCCTTCACGCACCTCATCGGCTACGCGCTGGTGCGCGCCGTCGCCGACGTGCCGGTGATGAACAACAGCTACGCCGAGGTCGACGGCAAGCCCGTCGTCGTCACGCCCGCCAACGTCGGCCTCGGCCTCGCGATCGACCTGCAGAACGCGAACGGCACCCGGTCGCTCGTCGTCGCGGCCATCAAGGGCGCCGACTCGATGGACTTCGGCCAGTACTGGGCGGCGTACGAGGACATCGTCCGGCGCGCCCGCGGCGGCAAGCTCGGCGCCGACGACTTCGCCGGCACGACGATCAGCCTGACCAACCCCGGCGGCATCGGGACGGTCCACTCCGTGCCGCGGCTCATGCAGGGCGCGGGCGCGATCATCGGCGTCGGGGCGATGGAGTACCCCGCGGCGTTCCAGGGCGCGTCGGAGGAGACGCTCGCCCGCCTCGCGGTGAGCAAGACGATCACCCTCACCAGCACCTACGACCACCGCATCATCCAGGGCGCGCAGTCCGGCGAGTTCCTGCGCCGCATGCACCAGCTGCTCCTGGGCGAGGACGGCTTCTACGACGACGTCTTCCGCGCGCTGCGCATCCCGTACGTCCCGGTGCGCTGGGTGCCGGACCAGCAGGCCAGCCACGAGGGCGACCTCGAGAAGTCGACCCGCGTCAGCGAGCTCATCCACGCCTACCGCGTGCGCGGCCACCTGATGGCCGACACCGACCCGCTGGAGTACAAGGTCCGCAGCCACGCCGACCTCGACGTGGTGACGCACGGCCTGTCGCTGTGGGACCTCGATCGCGAGTACCCCGTCGGCGGCTTCGCCGGCAAGCGCGTGATGAAGCTGCGCGAGGTGCTCGGTGTCCTGCGTGACTCCTACTGCCGCACCGTGGGCATCGAGTACATGCACATCCAGGACCCGGCCGAGCGGCGCTGGCTGCAGGACCGGGTGGAGAAGAAGGCGGAGGCACCCGACCGCGCCGAGCAGCTGCACGTGCTCGAGCGGCTCAACGCCGGCGAGGCGTTCGAGTCCTTCCTGCAGACGAAGTTCGTGGGCCAGAAGCGCTTCTCGCTCGAGGGCAGCGAGTCGCTCATCCCGATGCTCGACGGCGTCCTGCAGCGCGCGGCCGACGAGGGCATGGACGAGGTCGCGATCGGCATGCCGCACCGCGGACGGCTGAACGTGCTCGCCAACATCGTCGGCAAGAGCTACGCGCAGATCTTCCGCGAGTTCGAGGGCAACATCGACCCGCGCACCGCCCACGGCTCCGGCGACGTGAAGTACCACCTCGGCGCGGAGGGCTCGTTCACCAGTCTGGACGGCAACTCCATCGCGGTGAGCCTGCAGGCCAACCCCTCGCACCTCGAGGCCGTCAACCCGGTCCTCGAAGGCGTGGTGCGCGCCAAGCAGGACATGATCAACAAGGGCGAGGACGGCTTCACCGTCGTCCCGGTCCTGCTGCACGGCGACGCGGCCTTCGCCGGCCAGGGCGTCGTCGCGGAGACCCTGCAGATGGCCCAGCTGCGCGGCTACCGCACCGGCGGCACCGTGCACGTCGTCGTCAACAACCAGGTCGGCTTCACGACCGGCCCGCACTCCGCCCGCTCGTCGGTCTACGCCACCGACGTTGCGCGGATGGTCCAGGCCCCGATCTTCCACGTCAACGGCGACGACCCCGAGGCGTGCGTACGCGTCGCGAAGCTGGCCTTCGACTACCGGCAGGCGTTCCGCAAGGACGTCGTGCTCGACATGATCTGCTACCGCCGTCGCGGCCACAGCGAGGTCGACGAGCCGTCGTTCACCCAGCCGTTGATGTACGACACGATCGACAAGAAGCGCTCGGTCCGCAAGATCTACACCGAGAACCTCATCGGTCGCGGCGACATCACGGTCGAGGAGGCCGAGGAGGCGCTGCAGAACTACCAGGAGCAGCTGGAGAAGGTCTTCCAGGGCACCAAGGAGGCGGCCGCTGCGCCGCCGATGCAGCGTGAGCGGCCGGCCAAGGTCGTCGACGATCTGAGGACGGCGATTTCGCGCGAGACCGTCGACCGGATCACGCGCAGCCAGGTCGAGCTGCCGGAGGGCTTCACCGTCCACCCGCGGCTGCTCCCCCAGCTGCAGAAGCGCGTGAAGATGGTCGAGGACGCGACGATCGACTGGGCGCTCGGCGAGACGCTCGCCTTCGGCTCGCTGCTGCTCGAGGGCCGCCCTGTGCGGCTGGCCGGCCAGGACGCCCGCCGCGGCACCTTCGGCCACCGGCACGCTGTGATCGTCGACCGCGAGACCGGCGGCGAGCACACGCCGCTGGCCAACCTTTCCGACGACCAGGGCCCGTTCTACGTCTACGACTCGCTGCTGTCGGAGTTCGCCGCGATGGGCTTCGAGTACGGCTACTCGGTGGCGCGTCCGGACGCGCTGGTGCTGTGGGAAGCGCAGTTCGGCGACTTCGTCAACGGCGCCATGACCATCGTGGACGAGTTCATCGCCGCCGGCGAGGCCAAGTGGGGCCAGTGCTCCGGCCTCGCGCTGCTGCTGCCGCACGGCTACGAGGGGCAGGGGCCGGACCACTCCTCCGCCCGGCCCGAGCGCTTCCTGCAGCTGTGCGCCGAGGAGAACATGGTCGTGGCGGCACCGACCACGCCCGCCAACTACTTCCATCTGCTGCGCAGGCAGGCCTTGCAGACCGACAAGCGACCGCTCGTCGTCATGTCACCCAAGTCGATGCTCCGCCTTCGTGCGGCGGCCTCGGCGGTCGAGGACTTCGTGGACAACGGCTTCCAGCCCGTTCTCGCCGACCCCGACAGCCCGGACCCAAGCGGTGTCGAGCGGATCGTCATGACGGCCGGCAAGGTTCACTACGACCTGCTGTCGGCCCGCCGCAAGGCCGAGGGCAGCAAGGTCGCCCTCCTGCGCGTCGAGCAGCTCTACCCGCTGCCCGACGAGGAGATCGCCGACGCCCTGGCGCTCTACCCGAACGCGTCGGACATCGTGTGGTGCCAGGAGGAGCCGGCCAACCAGGGCGCATGGAGCTACATCGCGCTGAACCTCCCGGAGTCACTGCCCGAGGGCAAGCGGCTCCGTCGCGTCTCGCGCAAGGCGGGCGCCTCCCCGGCGGCCGGCTCGAGCAAGGTGCACGAGGCGGAGCAGGCGGCGCTGGTCGCGGCGGCGCTCGAGGTCTGAGCGGTGTACTTCACCGACCGGGGCCTCGAGGAGCTGGCCTCTCGACGCGGGACCGAGCAGGTCTCGCTCGAGTGGCTGGCCGAGCGGATGCGCGAGTTCGTCGACGCCAACCCTGACTTCGAGGTTCCGGTCGAGCGGCTCGCCACCTGGCTGGCCCGTCTCGACGACGACGAGTAGTCAGCTCTGCGGGTGGGCCGCACTTCTGGGGGAGCCCGGTCTCCTTCATGCTGGCTTCCTCGGGCGCACCGGCGCACTGGCCTTGGATGACCCCGTAAGCCTGCGTGAGGGCCGCCGGATAGCGTGCTGCACAGCCCGGTCACGGCAGCGAGCCGATCGGCCCCGGGATCGGCAGCAGCGGCGGCGCTGCCGGCGCCGAGGCGTCGTCGTCCCCTCCCCCGCAACCGGCTTGCAGGAGCGCAAGGCTCAGGGCAACGGTCGTGGTCCTCGCGCGCCTGTCGACTCCCGGCAGTTC
>JBBSLB010000079.1:0-10401 GCA_038255675.1 Mycobacteriales bacterium
GGGCGTCGACGGGTCCATCCACGGGTTGATGGCGTAGCGGACCTCGAAGTGGTCCGGCCGGCACATGAGATAGCGGCGGCGGGTGGCGGTGCGGCCGACCTGGGCAGGGCGGGTCTCGAGGACGGTCACGGGGCGCTCCTGGACGGTGCGAGGTCTGGGCGGGCGCCCCCCTCAACGTTAGGAGCCGGCCCGACGTACGACAACGGGCTTCCGTTGCGGACCGGACCGCGATCCCTTGCGTCCAGGAAGGCAAGGTGGCGATCCGTTGCGTCCGGTGGCCCTACCGCGTGGCGTCCGCTGCCGCTGCGGGCGTCACGACGGCGAGCAGCTGGTCGACGGCGACCTGGTCGCCGACCCGTACCGACAGCTCGCTCACGGCGCCGTCGACCGGCGCGGTGAGCGCGTGCTCCATCTTCATCGCCTCGACGACGAGCAGCACGTCCCCGGTGGTGACCTCGTCGCCGACCGCCGTGCGCACCGCGATGACCGCGCCGGGCATCGGACTGCGGACGTCGCCGTCGTGGGAGCCGGCGCCCGCTCCGCGGTGCTCCGGCGCCAGCTCGACGACCGCGTGCGCCGTGCCGTCCAGGTGCAGCCAGGTGGTCGCTCCATCGGTTGCGGCAAGCACCCGGCGGGTGCTGCCGTCGACGGTCAGCAGCAACCCGTCGGGCAGCCGCTCGGCCGACGCGGCCAGCTCGCGGTCGCCCACGACGACCCGGGCCGCCGACGGTGTGCCCGTCACCGCTACAGGCAGCCGCGCGCCGTCCGGACCCGCGACGGTCCACGCGGTGGCGGCCGCGCCGGACAGCCGCCACCCGCCGGTCATCGCCCACGGATCGGGACTGCCGGTGTCCAGCAAGAGCAGCCGGTGCAGCGCGAAGGCGGCGTGCACCTCGACCGGCACGTCCCCGCTGACCAGGCCGTCCAGCTCGCGCTCGATCAGCCCGGTGTCGAGCTGGCCGGCGCGCACGTCCGGGTGCTGCAGCAGCCGGCGCAGGAAGGCTGTGTTCGTGCCGACGCCGAGCACGACGTTCGCCGCGAGCGCACGGTCCAGCGACGCCAGCGCAGTGGCGCGGTCCGGGCCCCAGGCCACGACCTTGCTGAGCATCGGGTCGTAGGTCGTGCCGACCGCGGTGCCCTCCAGGAGCGAGCTGTCGACCCGCACGCCGTCCTCGGCCGGTTCGCGCACGAGTAGCGCCGGTCCCCCGGTCGGCAGGAAGCCGCGGGCGGGGTCCTCGGCGTAGACACGCACCTCGACGGCGTGGCCGTCCAGGCGCACGTCGTCCTGGCCGAAGGACAGCGGCTCGCCGGCCGCGACGCGCAGCTGCTGCTCGACGAGGTCGAGCCCCGTGACGAGCTCGGTGACCGGGTGCTCGACCTGCAGCCGGGTGTTCATCTCCATGAAGAACGGCTCGTCAGGGGCGTCGCCCGGGACGATGAACTCGACGGTCCCGGCGCCGGTGTAGCCCACGGCGCGCGCCGTCGCGACCGCCAGATCGCCGTAGCGCGCCCGCTGCGCCGCGTCGAGCAGCACCGACGGCGCCTCCTCGACGACCTTCTGGTGCCGCCGCTGGAGGCTGCACTCGCGCTCGCCGAGGTGGACAGTTGTGCCGTGGGCGTCGGCGAGCACCTGCACCTCGATGTGCCGTGGCGACAGGACGAACCGCTCGAGGAAGAGCGTGTCGTCGCCGAAGCTGGACGCCGCCTCTCGGCGGGCGGAGACGAGAGCCTCTGCCAGCATGGACTTCTCGTGCACCAGGCGCATGCCCTTGCCACCGCCCCCGGCGGACGGCTTCACCAGCACGGGGTAGCCGACCTCGTCCGCGGCCTCCACCAGGTCGGCGTCGGTCATGCCGAGGTCGGTGCGGCCCGGCACGACCGGCACGCCGGCGGCGCTCACTGTCTGCTTGGCGCGGATCTTGTCGCCCATCACCTCGACGGCGCTGGCCGGCGGCCCGACGAAGACCAGCCCGGCGCCCGCGCAGGCGCGGGCGAAAGCGGTGTTCTCGGCCAGGAAGCCGTAGCCGGGATGGACGGCCTGCGCGCCGGTCCGCGCCGCGGCCTCGAGCAGCCGCTCGACGCTGAGGTAGGACTCCCGCGCCGCCGCCGGGCCGAGTCGGACGGCGACGTCGGCCTCACGCACATGCCGCGCTCCGGCGTCGGCGTCGCTGTAGACCGCCACGGAGCGGATGCCCAGCCGGCGCAGCGTCCGGGTGATGCGCACGGCGATCTCGCCGCGGTTGGCGATGAGCACGGTCTCGAACATCCCGGTCACATCCTGAAGACGCCGTAGGAGACCGGCGCGAGCGGTGCATTCGCGCACGCGCCCAGCGCCAGACCGATGGTCGTACGCGTGTCGAGCGGGTCGATGACCCCGTCGTCCCACAGCCGCGCGGTGGAGTAGTACGGGTTGCCCTGCTCCTCGTACTGCTGGCGGACCTGCGCCTGCATCGTCTCGAGGTCGGTGCCCTCCTTCGCGACCGCGGCGAGCACGGAGGCCGCCTGGTCACCGCCCATCACCGAGATGCGCGCGTTGGGCCACATCCACAGGAAGCGCGGGGAGTAGGCCCGGCCGCACATCGAGTAGTTGCCGGCGCCGAACGAGCCGCCGATGACGACGGTCAGCTTCGGCACGCGGGCGCACGCGACAGCGGTCACCATCTTGGCGCCGTGCTTGGCGATACCACCCGCTTCGTACTCCCGCCCGACCATGAAGCCGGTGATGTTCTGCAGGAACAGCAGGGGGATCGAGCGCTTGTCGCACAGCTCGATGAAGTGCGCCCCCTTGACGGCCGACTCGCTGAACAGCACGCCGTTGTTGGCGATGATGCCGACCGGATGACCGTGAACGTGGGCGAAGCCGGTGACCAGCGTCGCGCCGTACTCCGCCTTGAACTCCGCGAACCGGCTGCCGTCGACGATCCGCCCGATGACCTCGCGGACGTCATAGGGCGTGCGCGCGTCAGCCGGCACGACGCCGAGCAGCTCGGCCGGGTCGAGCACCGGCTCCTCGGGCACCCTCACGTCCCACGGCGCCGGGGTCCGTGGTCCGAGCGTCGCGACGATCCTCCGCACGATGCGCAGCGCATGGTCGTCGTCGTCGGCGAGGTGGTCGGTGACGCCGGAGGTGCGGCTGTGCAACGCGCCGCCACCGAGGTCCTCGGCGCTGACGACCTCACCGGTCGCGGCCTTCACCAGCGGCGGACCACCGAGGAAGATGGTGCCCTGGTCCTTGACGATGACGGCCTCGTCGGCCATGGCCGGGACGTAGGCGCCGCCGGCCGTGCAGCTCCCGAGCACGGCGGCCACCTGGGCGATGCCCTGCGCGCTCATCGTCGCCTGGTTGAAAAAGATCCGGCCGAAGTGCTCGCGGTCGGGAAAGACCTCGTCCTGGCGCGGCAGGAAGGCACCGCCGCTGTCCACGAGGTAGACGCACGGCAGCCGGTTGTGCAGAGCCACCTCCTGCGCGCGCAGGTGCTTCTTGACCGTCATCGGGTAGTAGGTGCCGCCCTTGACGGTCGCGTCGTTGGCGACGACCACGCACTCACGGCCCGACACCCGGCCGACACCGGTGATGATCCCGGCGCCGGGCGCTTCATCGCCGTACATCCCGCTGGCGGCGAGCGGCGACAGCTCGAGGAAGGGGCTGCTGGGGTCGAGCAGCGCGTCGACGCGATCGCGCGGGAGCAGCTTGCCGCGGGCGACGTGCCGCTCGCGGCTGGCCTGCGGACCGCCGAGGCGGACCGTCGCGAGCCGGTCCTGCAGCTCCCCGGTCAGCGCGCTCATCGCCGCCGCGCTGCGGGCGAAGGAGTCGCTGCCCGGGTCGACGTGCGTGCGGAGCCGGGCCTCGTCCATAGCGCGGCAGGTTAGAGGACGGCAGGGGTGTCGCGCTCAGACGCCGATGGCGCTGAAGCCCCCGTCGACGTAGACGATGCTGCCGGTCGTCGCCGGAAACCAGTCCGACAGCAGCGCGACGCAGGTGCGCGCGACCGGCTCGGGGTCCTTGACGTCCCAGCCGAGCGGCGCGCGCTCGGACCACGCGTCCTCGAACTGCACGAAACCAGGGATCGACTTCGCCGCCATCGTCTTCAGCGGTCCGGCGGCGACCAGGTTGGCCCGCACGCCGTGCTGGCCCAGGTCGCGGGCCAGATAGCGGTTGGCCGACTCGAGCCCCGCCTTGGCCACGCCCATCCAGTCGTACGCCGGCCAGGCGACCCGCGCGTCGAAGTCCAGCCCGACGTAGGACGAGCCGCGGGTGAGCATCGGCAGGCAGGCGCCCGCCAACGCCGGGTAGGACCAGGTCGACACGTGCAGGGCCGTCCCGACGTCAGCCCAGTCGGTGTCGAGCACCCCGGAGCCGAGGGCCCCGGCGGGGGCGAAGCCGATCGCGTGCAGCACCCCGTCGAGGCCGTCGACGTGCGCGCCGACCCGCTCCGGCAGCGCCTTGAGATCCTCAGGCGAGGTCACGTCGATCTCGACCACCGGCGGCTCGCCGGGCAGCCGCCGGGCGATGCGCGTCGTGAGCGACATCCCGCGGCCGAAGCCGCTGAGCACCACGGTCGCGCCCTGCTCGATCGCGCAGCGCGCGACCGAGAAGGCGATGGACTGCTCGGTGAGCACTCCGGTGATGAGCAGCCGCTTGCCGTCGAGGAGTCCCGTCATGCGGACACCCTCTCGCGCCGGCTGGTCAGCCGCTCGACCCGGCGGTCCAGCTCGGCCATCACGACGACGAGCTCGTCGCGGATCGCCTCGGCCTCGGCCGGCAGGCCCTCGAGCTCGAAGACCTTCCAGAAGCGCAGCAGCGGGGCGACGACGTCGTCGCGGTGGACGCGCAGGTCGTAGATGCCGGCTCGAGCAACGACCGCCGCGCGGCGGGTGAAGCCCGGGATGCCGAGCCCGGGCATCGCGAAACCGGCCACCTCGTCGACGATCGCACGCAGCATCGCGGTCGGGTCGAGCTCGAGCGCAGCCTGGGCCAGGTCGCGGTAGAGCACCATGTGCAGGTTCTCGTCGGTGGCGACGCGGGTCAGCAGCTTCTCCAGCCCCGGGTCCTCCGACAGCTTGCCGGTGTTGCGGTGCGAGACGCGGGTGGCGAGCTCCTGCAGCGCGACGTACGCGACCGTGTGGAGCAGGTCCTTGTCCGGCGCCTGGAAGCCGCCACTGACGGTCGCCATGCGGTCCTGCTCGAGCGCGACGGGATCCACGGCGCGGGTGACGAGCAGGTAGTCGCGCAGGACGATGGCATGCCGGCCCTCCTCGGCGGTCCACCGGTCCAGCCAGTGCCGCCACGGCTCGCTCGCGCCGTAGATGCGGGCCAGCTCGCCGTGGTAGCCGGGCAGGTTGTCCTCGGTCAGCAGGTTCAGCGCAACGGCGGCGCGCACGGGAGCAGCGAGTCGGCTCTGCGCCTCCTCCCACGGCAGCTCGGCGAAGTCGCGGCCCTGGTCCCACGGGACGTAGTCGTGCGGGAGCCAGTCCTGCGCGACGGCGTGATGGCGGTCCACGGCTGACTCCAGCCGGGTGGTGAGGTGCTCGGCCAGGGCCGGGGTCATGACGGGTCCTCGTCGCTCGGGTCGGACAGGTGGTCGGCGATCGCCCCCGCGGCGCGCGCGCCCGCAGTCCAGAACACGCCGCCCGGGGGCAACGCCAGCAGCGACGCGTCGGGCAGTGCGGCCGCGAGCTCGACGGCCAGCTCGAGTGCGTGCAGCGGGTCGTCCTCCTGCGCCAGGACAAGCGCGGGCGCCGTCACTGCGGCGAGCACCGCACGGTCGTGCACCGGCCGGTCCGGCCTGCGCGGGCGGGGCGCCGGGCGGGTGACGAGAGACGCGGCGCGGCGGCCCAGCAGCAGGCGAACCCCGCGCCGGGCGCGGACGGCCTCGGGCAGCTCGGCCAGCAGCATGTCCGTCACGGCGTCGACGTCGCGGGCGTCGATCGCCCTGCCTAGCAGGCGGATCGACGCGGTGGCGCCGTCGTCGCGGGCCTCGTCGAGCGCCGCCGGCATGACCATCACGAGCCGCTCGAAGCGCGCCGGGTCGCGGGACAGCACGCGCAGAAGCGCGCCTGAACCGACCGAGAGGCCGACCGCGCGGGTGGCGCCGGTCGCGTCGGCGACGGCCAGCAGGTCGTCGGCGAGCAGGTCGTAGTCCCACCCGTCATCGAGCGCGTCGCTGGCGCCGTGACCGCGCAGGTCGAGCAGCACCCGGGTACCGGCCACCCGCGAGGCGAGCGGACGGGTCTCGGCCGAGGAGCCGCCCAGCCCGTGTGCGAAGACGGTGACCGGGAGCCCTTCGCCGACGACGCTGAAGGCGACGCCCGCGACCCGACCAGAGGGCACGGCGACGGCTGTGCCGCCCACTACAGCGGGGGGTTGCGGTGGTCGCCCCGGCGGTCGGGGAGCTCGGCCAGCTCCTCGATCAACCGGCGGCGGGTGAGGTGCGGAGGCACGACCTCGTCGACCGCGCCGCTGGACAGCGCCCGGCCGAGGCCGCCGGTGGTGGCCTCGTGCGCCGCGGACAGCCGCAGCACCAGGTCGGCCCGCCGCTGCGGGTCGGTCTCGGCCGCCAGCTCACGCCGGTGCAGCACCTCGATCGCGGCGACAGCCCCCATGACGTCGACCTGCGCGCCGGGCCAGGCGAAGACGCGGTCGGCGCCCAGGCCCTTGCTGCCCATGGCGATGAAGGCACCGCCGAAGCTCTTGCGAAGCACGACGGTGAGCCGCGGGACCACGCACGCCGCGTAGGCGTGCAGAAGCTTGGCGCCGCGCCGTACGACGCCGGCGTCCTCCTGCCCGACGCCCGGCAGGTAGCCGGGCACGTCGACGAGGAAGACGAGCGGCACGCCGTGGGCGTTGCACCACTGCACGAAGCGGCCGGCCTTGTCGCCACTGGTGGCGTCGAGGCAGCCCGCCATGCGGATCGGGTTGTTGGCGACGACCCCGACGGTGCGCCCGCCGAGCCGGCCCAGGCCGGTGACGAGGTTGCGCGCCCAGCCGTCCTGCAGCTCGACGAAGGTGCCGGGGTCCAGCACCGCCGTGACGACCGGACGCACGTCGTACGCCAGCCGATGTTCGCTGGGGACCAACGCGCCGGGGTCGGGGCCGTCGGTGCGCCGGCCGTCCACCGTGCCGGGCCGGCCGAGCAGGTCGACGAGCACGCGGGCCCGGTGCAGCGCGTCGGCCTCGCTGGCGGCCTGGACGTGCACGACGCCGCTGCGGGAGTGCGTGTCGGGACCCCCGAGCCGCTCCGCGTCGACGTCCTGGCCGGTGACCTTGCGGACGATGTCCGGACCGGTGACCAGCACCCGGCCGTCCGGCGCCATGATGACGACGTCGGTGAGGGCCGGGCCGTAGGCCGCGCCGCCCGCGGCCGGGCCGAGCACGACGCTGATCTGCGGCACGCGGCCGCTGGCCCGTACCTGCGCGGCGAAGACGCGCGCGACGGCGTCCAGGCCGCTGACGCCTTCGCGCAGGCGGGCGCCGCCGGAGTGCCAGACGCCGATGACGGGCGCGCCCTCGCGGACGGCACGGTCGGTGGCGTCGGCGATCGCGCGGCAGCTCGCCTCGCCGAGTGCGCCGCCCTGGACGGTGGCGTCGGTGGCGAAGGCGATGACCTCCGTGTCGCCGACCAGGCCGCGTGCGACGACGACGCCGTCGGCGTCCTCGAGCACGTGCGGGTGGTCGAGCAGCGCCGCCAACCGGGCGCGGGCCTGGGAGGCAGTCCCGGCGCCGGGGGGTCGGGTGAGCATGCTGGTCATCGCGTCAGCACCAGCGAGACGTCGTGACCGCCGAACCCGAACGACGTCGACAGCGCCGCGTCATGGGCGAGCTGGCGCGGGACGGTGCGCACGGCGTCGATGTCGGCCGCGTCGTCCGGGTCGTCGAGGTTGCGGATCGCTGGCACCACGCCGGACCGCAGCGCGAGCACGGTGGCGATCGCCTCCACAGCGCCAGCGGCGCCGAGCAGGTGACCGGTGCACGACTTGGTGGCGGTCACCGCGGGGCGGTGGTCGCCAAGGGCGGCGTGCAGCGCGCGCACCTCGGCGATGTCGCCCAGCGGCGTGGACGTGGCGTGGGCATTGACGTGGCCGATGTCGGTCGCCGTGAGCCCGGCGTCCTGCATCGCGGCGGCGATGCTGCGGGCGGCGCCCGCACCGGACGGGTCCGGGGCGGTGACGTGGTGGGCGTCGCTGGCCAGGCCGGCACCGGCGAGGTGCGCGTGCACGGTCGCGCCGCGCGCGGCGGCGTGCTCCTCGGTCTCGAGCACCAGGACGCCGGCCCCCTCGCCGAGCACGAAGCCGTCGCGCTGCTTGTCGTACGGGCGGCTGGCGCCCTGGGGGTCGTCGTGCCGGGTGGACAGCGCCCGCATCTGGGCGAAGCCGGCCAGCGGCAGCGGGTGCACGCAGGCCTCCGCGCCGCCGGCGACGACGATGTCGGCGCGGCCGGAGCGGAGCAGCTCGAGCGCAACAGCCAGGGCCTCGGCGCCCGACGCGCACGCGCTGACCGGGCAGTGCACCCCGGCGCGCGCGCCGAGCTCGAGACCGACCGTGGCGGCCGGCCCGTTGGGCATGAGCATCGGCACGAGGTGCGGGCTCACGCGTCGCGGGCCCTTCTCGCGCAGGACCTGGTCCTGTCCCAGGATCGTCAGCGCGCCACCGATACCCGAGCCGATGACGACGGCGAGCCGCTCCGGCGCAACGTCGGGGCTGCCCGCGTGTGCCCAGGCCTCACGGGCGGCGACGAGCGCCACCTGCTGGACCCGGTCGAGGGTGCGTGCCTCGACGCGCTCCAGCCGGCCGTCGAGGTCGACAGTGGCGGCCAGCCGCGCGGGGAGGTCGGCGAACTCCGGCTCGTCCAGCAGACGCACGCCGGAGCGGCCGCTGAGCAGCCCCTCCTCGAGCGCGTCCACATCGGGACCGAGGGGGGTGAGGGCGCCGAGGCCCGTGACGGCCGCGGAGCGCGGCGAGGCTGAGGTCACTTGGCGGCGCCGGAGATGAAGTCGACGGCGTCGCCGACGGTGCGCAGGCCCTCGAGCGCCTCGTCCGGGATGCGGACCTCGAAGCGCTCCTCGCAGGCCACGACGACCTCGACCATGGTGAGCGAGTCGACGTCGAGGTCGGCGTCGAAGCTGGCCTCCGGGACGACCTTGTCGGCCGGCGTTCCGGCGACCTCCTCGAGGACCTCCGCGAGGCCGGCGATGAGCTCGGTGCGGGACAGCGTGGAAGCAGTGGTCATGGGGGCTCCTGGTGATCTGTGGTGGGGGATGGACGGACGACGGACGACGGACGACGGACTAGGGACAGCGGACGACGGACCCGGCCGCGGTGAGGCCGGCCCCGAAGCCGAGGAGCAGCACCGGGTCGCCGCGGCGCACCGAGCCCTCCTCCACCAGCCGGGTGAGGGCCAGCGGCACGGAGGCCGCGCTGGTGTTGCCGCTGTCGACGACGTCGCGGGCCACGACGACGGAGTCGGGGAGGGCGAGAGCCTTCACGACCGACTCGGTGATGCGCAGGTTGGCCTGGTGCGGCACGAACGCTGCGAGCTCGGACGGGTCGATCCCGGCCTGTGCACACGCCTTGCGGGCAAGACCCGGCAGCGCAGTGGTCGCCCACCGGTAGATCGCGCGGCCGTCCATCTTGAGCCGCAGCGGCGAGCCGTCGATCACCAGGCGTTCGTACTGCCCTCCGTCGTGGGCCCAGACGACGCGCCCGATCCCGTCGGTCTCGGCCGCGCCGACGACCGCCGCACCGGCGCCGTCGCCGAACAGGAAGGCGGTGCCGCGGTCATCCGGGTCCACCATCGGCGTGAGCTTCTCGGAGCCGATGACGAGCACGTGCTCGGCGCTCCCGGCGCGCACCGCATCAGCGGCAAGGGCCAGGGCATAGGTGAAACCTGCGCAACCGGCGCCAATGTCGGACGCGCCTGCATCCACGGCGCCGAGCCGGTACGCCACCTCGGGGCTGCCGCCCGGCAGCGGACCGGGCATGGAGCAGGTCGCGAGCAGCACCAGACCGACGTCGTGGGCGTCGACGCCGGCCGCGGCCAGCGCCTTGCCACCGGCGCTGACGGCCATGTCGACGGTCGACTCGTCCTCGGCGGCGATGCCGCGCGTGACGATGCCGCTGCGGTCGCGGATCCACTCATCGCTCGAGCCGGTCCGCTCGGCGATCGCGAGGTTGTCCTCGCGGTGGGCGGGCCGGTGCGAGCCGACGCCGAGCAGCGCCGCGCCCCTCACGCGCTCACCGCCAGGTCGGCGTCGGTCTTCAGGGTGGTCACAGGCAGATCGGGCCGGGCCCGCTTGACCAGCGCGGCGAGCACGCCCGCAGGGGCCAGCTCGACGGCGCGGGTCGCGTCGCCGACCGCGGCCAGGCACAGGTCGAAGCGGACAGGATGGGTGAGCTGGGCGACCA
>JBBSLB010000080.1:0-10218 GCA_038255675.1 Mycobacteriales bacterium
CCGGGCTTGCGCGCGCCGAGCCCGCCCGGGCCGGCGAGGTGGAAGGCATCGGTCCACGGGCGGGCCAGGCCGCGCGCCTGCCAGTCCTCGACGACGGCCGTGAAGCCCTCGTCGCGCACGGTGAAGTAGGACGCGCCGAGGTCGACCCGGCGCTCTCCGACCCGCGGCGAGGCCATCCGCCCGCCCGGCACGCGGCCTCGGTCGTGCACCTCGACGCCGACCCCGGCTGTGGTCAGCGCCCGCGCGCAGGCGGCGCCGGCCAGGCCGGCTCCGACGACGGCGACAAGGGGGGTGTGGGGGCTCACGCCCGCGAGCATGCCCGAGCCCGCACCGACCGGCGCGACGGAGGTCGGCTGGACCCGGCATGACGTGCTGCCGCCACCGGCTGCAGCCCTAGGCTCGCCGGGTGAGCAGTCGCCGTCGTCCCCCCGCCCGTCCCACCGGTGCGCCGTCGCCGACCGGGGGCGGTGCGCCGGTCCCGGTGGTCGGGGCCCGCGAGCCCTGCCCGTGCGGCAGCGGCAAGCGCTACAAGGCCTGCCACGGCAAGGGATCCGGCGAGGACCGTCGGCTCGTGACCCGGCCGTTCGCTGGGCGGGTCGACGAGACCGAGTGGGTGGCGCTGCGCGAGATCGTCCCGGCCGCCACCGCGCCGCTGCACGTGAGAGACCACCCCGACCGCGACGTCACGTTGTCGACGGTGCTGCCGCTCGCCTGGCCGGCGATGGTCCGGGCCGACGGCAAGGTCTTCCTCGGCCTGCAGGTGCAGTCCCGCTCCGGCGACGTCAGCCGCGACCTGGCCGCCGCGCTCGAGCAGGCGCTCGAGGCCGCGCCCGGCACGAGCGTCCAGCCGACCGGGCTGCCCGGCGCCGGCCCGCGGCTGCAGGACCTGCTCACCGAGGAGCCGCTCGAGACCACGCTGCACCCGGGCTTCGACTACTGGGTCGAGGGGGCCGATGACCCGACCGGCGAGGTCGCCGCGTCCATGGAGCGGGCGAATGCCTCCGTCGTGCCGACTGCCCTGCTCGAGGGGGTGCAATCGGCGTACTGGTGCCGGATGAAGGCGCGCACCCACCTGCGCTGGGTGCTGCCCGAGGACGAGGACCCGCTGCTCGACGCGCTGTCCCGGCTGGCCGTCGGCGGTGGGCTCGTGATCGGCCCGGACACCCGCTACGTCGGGTCGTTCCGCGCCCATGGCCTGCTCGTGCCGGTGTGGGACCTGCCGTACGACCGGGAGCCGGGCGAGCTGGAGGAGCCGGTCGCGGCCCTGCGCGCCCGCCTCGACGAGGCGCTGGCCGACAGCGCGCCGCTCACCGGGGAGCAGCGCCGGGCGCGTTCCGGGCTGCTCAGCCGGCAGCTGACGCTGAACTAGTCGGGCAACGGGTCACGCGACACCGGGCAGCTCATGCAGCGCGGGCCGCCCCGCCCGCTGCCGAGCTCGCTGCCGGCGATGCGTACGACCTCGATGCCGGACTTCTCCAGCCGGTCGTTGGTCTCGGTGTTGCGCTCGTACGCCACCACCAGCCCGGGCTCGAGGGCGAGGGTGTTGTTGCCGTCGTCCCACTGCTCGCGCTCGGCGGTGACGGGGTCGAGGCCGGTGTCTATGGTGCGCAGCCGGTCCAGGCCCATCGCGGCGGCGGCCGCGACGAGGAAGGGCTGCGGGGCGCTGACCGCGAGCCCGTGCTCGGCGTGCGGCGTCACGGTGTAGGCGGACAGCGTGTCGGCCACCGCCGGGAACATCACCACCGAGTCGCGGTCGACCATCGTGCAGATCGTGTCCAGGTGCATCGTCGCCCGTTCCTGCGCGATCGGGACGGCGAGCACGGTGTGGGCGATGCCGGCCTCGAACGCGCGCAGCGCGAACGCCTCCACCCCGGCGGGGGTGGTGCGCTGACCGGTACCGACGGCGACCACGCCGGGACTCATCACGAGGACGTCACCGCCCTCGAACCACGCCTCCTCCTTGCTGCCGCCGTAGAGCAGCGGGGTGCCGGCGAAGCGCGGGTGATGGCGGTAGATCGCCCCGGTGAGGGCGCGCTCGCGCTGCCGGGCGTGCATCGACGGGCTGGTGATCGCTACGTGATCGTCGACCCAGACGGCGGAGTCGCGGGTGAAGAGCAGGTTCGGCAGCGGTCGTACGACGAAGTCGCCGGGACCGGCCAGCCGCGCGACGACGCCGTCCGGGCCGTGCGACGGCAGCTCGTCGTGGGTGAGCCCGGCGCCCAGCACGCCGGCCAGCTCCTCGCTCGACAGGTCGAGCAGCCAGGCCGTGAGCACCGACGCCAGCGACGGCCCGACCTCGGTCGGCGCGACCGCCGAGCGGACGACCTCCTCGCGGGCCTGCGCGGAGTCCAGGGTCTGCACGAGCAGCTCGGTGAGGTAGAGCACCTCGACGCCGCGGTCGCGCAGCGCCTGCGCGAAGCCGTCGTGCTCCTCCTGCGCGCGGGCCACCCACGGCAGGCCGTCGAAGAGCAGGTCGGCGCTGTTGCGCGGGGTGAGCCGGGACAGCTCCGCGCCCGGGCGGTGCAGCACGACGCTGCGCAGCCGGCCCACCTCGCTGGCGACGCGGTGCGGGGACGACGCGTTCGCGGTCATGGCCTGCACCCTAGGCCCGTCCGGGACACCCGTCAGGCCACAGCGGCCTCGTCGACCAGCCGCTCGCGCAGGTCGGCGAAGAAGGCCAGGTTGATCTGCGCGCGCCACCAGGCACCCTTGACCATCCGCGGTCCCCACGCCGGTCGCTCGGCGGCCAGCGGCTCGATCGCCTTGTCCATCCAGTCCTTGCCATGGACCGGGTCGACCTCGGCGTGCTCGACGTAGAAGGGGTAGGCCCCGGTCGGCGCCCCCAGCCGGTCAAAGGCCTTGAGCACCATCCGGCAGCGCGGGCCGGCTTGCAGCTCGAGCAGGCCGAGCGCGCCGATCATCTCCGGCTGCAGCCAGCGGTTGGTGGCCAGCAGCCCGCCCAGCGCGGCTCGCTCCAGGGCAGCCTCGGACAGCTGCTCGCGGGGCACGACCGGCAGGTCGATGGCGGCGACGAGGTCGTGGTGGAGCTGGGTGTGCACCCCGGCCAGGTCGCCCCGTCCCATCTCGTCCCAGTAGTTTTTGCCGAGCTCGAGCTTGGCGCTCCCGGACAGCCCGACCTGGCAGACGGCGACGAGGTCGTCGAACCCGCCGTCGGGCCCGCCCTCCAGGGCCAGGAAGTCGATGACCTGCTCCCAGGTCGCCGTCCTGGCCAGCCAGCCGTACGCCTCCGGCAGCCGGTCGCGGGCCGCGACGGCCCGCATGGCCTGCACGACCTCGGTGGCGGTGCGGCACCGGCTGAGCGCGCCGGCCCCGGCCCAGGCGGCGTCGAGCTCGGCGAGCCAGGGCGCCTCGAGCCGGTTCTTCAGCTCGGCCACGGCCGGGGCGTGCTGGTGGCGAGCGGCGTCACCGACCACCTCGAGCGGGGCGGTGTGCAGGTCGTAGATCTGCAGCAGGGTGAGAAAGCGGTCCCGGCGGTCCAGGGGGGCAGCGTTGCGCAGCAGGTCGAGGGCGTTGCCGCCGGTGCGCAGGGCGCCGGCCAGCTGGTTCGAGGTCATGGGCAGGGTCCTCGCAGGTGGTTCAACACGACAGGTTGCTCCTGCCCTCCGGTACGCGGCTGTAACGCGGTTGTCGCCGACCCTGGTGCGGCCATCCGGCAGGCCCCGGTTAGGTTCGCGGGCATGGGACTCCTGGACGGCAAGGTCGCGATCGTCACCGGCGCAGGACGGGGCCTGGGCCGCGGCGAGGCGCTCGAGCTGGCCCGCGAGGGCGCCGGCGTCGTCGTGGGCGAGGTCGACGTGGCGGCCGGTCAGGCCGTCGTCGACGAGATCGTCGCGACCGGCGGGACCGCCGTTCTCGCGGTCGGCGACTGCTCCGAGATCGACGCGGCGCAGGCCATCGTGCGCCTCGCGGTCGAGCAGCTCGGCCGGCTGGACGCGCTGGTCAACAACGCGGGCATCCTGCGCGACCGCACCCTGGTGAAGATGACGGCGGAGGAGTGGGACGCCGTCATCAAGGTGCACCTGCGCGGCCACTACGCACCGACCCACGCCGCGGTGAACCACTGGCGCGAGGCCGGCCAGCCCGGGCACGTCGTGTGCACCGCCTCGACCAGCGGCATCCTCGGCAACTTCGGCCAGAGCAACTACGGCGCCGCCAAGGCCGGCATCGCCGCCTTCGCGCAGATCGTGGCGCAGGAGAACTGGAAGCACGGCATCACCGTCAACGCCATCTGCCCTGCGGCGCGCACCCGGATGACCGAGGGCGCGTACGGCGACAAGCTGGCCGGTGCGGGCGAGGAGGGCTTCGACTTCTGGCACCCCGACAACGTCGCGCCGTTCGTCGCGTTCCTCTGCAGCGACGCGAGCAGCCACATCAGTGGCAAGGTCTTCGGCGTGCAGGGCGACACCGTCGAGCTCTACCGGCCGTTCACGTCGGAGGCGTTCCTGCAGAAGGGCGGCGCCCGCTGGACACCTGAGGAGCTGGCCGGTCGGGTCGACGAGCTGTTCGCCGAGACCGGCATCGAGCCGGCAGCGCAGAACGGCATGGCCCGGCTGCGCTTCTCGATGACCCAGCGCAGCTGACGGGTCCGCCCGTCAGGTCACGGGAAGGTCACGGACGGCGTACTGTCCGCGGATGCGCGTCTTCCTGACCGGTGGCACCGGCTTCCTCGGCGGCGAGGTGGCGCGCCTCCTGCTCGCACGCGGCGACGCCGTTCGCGCCCTCGTCCGCGACCCGGAGGCAGCGGCGGCGGTGCGGCTGAGCGAGCTCGGCTGCGACCTGGTCGAGGGTGACCTGTCCGACGAGGAGCGGCTGGTCGACGCCTGTCGGGGCAGCTCGGCGGTCGTGCACTGCGCGGCGGTCTACGCCGTCGGGGTGCCGGCCTCGCGCCGCGACGAGCTGGTCGACGCCAACGTGCGCGGCACCGAGCGGGTTCTCGGGGCGGCCCTGACCGCCGGGCTCGCCCGCGCGGTGCACGTCTCGACGGTCGCCGTCTTCGGTGACACCGGCGGGGAGGTCGCCGACGAGTCCTGGGTGCGCACCGCGCCGGGCTGGACGTCGGTCTACGAGGAGACCAAGGCCTGCGCGCACAAGCGGGCGCAGGAGATCGGCGCGCGCGGGCTGCCGCTGGTGACCGTGCTGCCGGGCGTCGTCTACGGACCGGGCGACCCGAGCACCGTCGGCGACCTGGTCGACCGCTTCCTGGCCGGTCGGCTGCCGGCGCTGCCGTTCCCGGACCTGGGTGTGACGCCGGTCCACCGCGACGACGTGGCCGACGGGGTGCTGCGCGCGCTCGACAAGGGCGTCGCTGGTGAGTCCTACGTCCTGGCGGGCGAGCCGCTGCGGATGCGCGAGCTGGTCGCGCTGCTCGCCGAGGTGAGCGGGCGTCGCGCGCCACTGGTCAGCGTGCCGACCCCGCTGCTGCGGGTGATGGCGCCGGCGGGCGGGCTGCTCGGTCCGGTGCTCGGCCTGCCGCCGAACCTCGGCGAGCTGATCCGCTCCTCCGACGGCGTGACCTTCTGGGCGACCGGTGACAAGGCGCGCGAGCAGCTCGGGTGGAGCAGCCGGCCGTTGCGCGACGGGCTCCAGCAGCTCGTCGACGCGCGCGCAGCGGCGAGCTAGAGCTCGCGCGCGGCGGCGTGCGCGTCGCGCAGCACCTGCTTGGCCGGCCGGCCGAGCGCGGCCGCGGCAGCTGCGACGTCCTCCCACTCCGGCATCGCGTTGACGACCTCGTCGCCGAGCAGCCCGAGCTTCACCCGCACCGGCCGGCCGTCGACGTCGACGGTGCGCTCGGCGCGGGCCAGTGTGGTCTTGCCGACGACCTGCTCGCGCAGGCCGAGCGTCGATGTCTCGCGGAAGACGACCTCGCGCACGGCGACGACCTCGGCCGGTCCGCACAGCACGGAGAGCGTGTGCGCGGGGCGGCCCTTCTTCATCAGGATCGGCGTCAGCCACGCGTCGCTCGCACCGGTGGCCAGGAGCGCCTGCAGCACGCCCGGCCACAGCCGCGGGTCGAGGTCGTCGACGTTGGTCTCGAGCAGCAGCGCCGTGCCGGACTCGCCCGCGAGCGGCTCGCCCAGCACCAGCCGCAGGACGTTCGCGATCTCGTCCGGGTCCCGCCCGCCAGCACCAGAGCCGCTGTGCCGCAGCGACATCGGCGGCAGGGGGCCGTACGCAGACACCCACGTGGCGAGCAGCGCGGCGCCGGTCGGGGTGGTCATCTCCTTCGCCACCGGCCCGGCCTGCACCGGCGCGCCGACCAGCAGCGAGAGCACGGCGGGAGGCGGGACGGGCAGCGGTCCGTGTGCGCCGCGGGTGGTGCCGGAGCCGAGCGTCACGGTCGACGCGGTGAGCCCGGTCAGCCCGAGCGCGTGCAGCCCGGCGCAGCCGCCCACGACGTCGGCGACGGCGTCGAGCCCGCCGACCTCGTGGAAGTGCACGTCGTCGACGGCGACGCGGTGGACTCCCGCCTCGGCCTGTGCGAGGCGTGCGAAGACGTCGAGCGAGCGGAGGCGGACCGCGTCGTCGAGCGGTGCGGCCTCGAGCAGCGCCCGCACGTCGGACCAGGTGCGCGTGGCGGCGTCGTCGGCCACCTCGACGTCGACCTTGCACGCGCCGACCCCGGCGCGGACGACGTCGCGGCGCAGCAACCGCACCGGCTCGGTGCCGACTGCGTCAACGGCGGCCTGCAGCACGTCGAGCGCGACGCCGGCGTCGACGAGCGCGCCCAGCAGCATGTCGCCGCTGATGCCCGCCGAGCAGTCCAGCCAGCCGATCACCGCGCGGTCCGGCGAGCGACCCGTGCGGCGAACACCCCTGCGCCGAAACCGTTGTCGATGTTGACGACCGTGATGCCCGGCGCGCAGGCGTTGAGCATCGCGAGCAGCGCGGCCAGGCCGCCGAAGCTCGCGCCGTAGCCGACGCTCGTGGGGACGGCGACGAGTGGCGTGCCGACCAGCCCGCCCACCACCGACGGCAGCGCGCCCTCCATGCCGGCCACGACGACCAGGCAGTCGGCGCGGTCGAGTGCGGGGCGTGCGGCGAGCAGCCGGTGCAGTCCCGAGACTCCGACGTCGTCGACCCGCTCGACCTGCGCGCCGAACGCCCGCGCGGTGAGCGCCGCCTCGGCCGCGACCGGACCGTCGGAGGTGCCGGCGGCCAGGACCGCGACGGTGCCGCGGCCGCGCGGGAGAGCGCCGACGGCGACGGTCGTCCCGTCGACGAGCACGTCGTCGTGCGCAGCCTGCAGCGCGTGCACCGTCTCGGCCGCCGCGCGGGTGATGAGCACAGCTCGGTCGCCGGCCGCGCGCAGGGCCTCCACGACGTCGAGCACCTGCGCGGTCGTCTTGCCGGCGCCGTAGATGACCTCCGGGTCGCCGGTGCGCAGCTCGCGATGCACGTCGACCAGCGAGTGCGCGAGCTCGTCGTACGGTGCGGTCGCGAGGCGGTCGAGCGCGTCGGCCGGGTCGAGCTCCCCGGACGCAACGGCCGAGAGGAGCTCCTGCGCCTGCGTCCGGTCCACGGCGGGGAGCGTACGGGCGCGGCTAGGGTGCCCGCGTGATCCGCTACGGCTACCTCGGGCCGGCCGGCACCTTCACCGAGGCGGCGCTGCGCAGCGTCCCCGGCGCCGACAAGGCCGAGCTGGTGCCCTGTGCGTCGGTGCCCGCCGCCCTGGACGCCGTGCGGGGCGGCGAGCTCGATGGCGCGATGGTCCCGCTGGAGAACTCCGTCGAGGGCTCGGTGGCGACCACGCTGGACGAGCTGGCGCACGGCGACCCGCTGCAGGTGGTGCGCGAGGCGCTCGTGCCCGTCGGCTTCAGCCTGCTCGCCCGGCCGGGGACGACGACCGCCGACGTGCGCGTCGTCGCGACGCACCCGCACGCCGAGGCGCAGTGCCGCCGCTGGCTGCGCACGTCCCTGCCCGAGGCCGAGGTGGTGCTCGCTCCGTCCACGGCGGAGGCGGCGCGGGCGGTCGGCGAGGGCCGCTACGACGCGGCCGTGGCCGCGCCCCTCGCGGCCGGGCACTACGGGCTGGTGGCGCTGGCCGAGGACGTGCAGGACAACGAGGGCGCCGTCACCCGCTTCGTGCTGGTGGCGCAGCCCGGACCACCGCCCGCCCCGACCGGCGCCGACCGCACGACGCTGTTCGCCTTCATCGCCGACGACCACGCCGGTGCCTTGCTCGCGCTGCTGACAGAGTTCGCGGTGCGCGGCATCAACCTCACCCGGATCGAGTCCAGGCCCAGCGGCGACGGGCTCGGCCGCTACTTCTTCTCCATCGACTGCGACGGCCACCTTGCCGAGGCGCGCGTGGGCGAGGCGCTGGCCGCGCTGCACCGCACCTGCGCCGACGTGCGGGTGCTCGGCAGCTACCCCCGGGCCGACGGGGTGGCGGCGCAGGTGCCCGCCGGGACGACCGACGGCGACTACGGCGCCGCCGCCGCCTGGTTGACGGGACTGCGCGAGGGGCGTTGAGCGCGGCGGCCGGATAAGAGCGTTCTCACCGGTTGCTCATGCGGGCCTCACGACCACCCGGCACAGTGGCGCCCATGGGCGGCGACGACGGGCTGGTGCTGCTCACCGGTCCCGACGCCGAGGACCTGCTCGCCGCCGCGCTCGACACCAGCGGCGAGGAGCTCGTCAGCTGGCGGGTCCGCCAGGTCGACCACCGCCCCGGCTCCAGCACCACCGTGGCGTACGACGCGACGGTCCGCGGGCCAGGTGGCACCGCCCGGCAGGTGCTCGGGGCGAGCACCGGACTGCGCACGCCTGGTGCTGTGCCGCCTGGTGTCCTCACGCTGTCGGACGGTGGCACGACCGTCGCGGTGTGGCGCTTCCCGCTCGACCCCGGGCTGCCCGCGCTGGCCACCGCTACCGACGAGGCGGCCGTCCGCGCGCTGCTCGCGTCGTACGGCGTGCGCACCACGGGCCTTCGGCTGGACGTCCGGTCCTACCGCCCGCGTCGGCGCGCGGTCGTCGAGGTGCGCGGCGACGGGGTGCGGCTGTTCCTCAAGGTGCTGCGGCCCAAGGCCGTCGCGGCGCTGCACCACCGGCACAGGCTGCTGCTCGCCGCGGGCCTGCCGGTGCCGCGAAGCCTGGGGTGGAGCGACGACGGGTTGCTCGTGCTGGAGGCACTGCCCGGCGCAACGCTGCGCACCCGGCTGCGCGAGGGCGGTCACCCGTCGCCGGACGGCGCCACGCTGGTCGGTCTGCTCGACCGGCTGCCCGTCGAGGTGTGCGACCTGCCGCTGCGCCGCTCCTGGACCGACGCGGTCGAGCACTACGCCCGGGTCCTGGGGTCCGCGCTTCCTGCCGAGTCCGGTCGCGCCGCCGATCTCGCCGGCCGCGTGCAGGCACTCACCGAGGGGCGGCCTGCCGACGCGCCGACCCACGGAGACTTCTACGAGACGCAGCTGCTGCTCGACGGCCCCCGGGTCACCGGGCTGCTCGACGTCGACACCGCCGGTCCGGGGCGGCGGGCGGACGACCTTGCTTGCCTGCTCGCGCACGTCGGCGTGCTCGCGCAGATGGAGCCGGTGCACCGCGCGACGAGCCACGCCCTGGGCGGGCAGTGGCTGAGCGCCTTCGCGTGCACCGTCGACCCGCAGGAGCTGCGCGCGCGGGTAGCCGGCGTCGTGCTCTCGCTCGCGACCGGACCGCACCGCGTGCAGCAGGCCGACTGGCAGCGTGCCACCGTCGCGCGCCTGGACCTGGCGCAGTCGTGGCTCGACAGCGCGGACCGGGCGCTTCCCGGCCCGCCGGTAGCCTCGCGGGGGTGATCGACCTCAAGCTGCTGCGCGACGACCCCGACCGCGTCCGCGCCTCTCAGCGCACCCGCGGCGACGACCCCGGGCTCGTCGACGCGCTGCTGGCCGCCGACGAGGCGCGCCGTGCCGCCGTCACCCGCGCCGATGGCCTGCGGGCCGAGTCGAAGACCGTGTCGCAGGCGGTGAAGGGGGCGTCGGCGGAGGATCGGTCCGCGGTGCTGGAGCGGGCCAAGGCGCTCTCCACCGAGGTCAAGGCGGCCGAGGCCGCGCAGGCCGAGGCCGACACCGTGCTGCGCGCCGCCCACCTGGCCGTGTCGAACGTCGTCCTGGCCGGGGTGCCCGAGGGCGGTGAGCAGGACTACGTCGTGCTCGAGCAGGTCGGCGAGGTCCCGACGTACGACTTCGCGGTGAAGGACCACCTCGACCTCGGCAC
>JBBSLB010000081.1:0-10113 GCA_038255675.1 Mycobacteriales bacterium
AGGCTCCCCCATCTGGACTTGAACCAGAAACCCTGCGATTAACAGTCGCATGCTCTGCCAATTGAGCTATGGGGGACCGCACCGGCACGCCGGCTGCGAGAGGCGAGACTAGCGCACCCCGCGGTGCCCGAGGACCGCCGAGCGGATGGGGCCTGGCCAGGTCGAGGCGTCGACCGCGTACCCCTGGCGCCCGGCGCTGCTGGAATCGTTGCGTCGTTCGTCGCAGGCGGGGGTAGGGGATCACGCAGACGCACTCCCACCCCACGACAGCCCTGGAGGCAACCGTGTTCAAGAAGCTCACACTCGTCGCCGCTGCCGGCGCCGGCTACGTCCTCGGCGCCAAGGCCGGTAAGGAGCGCTACCGCCAGATCGAGACCAAGTTCCGCGAGATCGCCGGCAAGCCGGCCGTTCAGAACGCGACCGCCTCGGTCAAGGAGACCGCCAGCGGCGTCGCCGACACCGCGAAGGCCACCGTGAACGAGAAGGCCGCGGCCGTCTCGGACAAGGCCAAGGAGGCCAAGGGCTCCTCGACCGGCAAGGGTGACCAGGACGTCGTCGTCGACCTCGGCACCGGCGCCAAGACCGGAGCCACCGGCACCGGCACGGGCACCGGCACGACGATGGCAGGCGCCGCCGCCAGCGGCTCTGCGCCTGACGTCACACGCCCGTAGTCGCTACGCCGGCCCCCTCCGGGTACGGCCCGGCCGTTCCGTCCCTGAACCGACGAGAGGAACCACCATGGGCACCGTCGCTCACTACCTCGAGGTCAACGTCCCCGCCGACCAGTGCTATGCCTGGTGGCGAGGGCTGACGAACCTCCCGCAGATCATGCCGGACGTCGAGTCCGTCGAGGCCAAGGGCGGCAGCACCGCCGTCACGCACTGGAAGGTGCACGGGCCCCTCGGCAAGACGGTGGAGTGGGACGCCAAGATCGTCGAGGACGTACCGGGTGCCAAGATCGCCTGGGCGACGGAGGACTCCAGCGGCCTGGACGTGAAGAACGCCGGCGCCGTCCGCTTCGACGATCACGGAGCCACCACCGGCGTCGAGGTCAGCCTGGAGTACGACCCGCCAGCGGGCGTGCTGGGCGAGGCGATCGCGAAGATCTTCGCCGACCCGCAGTCCAAGGTCGAGAAGGCGCTGGACGCCTTCAAGTCCACGATCGAGGCCGCCGCGCCGGGCAGCGGCACCACCACCATCAAGACCGTCTAGCGCACCAGGGCACCACGAGGGCCGTCTCCCCGGAGGCGGCCCTCGCCGGTCCGCACCACCCCACACCTCGACGAGAAGGACACCATGACCTCGCGGATCCCCGAGAAGCCCTCCGAGCACGAGGCGGAAGGACTGCCAGACCCCGGCTACGCCGACCCGGGCCAGCTCCAGAGCGGCGACACCGACGCGACCACCGAACCGCCGCACGACGTCGCCATCGCGGTGGACGACTTCGGTACGACGGCCGGCGAGCAGGCAGAGGGCGAGCCGCTCGGCGGGCGACTCGGCCGCGAGGAGCCGGAGGTGCTGGCCCAGGCCGATGTCGACGCCGACGAGAGCCAGGGCGCGGACACCCCCTTCGACGAGCGCGCCGGGCAGGGCGTGGGACGCCTGGTCGAGTCCGACGAGGGCGCCCGCAGCGACACCGAGTCCGAGATGGTCGCGACCGATGTGGGGACCGACCTCGGCGGCTACTCCGCCGAGGAGGCCGCCCTGCACATCGAGCCCGAGGTCTGACCCTTGAGCAACATCGTTGGCGGGTAGCGCAGCGTCGTGGTGCGACTCAAGCGGGTCTCCTGCTCGGGACCGGGCATCGCCCGCGTCCGGGCCGGCAAGCGCTTTCGCTACGTCGATGCGGCCGGCGCGGCGGTGTGCGACCCGGCTGTCCTCGAACGCATCGAGGCCCTCGTCCTCCCGCCCGCCTGGGAGGACGTCTGGGTCTGTGCCGTCGCCAACGGGCACGTGCAGGCGACCGGGGTGGACGCCAAGGGCCGACGGCAGTACCGCTACCACGACGCCTGGCGGGTCCAGCGCGACCTGGCCAAGCACGACCGGGTCCTGGACTTCGCCTCCCGACTGGCGTCCTCCCGCGACCGGATCCGCGCCGACCTCACCACCGACGGCCTGACCCGGACCCGGGTGCTGGCCTGCGCCGTGCGCTTGCTCGACCTCGGCTTCTTCCGCATCGGCGGCGAGCAGTACGCCAGCGAGAACCAGTCGTACGGCCTCGCGACGCTGCGCAAGGACCACGTCTCTCTCAGCCGGGACGGCGTGCTGTCGTTCGCGTTCACCGGCAAGAGCGGCAAGCTGTGGGAGCGCTCGCTCGTCGAGCCCGAGGTGCTCGCCGTGGTGCAGGCCCTCAAGCGGCGGCGCGGCGGCGGGGAGGAGCTGCTCGCCTTCCGCGACGGCGGCCGCTCCGCCCCCTGGGTCGACGTCAAGAGCGGCGACATCAACGACTACCTGCGCGAGGCGACCGGCGGCGACGACTCCGCCAAGGACTTCCGTACCTGGTCAGCCACCGTGATGGCCGCCGTCGGGCTGGCCGTCTCCACCCACGCGCACAGCCCGACCGCGCGCAAGCGGGCCATCACCCGGGTGGTGAAGGAGGTGGCCGACAAGCTCGGCAACACACCGGCGGTCTGCCGATCGTCCTACATCGACCCGCGGATCATCGACCTCTACGACGACGGCCGGACGATCGCGCCGGACCTCGAGGTGCTCGGCGAGGACGCCGCCTACGGGTCGCCCGCCTTCCAGGGCCCGATAGAGGGCGCGGTCCTTGCGCTGCTGCGCGAGCCGATCGCGCTGCGCGCGCCGCTCGCCGGCTGAGGGCCCGCCAGGCGCACCACGTACCTTCTGGGTGTGTTGTCCCCTCGCCGGCTGGGCTGGGTCGCCCTCGCCGGAGGCGTCCTGCTGCTGCCGGTCCTGCCGGCCGCGGCTGAGCCGACGGCCGTCCAGACCAGCTGGCACGCCGAGCAGGCGCGCGTCCCCGACGCCCGCGCCGCCGGCCGCGACGGCGCGGGCGTGGTCGTGGCCGTCCTCGACAGCTGGGTCGACGCGGCCCACCAGGACTTCGGCGGCCGGGTGCTGCCCGGCGCCGACTGCCTCGGCGGCAGCTGTGCGGCCGGCCCGGCCGCGCCGGACGCCTGCGAGCACGGCACCCACGTCGCCGGCACCGTGGCCGCCTCCTCCTTCGGGGTCGCCACCCGCGCCACCGTCCTGCCCGTCCGCGTCCTGGCGTACGACGAGGCCTCCGGCGAGTGCACCGGGCGCCCGGCCGATGTGACGGCGGGGATCCGCTGGGCCGTGCACAACGGCGCGAACGTGGTCAACCTGTCCCTCGGCCCGGACGTCCCAGGGCTGTCGGCGTCCTCCAGCATCCCGGCGGCCGTCCAGGAGGCCGCGCGCGCCGGGGTCGTCGTCGTCTTCTCCGCCGGCAACACCAACCTGCCCGTCGCCGACTCCTACGGCGGCGCGGCCGTCATCGTCGCGGCGACCGGCCCGGACGGCGCGTTGGCCTCGTACAGCCAGCGCGGCAACGGGGTCGACCTCGCCGCACCAGGCGGTGACCCGCGGACCCCGGACGTCTGCCGGCAGGACGACTGCGTGACGTCGGTGTTCCCGGCCGACCGCTACTCGGTGGCCGCAGGGACGTCGATGGCCGCCCCGCACGTCAGCGGCATCGCGGCCCTGCTGCTGGGCCAGGACCCACAACGCAGCCGTGCGCAGGTGCTGGACCGGCTGCTGAGCACCGCTCGCCCGCTGTCCGGCGCGGGCCGCGGACTCGTCGACGCCAGCGCTGCGCTGGGCGTGCCGGCTGCCCCGCCCGCCAACCCCCAGTCGAACCTGCCCCCGGCGCCGGTCACCGTGGCGCCCGAGCGACCGACAGCGCCGGCCGCACCGGCGCCCCCCGCACCGCCCGCGCCGGTGGCGCCGGCCAGCCCGGAGACGGCGACCGCCAGCCTCCCGCCGCTGCCGCCGCTGCCGCCGCCGGCAGCGGCGTCGCCGCCCGAGCAGGTCCCGGCCCCCCAGGCTGCTCCCCCGCCGGCGGCCGCGCCGCTGGCTACCCCGGCCGAGCCCGTGCCCACCTGGCCGGTCGCCCTGGCCGCCGGACTCGTGGTGGCCGCCGGTGCGGCCACCACGCGCGCAACCCGGCGTCCCTGAGCGGCGCTCAGCCGATGGTGCGGCGGGCCCGATCGACGACCGCCGCGGCCTGGGCGTGCAGCGCCGCGTCGTCGGGGTCGGTGCCCTCGTCGAACACCAGCTGCCAGTCCAGCAGCTCCCGACCTGGCCGCCGGCGACCGACGACGCGCACCCCGCCCGCGGGGGCCAGCCGGACATGGTCGGACCAGCCGATGCTGGCCGTCACCTGCGAGCGGACGACGTCGGCGAGCCGGTCGTCCTCGACGAGCTCGAGCGCCTCGCGCGGTCCGGTGCCCTCGACCCGGGCGACCCGGACCACGGTGAGCTGGGGCCGCCGCCAGGTCGCCTTCTCGATGTCAGCCCACTCCACCCGGCCCGAGCGCGGCAGGTGCAGCGCCAGGTCGGTCGCCACCACCGCCTCGCCGGCCGGGGTGAGGCCGTAGGCCAGCCGGCGCTCACCGGGAAGCAGCGCGACCCCCCGAACAGCCTCCGGCAGGCGGGGGCGGCGCGGCAGCAGGCGGGCGAGCAACGGCACCCGCTCAGCGTAGGCGGCAGACTGGAGCGGTGCCGATCCCCCTCCCCGTGATGTCGACCCGACGCCTGCTCCCGGCACTGCTGCCGCTCGCTCTGCTCACCGCCGGGTGCAGCGAGACCCGTGACGCGGTGACGACGGTCACCGACTGCGCCGGGATCGTGTCCGACATCGCCGGCTCCGGGCTGTCGGGGGTGCCCACCCAGGAGCAGGCCGAAGCCGCGGTGCGCCGACTCGACGAGCGGGTCTCCGGTCTGCGGTCGGCCGAGGTTCGCGAGGCCGCCGGGGACCTGCGCGACCGGCTCCGCGCGCTGGAGGAGGCGGCCCGCTCGGCCGACCCGGCGGCGGCGCAGGCCGCGGCCGAGCGGGCCCGGGCGGCCGCGGGGGCGACCGCCGACGCCTGTGGGGTGCCGCTCGACCAGCTGCTCGGCGGGACCCGCTGACCTATCCGCCGAGGTAGTCGCGCAGCTTGGCCGCCCGGCTGGGGTGGCGGAGCTTGAGCAGCGTCTTGCTCTCGATCTGACGGATCCGCTCACGGGTCACGCCGAACTCCTGGCCGACCTCCTCGAGCGTGCGCGGCCGACCGTCGGCGAGCCCGAACCGCAGCACGATGACCTGCTTCTCGCGTTCGGACAGGTCGTGCAGCACCAGCTCGAGCTGCTCCTTGAGCAGCAGGAACGCCACCGCGTCCGACGGCACGACAGCGTCGGCGTCCTCGATGAAGTCGCCGAAGTGTGAGTCGTCGGCCTCGCCGATCGGAGTGTCCAGCGAGACCGGCTCCTGCGCCAGCTTCTGGATCTCGACGACCTTCTCGGGCGGCAGGTCGAGCGCGGCGCCGAGCTCCTGAGGCGTCGGCTCGCGGCCGAGGTCCTGCAGCATCTGGCGCTGCAGCCGCACCACCTTGTTGATGGTCTCGACCATGTGCACCGGGATCCGGATCGTGCGGGCCTGGTCGGCGATGGCGCGGGTGATCGCCTGGCGGATCCACCAGGTGGCGTAGGTGGAGAACTTGAAGCCCTTGGTGTAGTCGAACTTCTCGACCGCGCGGATCAGCCCGAGGTTGCCCTCCTGGATGAGATCGAGGAAGGCCATCCCGCGCCCGACGTAGCGCTTGGCGATGCTCACGACCAAGCGCAGGTTGGCCTCCACCAGGCGCCGCTTGGCGCGCACCCCGGCGACCTGCACCAGGGTCAGGTCGCGCCGCGCGGCCTCGGACAGGCGCGGCTGCACGGACAGCTTCTCGGCGGCGAGGACGCCGGCCTCGATCGCCTTGGCCAGCTCGACCTCGTCGGCGGCGCTGAGCAGCGGCACCCGGCCGATCTCGCGCAGGTAGAGCCGGACCGGGTCGCTGGTCGGACCTGCCGCGACCTCCTGGGCCGGCTCGTCGGCCTCCTCCTCGGGGTCGACGAGGGCGATCCCGGCGGCGGTGAGCGCCTGCAGGACACCGTCGAGTGCCTCCGGTGGGAGATCCGCGGCGGCCACGGCCGCGCCCACCTCCTCGGTGCTCAGCGAGCCGGCCGCGCTCCCCCGGGCGAGCAGCGCCTGCACCTCCTCCGCGCCTACCGCGCGCACGGCCTGCGTGCTCGTCGGCACGGCAGCGGCGGCGGGCGGCGCGTTCACGCTCTCAGCCGACCCGCACCATCAGAGGGCCCCGATCCCGCGCTCGCGCAGCGCCCGGACGGTCTGCTCGAGGCTCACCAGCTCGGCGAACAGCCGGTTGTAGCGCTCGGCCTCCTCGGCCGGGTTGACACGTTGCAACTTCTGCTTGAGCTCCGCGGTCGCCCGCGTGGCGGCCAGCTCCTGGCAGCGGGCCAGCACCGCGCCGGCGTAGCGGTCGTCGGGCTCGAGGTCGGACAGCGGTGCCTCGACGGCCAGCCGGGTGACCAGCGAGCGCACCTCGTCGCTCGGGCTGGCCTCGAGCAGCGCGGTCACCCACGCCTCGCCGCCCAGGCTCGCCGTGGTGCCCCCGGCCTTGGCGACGACGGCGTGCACGGCCTGCAGCTCGGGACCGGTGAAGACGTCGTCGCCGAGCGCGTCGAACTGCGGCGCCACGAGCTGTGGCTGCTGGACAGCGAGCTTGGCCAGCTCGCGCTCGACGGCGGCCGACGCGGCGTCGGCGGACGGGCGGGCCGGTGCCCGCCGCTGCTGGGGGGTCCGGGCGTCCCCGGCGAGCTCCGCGACGCGGGCCGCGACGGGCTCGACCTCCATGCCGAGCCAGCCCGCGAGGCGCCGGGCGTACTCCGGCCGCAGCGCGCGGTCCTTGACCTTGGCGACCAGCGGGGCGGCCTTCTGCATCGCACCGACCCGGCCCTCGGCGGTCTCGAGGTCGTAGTCGGCGAGCACCGAGCGGATCGCGAACTCCACCAGCGGCACCCGCGCGGCGATGGTGTCGCGGACCGCGACGTCGCCGCGGGCCAGCCGCAGCTCGCAGGGGTCCATCCCGTCGGGGCTGACCGCGATGAAGGTCTGCGCGACGAAGCGCTGCTCCTCGCCGAACGCCTTGAGCGCGGCCTTCTGGCCGGCGGCGTCGCCGTCGAAGGTGAACACCACCTCGCCGCGCATCTCGTCCTGGTCCATCAGCAGCCGGCGGATCAGGCCGATGTGGTCCGCGCCGAAGGCGGTACCGCAGGTCGCGATCGCGGTCGGGATGCCGGCCAGGTGGCAGGCCATGACGTCGGTGTAGCCCTCGACGACGACGGCCTGCCGGCGCTTGGCGATCTCCTTCTTGGCCACGTCGAGGCCGTACAGCACCGAGGACTTCTTGTAGATCGGCGTCTCGGAGGTGTTGAGATACTTGGGCCCGTTGTCGTCGTCGTAGAGCTTGCGGGCGCCGAAGCCGACGACATCGCCGGCCAGGTCACGGATCGGCCAGACCAGCCGGCCCCGGAAGCGGTCGATCGGGCCGCGCCGACCCTCCGACGCCAGGCCGCCCAGGACCATCTCCTCCTGGCTGAATCCCTTGCTGCGCAGGTGCTTGACGAGGTTGTCCCAGCCCTGCGGGGCATAGCCCACGCCGTACGTCGCGGCCGCGGCCTGGTCGAAGCCGCGTTCGGCGAGGAACTGCCGCCCGGTGACGGCCTCGGCCGAGCTGAGCTGCTCGGCGTAGAAGTCGGCGGCCAGCTTGTGGGCCTCGACCAGCCGGGTGCGCTGGGAGGCCTGCCGGCCGGCGGCGGCGGTGCCCTGCTCGTAGTTCAGGGTCACGCCGTAGCGCTGCGCGAGCCGTTCGACGGTCTCGACGAAGGACAGGTGCTCGGTCCCGCGAATGAAGCTGATGACGTCACCGGACTCGCCGCAGCCGAAGCACATGTAGTAGCCAAGCGCCGGGTTGACGTTGAACGACGGCGTCTTCTCGTCGTGGAAGGGGCACAGCCCCTTGAGCCGACCGCCGCCCGCGGGCCGCAGCTGGACCGACTCGCCGATGACATCGGCGATGGGGGCCCGCTCGCGCAACAGGACCACGTCCTCGTCGCGGATGCGGCCGGCCACCTGTGCTCCTGTCTGCTCGGACGGCCGAGGGACAGGCCGACCGGGGGTCAGTCTAGGTCCGGGGGGCCGATCTGGGGACCGCGTTCCCACCTGCCTGTGCGTGCAGCGCCGCAGCCGCTCCGTCGGTGAGCGAGGCGACCTGGTCCACGACGGCCCGCAGCCGCCCCCGGTCATCCGCCGCGGCGCGCCAGGCGGCCGCGTGGGCCGGCTCCAGCGCCTCGGGCGCCTGCTCGGCAAGCAGCCCGACGAGCTCGCCGACGACCTCCCGCTCCCGCCGCTGGGCGGCCTGCACCCCTGGCCGCTGCATGACGTAGCGCGCCGTGACCGCCTTGAGCAGCGCGCACTCGGCCCGGGTCTCGGCGGGGACGACGAGGTCGGCGTCGTAGCGCGTGAGCGGCCCGTCGCCGTGCACCGCCCGGGTGGCGTCCTCCACCGTGGTGCAGAAGCGGCCGATGAGCGTGCTGGTCAGGTCCTTGAGCGCGACGGCTGAGCCGGCAGTCCCGTCGTAGGAGCGCGGCCAGACCGGCTCGTCCAGCATCGCCGTGAGCACCTCCTCCAGCTCGAAGGCGCCGGCGTCGGAGTAGTGCACGGCGGCGAGCTCGGCCAGCCCTGTCCGCTCGCCAGGGGCGCGCAGCCGAGCCAGGTCGACCAGTCCGGTGACGATGCCGTCCTCGAGGTCGTGCACCGAGTAGGCGACGTCATCGGCCCAGTCCATGACCTGCGCCTCGAACGCCTGCCGCTCCCCCGGCGCGCCCTGGCGCAGCCACGCGAACACCTCGAGGTCGTCGTCGTACGCCCCGAACTTCCGCTCGCCCTCGCGCCGCGGCCACGGGTACTTCGTCGCGGCGTCGAGCGCAGCGCGGGTGAGGTTCAGCCCGGCCCCCTCGACCTTGACCTCCAGCCGGGTCAGCACCCGCAGCGACTGCGCGTTGCCCTCGAAGCCGCCGCACGCCGCCGCCGCCTCGTCCAGCGCCGTCTCGCCGTTGTGGCCGTACGGCGGATGGCCGAGGTCGTGCGCCAGGCAGGCGGCGTCGACCAGGTCGGGGTCGCAGCCGAGGGCGGCGCCGAGCTCGCGGCCGACCTGCGCGCACTCCAGCGAGTGAGTGAGCCGGGTGCGCGGCACGGCGATACCCGGACCGCCCGGCTCGACGACCTGGGTCTTGCCGGCCAGCCGGCGCAGCGCCCCGGAGTGCAGCACCCGCGCCCGGTCCCGCGCGAAGGCGGTCCGGCCGGGTCGCTGACCGTCCTCGGCGACGAGCCGGGCCTGCGCGTGCTCGTCGTACGTCATCCCCCGCAGACTAAGTCCGGGCGGGTCGGTCCCGGTTCGAGCTGGTGACGGCCTTCCACCTGGCCCGCTCCTCGGCCCGCAGCCGGTGGTCGGTGCGGCGCGCTTGGAAGGCCAGCTCGCGCCAGGAGGCGATCCGGTTGCGGACGGGCAGCGACGTGCGGGGCAGCACGGCGACAACAGCGTTGTCGTCGATGGCCAGCCAGTCCCCCACCGCCACCTCGGCGGGCGGCGGCAGAGCGGGCATTCGGCGGGAATCGTCCTCGGCGAGAACGTCGTAGGCGGAACGGTCCACGCGCAGCAGTCGCGCCGGGACGGTGCCAGGAGGGCAGGGCGGAGGAGTACCGGGAAGGGTCAACGCAGGGGCCTTGTCTGGGTGAGGAGACGGCCCCGCGGAGTGCGTCAGTCCGTGGCGAACCGGCAGCGGGCGAGGACGGTCATCGCGCACCTCCTGGGGTCCCGGCAGCCCCTGCGGCCGCTCGCTCCGGAGGGTAGGGCCGCGCGCCGCCGGCTGTCATCCGACTTACGCTCCGCTCATGACTGCCGCCGTAGACGCCCCTGCCGACACCTTCGACTCGCTCGACCCCGCCACCGGGAAGGTGCACTCGACCTGGCCGGTGCACACCGATGCGCAGGTGCAGGCAGCCGTCGTGCGGGCCCGCGCCGCCTCGGCCGA
>JBBSLB010000082.1:0-10043 GCA_038255675.1 Mycobacteriales bacterium
GAAGGCCCGCAGCGCCAGGAACGCAAAGGCCAACCCGGTGAGACCGGCCTGCCCCGACGACGGCACGACGTCGTATGCGGCGCTCTCGGCCACCGGCGCGTCACCCGTCGCCGCGCGGAACAACCCGTACGCCACCATGCCGAGGACGCCGACGACGAAGCCGTAGGTCGGGATCGCAAAGGCCTTGCCGGACTCCTTCACCCCGCGCAGGTTGACCGCGGTGAGGAAGGCGACGAAGCCCAGAGCCAGCGCGACCCGGTGGTCGTCGAGGCCCTGGAAGGCCGAGATGACGTTGTCGACGCCGGCGGCCACCGACACCGCCACGGTGAGCACGTAGTCGATGAGCAGGGCGCTCGCCACGACCACCCCGGACCGCGGGCCGAGGTTCTCCGAGGCGACCTGGTAGTCGCCGCCGCCGCTCGGGTAGGCGTGCACGAGCTGGCGGTAGGACAGCACGACGACGGTGAGCAGCACCACCACGCCGGCCGCGAGGTAGGGCGTCAGGTAGAGGTAGGCCAGCCCGCCCAGGGTGAGCACGACCAGCAGCTCCTGCGTGGCGTACGCCACGCTCGACAGGGGGTCACTGGCGAAGACGGGGAGTGCCAGCCGCTTGGGCAGCTCCTGCTCGGACTGCCGATCGCTGCGCAGCGCTCGGCCGAGCACCACGCGCTTGACGACGTCGTTCGATCGGGGCACGAGGGATGAGGGTACGGGCGCGTGTAGCGTCGCTCGCGTGCACGTCGTGATCATGGGCTGCGGCCGCGTCGGCTCGGCGCTCGCGCGAGAGCTCGAGGCGCTGGGCCACGCCGTGGCGATCATCGACCGCGAGGCCGGGGCGTTCCGTCGGCTGTCCGCGGACTTCGCCGGGCTGAAGGTGACCGGAGTCGGCTTCGACCGGGACACCCTCGTCGAGGCCGGGATCGAGCGGGCACACGGCTTCGCCGCCGTGTCCAGCGGCGACAACTCCAACATCATCGCGGCGCGCGTGGCCCGCGAGACCTTCGGCCTGGACAACGTGGTGGCCCGCATCTACGACGCCAACCGCGCGGCGGTCTACCAGAAGCTCGGCATCCCGACCGTCGCCACGGTCCGCTGGACCGCCGACCAGGTGATCCGCCGGCTGCTGCCCGAGGGCGAGGCGACCGAGTGGCGCGACCCGAGCGGGCGCGTCGTGCTGGCCGAGCTGGCCTACTCCCGCGAGTGGATCGGCCAGCGGATCACCCGGGTCGAGGCGGCCACCGGCAGTCGCGTCGCGCTGCTCACCCGGCTCGGGGAGGGGCTGCTGCCGCACGCCGACAGCGTCCTGCAGGAGGGCGACCTGCTGCACGTCACCGCGGTCGGCGACCGGCTCGACGCAGTGGTCGCGGTGCTGTCCGCGGCGCCGCAGGCAGGAGACCAGTAGTGCGCGTCGCCATCGCCGGGGCCGGCAACGTCGGCCGCTCCATCGCCACCGAGCTGCTCGGCAACGGGCACGAGGTGCTGCTCATCGAGCGCGAGCCGCGGGCCATGAAGGTCGACAGCGTCCCCGAGGCCGAGTGGCTGCTCGCCGACGCCTGCGAGCTCGACACCCTGGTCACCGCCCGGCTGCAGAGCTGCGACGTCATGGTCGCTGCGACCGGCGACGACAAGGTGAACCTCGTCGTGTCGCTGCTGGCCAAGACCGAGTTCGGCGTCGACCGCGTCGTCGCGAAGGTCAACCACCCCAAGAACGAGTGGCTGTTCAACGAGTCGTGGGGCGTCGACGTCTCGGTGTCCTCACCGCGCCTGCTCGCCGCCGTCGTCGAAGAGGCCGTCTCCGTCGGCGACCTCGTCCGGCTGCTCACCTTCCAGAAGGGCGAGGCCAACCTCGTCGAGCTCACCCTGGCCGACGACGCTCCGCTGGTCGGCAAGCTGGTCGGCTCGGTGCCGTGGCCGACCGACGCCGCGCTGGTCGCGATCCTGCGCGAGGGGCGGGTCATCGTGCCGACCCCCGACGCCGCGCTCGAGGGCGGCGACGAGCTGCTGCTGGTCGCCAGCGCCGAGGTCGAGACCGAGCTCAACTCCCTGCTCGGCGGACACGCCCCCCGCAAGCGCAACTAGCCTCGCCCGCCGGGCAAGATCTTCGGAACTTCCCCAGTAGCGGGCGCCTGTGGATCCTCCGAAGATCTTCGGGTGCCCCGGTCAGCCAACCCAGCGGTGCTGCTCTTACGCCGTGGTGGGACGCACAGCCGGCTCGTCGTGGTGGCCGCGGGCGCGCCGGACGTAGGCGATCGTCAGGGCTACCGCGGCGATCGTCAGCGGCCAGCCCATCAGCAGCCGGGCAGCGGCGAGCAGGCCGGGGCGGTCCAGCACGTAGAGCGTGCCCTGCACGACGGCGCGGACGGCGAAGACCATCGCCCAGCCGGCCGAGGCGACGGCGAAGAGACGACGCAAGCGCCGGTCCTCGCGCCACGTCTGCAGCCCCTCGATCGCGGCGTAGATGTAGCCGACAACCGGCCGTCCGACGACGGCCGAGACCAGGAAGAGCAGGCCGTAGCCGATGTTGATGAAGATCCCGGGCAGGAAGAAGCCGCGGGCCTCCCCCGACCGGCGCGCGAACCACACGGCGATCGCCAGACCGAGGAAGCCCGAGATCGCCTGCTGCAGCGTCTCCTTGCGGACCAGCCGCAGCACGATGACGGCGGCGCCGACGCCGACCGCGGCGACGAGCGCGCTGTTGAGCGCCACGTCGCGCGAGGCAAAGGCCGCGACGACGGAGTTGACGAAGACGAAGACGACGGCGGGCAGACCGCTGTCGACGAGCCCCCGCTTGCCGCCGAAGGACTCGACGAGAGCAGTCTGGGTGACCGAGCGCCCGGCAGCGGGGTCGGTCGTGGCCGGCTCAGACAACGGTCGGGCGCAGCTCGTACTCGGCGTTGTAGAGCGTGGGCCGGCCGTCGTGGACGGTGAGCCGGCCGCGGGCGGTCAGCGAGCGGCCGCACTCGATCCCGCCGATGCGCCGGCGACCGAGCCAGACGAGCAACACCGAGCCGGTGCCGTCGTAGAGCTCGGCCTCCAGCGTCGGCACGCCCGCTCGGGGGCGCAGGGTCACAGCTCGCAGCGTGCCCGCGACGGTGACCGGCTCGCCCTTGCAGCACTGAGAGACGGCCGTGGCACCGGCCGAGGCAACGTCGCTCTGCAGCTCGCGGGCGGCGACGACGTCGTCCCCCTCGGTGATCCGGGCGACGGCGCGGCGAAGGAGTCCAGGCACCCGCACAGCGTACGTCCGTTGCAGCGGACCTACCGGGTCTCGGTGATCTCCGGTCCGCGCTCCGGCGCGGTGAGCGGCGGGGGCGCGGTCGAACCGGCCGAGGCGGCCGCCGCCGTGACCTCCTTGGGCAGGCGCAACGGGAGCGGGTCGCGCACGGCCATCGCCTCGCTGCCCCGGACGACGACGCACAGCCGCAACGCGCTGAGCATCGGCGCGGCCTCGGCCGCGTCGACCGCGGCCGGGCCGGTCAGCAGCGCGCGCAGGAACCAGCGCGGCCCGTCGACACCCAGGAACCGGGCCGGCGCGAGGACCTTGCCCTGCCCGGCGACCTCGGTGGGGACGGCGGCGTGCAGCTCGGTGCCGAAGGGCCCCTGGACGTCGACGGCCTTGCCACCGCCCTCGCGCAGCGTGTCGGCGATCTCGGCGCGGACCTCGTCCCAGATGCCGGCCTTGCGCGGCGCAGCGAAGACGTTGACCTGCATCGCGCTGGCACCGCGGACCAGCGTCGCGGCGACGACCTCGCCCTCGGGGCTGACGTCGACACGCACCTCGGTGTCCGGCGGCACCGGCACCCGCAGGCCGCCGAGATCGATGCGGTTCACGTCGTCGGGCGGCGCGTCGGCCTCGTCCCAGGGACCCTGCGGGCGAGCCGGCGCGACGGCCTCGGCCTCGGCCTCGGGGGCGGCTACCTCCTCGAGCGGGGCAGACTGGTCGTCGAGCTCATCGGGCGACGCCTTCTTCTTGCGACCGAACACGGTCAGCCTCCAGGGCAGGGGTGAGGGACGACGGGGTCGGGGCCGCCGGCGGCGTGCCCACCGGTGGAGCCGTGCCCGTCGGTGCCACGCGCCGACGACGGGAGCTCGTCGAGCGTCTCCCGCCAGACGACCTGCTCCACGCGCTGCACGACGAGCTGAGCGACCCGGTCCATCCGGCGCAGGTGCAGCACCTCGCGGGGGTCGTGGTTGATGACCACGACCATCACCTCGCCGCGGTAGCCCGCGTCGACGGTGCCCGGGGCGTTGACGAGCGAGACCCCATGCCGGGCCGCGAGGCCCGAGCGCGGGTGCACGAAGGCGGCGTAGCCCTCGGGCAGCGCCAGCGCGATGCCGGTGCGCAGCAGCACCCGCTCGCCGGGCGGGACGTCGGCGTCCTCGGTCGTCACCAGGTCGCAGCCGGCGTCGCCGGGGTGCGCGTAGCCCGGGAGCGGGACCTCCGGGTCCAGCCGGCGGACCGGGACATCGAGCACGGACAACCTCTCGACGGCGGCGGGAGCGGCCCGGGACCGGACCGGGGACGACCGTACCCGCGCCCGCACGTACCGTCGGCGGACCACCACCCCCGAGAGGCTGCACCCCATGACCACGTCCGTCCTCGTCACCGGCGCCAACAGCGGCATCGGCCTGGCGACCTGCCTCGAGCTGGCTGCCGCCGGCTACGACGTCCTCGGCACCACGCGCGGCAAGGCCAAGGCCGAGGTCGTCCACCGGGCCGCCGGCGAGCGCGACGTGCAGGTGCGCACCGTGACGATGGACGTCGACGACGAGGCCAGCTGCCGCATCGCGCTCGACGAGGTCGCCGAGCTCACCGACGGCGGCCCATGGGCGGTCGTCAACAACGCCGGCTACGCGCAGTCCGGCGCGGTGGAGGACGTCAGCGACGAGCTGGTCCGCGCCCAGCTCGAGACCAATGTGGTGGCGCCGCTGCGGATCGCCCGGATGGTGCTGCCGCGGATGCGCGAGCAGGGCGGGGGCCGGATCGTGAACATCAGCTCGGTCGCCGGGCGGATGTCCACCCCACTCATGGGCTGGTACTGCGCGAGCAAGCACGCACTGGAGGCCGTCACGGACGCGCTGCGCATGGAGGTGGAGGCCGACGGGATCCGCGTCGTGCTCGTCGAGCCCGGCATGTTCGGCACCGACATCTGGTCCGCGGCCAAGGACGGCGGCTTCCCGGAGCCGGGCAGCGCCCGCTACGCCGCGGCGTACGCCCGGGCGCAGGCCCTCTCTGCCCGCGGCGCCGACAAGCTGCCCGACCCGGTCTGGGTGGCGCGCACCGTCCGGGTCGCCCTGGCCAACCCGGTGCCGCTGGCGCGCTACGTCGTGGGCGCCGACGCTGTCGCCGGCGTGCTGACCGAGACGTTCGTCCCGACCGTGGTCTCCGACTACGTCAAGGCGGTCGGCTCCGGGCTGCGCGCGCTGCCCGTGAAGATCCCGTTCCTCAGGTGACCGACCCTCCGGTGACGGGCGCCTCGTACGACCGGTCGCTGCGGGCGCCGCTGCCCTGGTGGCTCGGCGCGCTCGCGCTGTCGGTCCTGCTCGCGGCCGGCATCCATGCCGGCGTCAGCGGCGCCCGCGCGGTCGTGCCGTACCTCGCGGTGCCTGCGCTGGTGCTCGGGGGGCTGGGGGTGGCCTCGGCCGGCCGGGTGCGGGTCGCCGACGGGGTGCTGCACGTCCCCCGGGCCCGCATCCCGCTCAGCCACGTCGGCGGCGTGACGCCGCTCGACCGTGACGGCACGCGTCAGGTCCGCGGCCCGGTCGCCGAGCCGCGGGCCTACGTCGTGACCCGGCCGTGGCTGACCGGCTCGGTTCGGGTGCAGGTCGAGGACCCCGAGGACGACACGCCCTACTGGCTGGTGGGCGCGCGTGACCCCGGGGCCCTGGCCCGCGCGATCGCGGAGCAGCGCTCAGCCGGCTAGCTGTCCGGCTCCAGGGCCGACGGCTTGTGCACCGCCTCGCCGCCGGACTTCTCGCTCTTCACGAGGTACTGCGGGTCGTCGGAGGACGCCTTGACCGTGCGTCCGGCCTCCTCGGTCTCCTTCGTGATCTTCTTCTCGACCGTGCCCTCCGCCGTGCTGCCGTGGCTCTTCCAGGTCACCTTGTCGCCCTCGTGGAACTCGTCCGCCATGTCGTCGTGCCTCCTCGGGTCAGGGGGTGTGCGCGCGATCCCTACCCGCAGGACGTGTCCGGCGCACCGACGACGGGCAAGGCGAGGACGACGCAGGACACACGCACGCACGCAGACGGAGGTCAGGTCATGGCAGTCGGGTCGAAGCTGATCGGCATCGGGACCGGAATCGCGGTCCGCAAGATCAGCGAGAAGGGCCTGACCAAGGTCTGGCAGCGCACCAAGCACACCGACCCGCCGGCCGATCCAGCGTCGCCGGGCACCCCGTGGCCGGAGGCGCTGTCGTACGCCGTGGCCAGTGGCGTCGCCATCGGTGTGGCCCGACTGGTGGCCACCAAGGGCGCCGCGACGGCGAAGATGAAGCTCACCGGCCGGGTTCCGGCCGGCATGGAGGGCCCCCGCCCGACCCCGATGAGCCGGCTGACCGGCAAGGAGTAGCCAGGCCTATCCTGCCGCCGTGGACGCTGCCCTGGAACCCGAGGACGTCGCCTTCGCCGGTGTGACCGGCCAGCGGGCGCTGCTGCGAGAGGGCCGGCTGACGGCCGTCGAGCTGATCGAGCTCTCCCTCGCGCGCATCGACCGGCTCGACGGTCGCCTCAACGCCTTCCGGGCCGTCTTCCGCGAGCGGGCCCGTGCCGAGGCCACGGCCGCCGACGCGGCGCTGCAGGCAGGGGACGACCGGCCGCTGCTCGGCATCCCCGTCGCGGTCAAGGACAACGTCGCGGTGGCCGGCCATGCGCCGTCCATGGGCACCGGCTCCCCCGAGCCGGTGGCCGGTCGCGACGCCGAGCAGGTACGCCGGCTGCGGGCGGCCGGCGCGGTCGTCGTCGGGACGACGAACCTGCCCGAGCTGGCGCTCTGGCCGTTCACCGAGTCCGAGACCTGGGGCGCCACCCGCAACCCCTGGGGGACCGACCACACCCCCGGCGGCTCCTCCGGCGGCTCCGCGGCGGCCGTCGCGTCCGGCATGGTGGCGGCCGCCACCGCGTCGGACGGCGGCGGGTCGATCCGCATCCCGGCGGCCTGCTGCGGGCTGGTCGGCCTCAAGCCCCAGCGCGGCCGCGTGCCACTGGCCCCCGACACCGAGCACTGGCACGGACTGTCGGTCGCGGGGGTGCTCACCCGCACCGTCGCCGACCAGGCGCTGGTGCTCAGCGTGCTGTCCGGCGGCGAGCTCCCCGCCGCGGTCGAGGAGCCCTCGGCGCTGCGGATCGCCTGGTCGGTGAAGGCCCCGGTCCCCGCCCGTGTGCACCCAGCCGTGCAGGGCGCGCTCGACGGCACCCTCGCCGTGCTGCGCGGCCTGGGCCACGGCGTCGTCCAGGCTGACGTCGCCTATGGCAAGGCGCAGGCGTCGTTCCTCGTCCGCTACGGCCGGGGGGCGCGCGACGACCTCGTCCGGCTCGTCGACCCGCGGTGCACCGAGGCCCGCACCCGGGCCGTCGCCGCGATCGGCCGGCGGACCAGCGACCGCCTGCTGGCTCGGGCCCGGCGCTGGGGCGACGACGCCGCGACCGGGCTGGCCGAGCTGCGCGGCGCCGACGTGCTGGTCACACCGGTCCTGGCCGCTCCCCCGATCCGCATCGGCGCCCTGACCGGCCTCGCGACGGTGGCCCGCGCGGGGGGCGTGGTGCCCTTCACCCCCGCGTGGAACGTCACCGGTCAGCCGGCGATCAGCGTGCCGGCGGGGCACACCGCCGACGGCCTCCCGCTGGCCGTCCAGCTCGTCGGCCGGCCCGGCAGCGAGGCGCTGCTGCTCGGCCTGGCCGCCCAGCTGGAGCGGACGACGTCGTTCTCGGTGCGCCGACCGTTGCTCTGACCCGCCCGTGGGTAGCGTCACGATCGTGACCTCCACCGCACCCGCGTGGGGTGCCGATCTGGACGCGCTGCTCACCACCCGGCTGCGTCAGGGCCTCACCGGCACGGTCCTGGAGAACCGCCGGGCGAGCATCGTCTTCGACGCGGCCGACGGCGGCGTGTGGACCGTCGAGGTGGCGGGCGGGAAGGTACGGACCCGCCGCGGCTCCGCGCTGGAGCCGACCCTGACGGTCCGCAGCAGCGCCCGCACCCTGGCCGACGTCATCTGCGGCCGCATGTCCGGCGTGTCGGCGTTCCTCGACGGTGACCTCACCGTCCGCGGCGACCTCGCCCTCAGCCTGCAGCTCGACGGGCTGTTCGCGCACGAGCCGGACCGGCCCGACCACTACGCGCGCGCTGAGCAGGTCACGGCGATGGGTGTGCGCACCGCCTACCTCGAGGCTGGGCCCACCGACGCCCCGCCTGTTCTGCTGCTGCACGGCCTGGGCGCGACCAACGCCAGCATGCTGCCGGTGCTCGCCGACCTCGCCGTCGACCACCGGGTGATCGCGCCCGACCTGCCGGGCTTCGGCGCCAGCGCTGCGCCCCGCGTCCCCTACAACCCCGCATGGTTCGCCGCCTGGGTCGAGGCCTTCCAGCGGGTGACCGGAAGCCGGGGCGCCGTCCTGATCGGCAACAGCCTGGGCGGCAGGGTCGCGATGGAGGCGGGCCTGGCCCACCCGGCGTCGGTGCGCGCGCTGGTGCTGCTCACCCCGTCGCCGGCCTTCCGCCGGCTCCGCCAGTGGGTCCCGCTGGTGCGCATGGTCCCGCCGGACCTGTCCCGCCTGCCCGTGCCGACGAGCCACCGCCTGGTCGTCGAGGCGATCCGCGCGATGTTCAGCAACCCCGACCGGCTGCCCCGCCCGTGGTACGACGCGGCCGCCGACGAGGCGGTACGGGTGCTGCGCAGCCGGGCCCACCGGGTCGCCTTCTTCAGCGCCACCCGGCAGATCTACCTCGAGGACGCCTACGGCAAGGACGGCTTCTGGCACCGGCTGCCCGGCCTGCTGCCGCCCGCGCTGTTCCTCTGGGGCGACCGGGACCGCCTGGTCCCGTCGTCCTTCGCCCGGCACGTCGCCAACTCGCTGCCCTCGGCCGGTCAGGTCGTGCTGGAGGACTGCGGTCACGTCCCGCAGTTCGAGCACCCGGTCGAGACCATGGCGATGGTGCGCGGGTTCCTGGCGGACCTCTAGGGCCCGGGCGGGTGCTGGAGCACCTCGAGCTCCTCGGCGAACCTGAGCGAGGCGTGGCCGGCGCCGAAGTCGTCGATGGCCAGGCGCACCCCTGTCTGGCGCAGCGCCGTCAGCACCGGCACCAGAGCCGATGTGTCAGCGACGAGCGCGCTCGCGGTGATCTCCAGGTACAGCCGCGACGCGGGCACGTCGGCCGCGGCCAGCAGGTCGGCGACCCGTCCGAGGTCCGGGTCGAGCAGCTGGCGGGGGGCGACGCGGACGGCGACGACCGGCGGGAGCCAGCGAGCGCCGGCCGGCTAGTCCCGGGCGTCGAGCAGTGCGCGCTCCAGCACCTGGTGCCGAGCTCGGCGAGCAGAGCACTCTGCTCGGCCACGGCGACGAGCAGCGCGGGCCGCACCAGGCTCCGCTCGTCGTCGTCCCAGCGCAGCAGCGCCACGGAGCCGACCAGCCACGAGGCCGCGACCCGGCCCCAGCGCAGCTCCCTGTCGAGCCGGCGGAAGCGGACCTCGGCGCGCAGTCCGTGACCGGACAGGGCCAGGCCCGCCAGCGCATCGGCCAGGACCTCGCGGTCGGTCCCGGCAAGGCGGCCGAGCAGGGCAGTGTCCACCAGGTCGGTGTCGGCGCTGCCGAGCAGGTCGGTGTCGGCGCTGCCGAGCAGGTCGGTGTCGGCGCTGCCGAGCAGGTCGGTGTCGGCGCTGCCGAGCAGGGCAGTGTCCACCAGGTCGGTGTCGGCGCTGCCGAGCAGGTCGGTGTCGGCGCTGCCGAGCAGGTCGGCCAGCGCGGGGTTGGCCCGCAGGACCCGCCCCTCGTGATCGAGCAGCGCTATGCCGATCGACGCATGCTCGAAGGCGGCCTGGAACTGC
>JBBSLB010000083.1:0-9951 GCA_038255675.1 Mycobacteriales bacterium
ACCTCGTTGTCACCGAGCCCGCCCAGGGTGATCTCGTCGTAGGCCTGCAGCTCACCACTGGCCCGGTCCAGGTAGAGGACGGTCAGCGTGATCGGGGTCGGCTCCTCGCCCTCGAGCGCCCGCAAGCCGGCTCCGCCGGTCGAGCCCTGCACCATCAAGGTGGTGCCGTCCTCGACCTCGACGCGCCGCTGGTGGGCGTGACCGGCCAGCACCAGGGGGGCGGTGCCGACCAGCGGCCCGGCGCTGAGCGGGTCGTGCACGAGCAGCACGGTCGGCTTCTCGTCGGCCTGCTCGTACGCCTGCTTCAAGGCGTTGCCGACGGCGGTCAGGACGCTGGTGGGTGCGTCGTCGTCGCGGGTCGACTTGTCGGGGGTGAAGCGCGGATCTCCCTGGCCCATCAGGCGCACCCCGGCGACCTCCACGACGTCGCCGCCGTCGAGCACCGTGACGCCCTCGAGCTCCGCCGCCGCTGCCTGCGTCGCGCTCGAGTCGTGGTTGCCGCGGACCCAGACGTACGGCGCCCCGACGCGGGACATGCTGCCCAGGAAGCGGTTCTCGGCGCTCGAGCCGAAGTCGGTGCTGTCACCGGTGTCGAGCACCACGTCGATGCCGAACTGGTCCACCACGGAACGGATCACGCCGAACGCGCCCGGGTTGAGGTGCAGGTCGCTCACGTGCAGCACGCGCAGGTTGTCATCGCCGGCGGTGAAGACCGGCAGCTCGCTCGTCACGGCGTAGAGCTCGCTCACGTTGGCGACCAGCCGGCCGAGCTGGAGCTGGTAGGCGTCGAAGCGGGCGACGACGTCGCGCACGTCGCCGATCGCGGTCGGGGCCGAGGCGAGCAGACCGGTGTAGCGCGGTTCCGCCAGCGCCCCCTCGTCGGCCGTCGCCGCGGTGACGCCGGCCGCGAGGAGCAGGGCGACGAAGCCGGCGCCGGCAGCCGCCAGGGTCGCCCGCCAGCGGCGGAAGACGAGCAGGCCGAGGATGGCGGCGCCGGCGACGGTGACGAGCAGGGTGCGCAGGACCAGCTCGACGACGCCCTTGCGCAGGTCGGCGTTGACCTCGTCGCCGAGGCCCGCGAGCCGGGCCGGGTCGGCGACGATCGAGCGGGCCGCGTCGTCGCGCAGCTGGGCGATGCGCACCTGGAGCTTGATGGGGCCGTCGTGGGTGTCGAGCTGGAGCTCGCCGAGCGGCGGGACGGTGACCACCGTGGTGCCGGACAGCGCCGGGCGCAGCGACAGGTCGGCGGTGAACGGGCCGACCGGTGCACTGACCGTCCCGGCGACGAGGAGCCCGAGGATCGCGCCGAGCAGGCCGACAGCGGCGAGCTCAGCCGCCAGGAGCACGCGTCGCGACCGCACGGACATCGCCTTAACCACGTTGCGGACCGTACGTCTCCAGCCGGGTGACAGCCCGGTGACAGATCGTGATGGGGCTCAGGAGGGGAGAGCGCTCACCGCAGCGGCGAACCGGCCGTGCGGGGCGAGCACCGCGACCTCGCGGGCATCGGCGACGGTGTCCACGTCCCGCAGCTCGGGCAGCAGATGCGGGTCGAGCCCCGCGGCGCGCAGCCGGGCGAGCTGGCGGGCGCCGGTGTCGTCGCGAGAGGTGGGGACGCCGGTGAGCAGTGCACCGTCCGGCCGCTGGAGGCCCAGGGTCCACCAGCCGCCGTCGGGCGCCAGGCCGAGAACCGCTGCATGCCAGCTCAGGCGGGCCACCGCGTCAGCGAGCAGTGCCGACGTGAGCTGGGGGGTGTCCATGCCGATGAGCAGGGTCGCCAGCCCTGGGCCGGCGGCGGCCGCGTCGTCGAAGGCCGCGCCGAGCCGTTCGTCCATCGGTCCGCCGCGCTGGGGCTGCACGTCGAAGCCCGGCGCCGGGTAGGCGCCCTCCAGCACCAGCACCCGGCGGGCGACGTCCACCGCACGGACCGTGTCCAGTGTGTCGAGCAGCGCGGCCTCGGCGACGTCGGCGGCGCCCTGCGGGGTGAAGGGCGGGCTGAGCCGGGTCTTCACCCGTCCGGCCCGCGGCTGCTTGGCCAGCACGAGGACCTGCACGGGGGGCGGGCTCACGAGCGCTGTTCGCAGCAGCGCCGCGTGCGGATGGTTGTCACGGGATCTCGCGCAGCACGCGGGACATGTCGCGCACCGCTTTCAGGGTCCCGCCGACGGTGCCGGTGACCTTCGAGCGGCCGGTGCGCGGGAGGTAGTCGACGTCGACCTCGACGATCCGCCAGCCGGCGGCGACGGCCCGGGTGACCATCTCGAGCGGGTAGCCGAAGCGGCGGTCCTGCAGGTCGAGCTCTCGCAGCGCCTCGCGCCGGCAGGCCCGCATCGGACCGAGGTCGGAGATCTGCAGGCCGGTCCGCCTGGCCAGCCGGCGGGCCACCTCGCGGTTGCCGAGCCGGGCGTGCAGCGGCCAGTCGCGCAGGCTGGCCGTCCGCCGCCGGCCCAGGACCAGGTCGGCGGTGCCGGCGAGCAGCGGAGCCACGACCCGCGGCAGCTGCTCGGGGTCGAAGGAGCCGTCGGCGTCGAGGAAGCAGACGATCCCGTCCGGGTCGTCGGCGACGAGCAGGCCGGCGTGGCAGGCCGCGCCGAAGCCGCGAGGTCGCGCCTGCACCACGCGGGCACCGTGTTGCGCGGCGACCTCCGCCGAGCCGTCGGTGCTGTCGTTGTCGGCGACGATCGGCCGGTAGCCGGGGGGCATCCGGCCGAGCACCCACGGCAGCGCCCGCGCCTCGTCCAGGCAGGGCAGCACGACGTCGGGCACGCGCTCAGCCTCGCAGCGGTGCGGTGGCGAACTCGCGCACGCCGTCCTCGAAGGTGACCTGCGCGGTAAAGCCCAGCTCGGCGGCAGCCCGCTCGGCGCTGGCCACGACGTGCCGCACGTCCCCGAGGCGGTAGTCCCCGGTGACGACCGGGGCGGGGCCGCCGCAGGCGGTGGCGAGCTCGCGGGCCAGGTCGCCAACGGTGTGCGGAACACCGCTGGCGACGTTCCACGCCGTCAGGGTCCCGGGGGTGCCCGCGCCGTGCGCGAGCAGGTTCGCGCGCGCCACGTCGCGCACGTGCACGAAGTCGCGCCGCTGCCCGCCGTCCTCGAAGACCCGCGGCGCCCTGCCCTTCTCGAGCGCGCTGCGGAACAGGCTGGCGACGCCGGCGTACGGGGTGTCCTGGGGCATGTGGGGGCCGTAGACGTTGTGGTACCTCAGCGCGACGGCCGTCCCCCCGCCGGCGCGGGCCCAGCTGGCGGCCAGGTGCTCCTGAGCGGTCTTGCTCGCGGCGTAGACGTTGCGCGGGTCGAGCGGGGCGTCCTCGGGCACCGTGCCGGGAGTGAGCGGCCGGCCGCACACGGGGCACGGCGGCTCGAAACCACCTGCCATCAAGGTGGTCTCGGCCCGCGGGCCGGGCCGTACGACGCCGTGCTCGGCGCAGAGGTAGCGGCCCTCGCCGTAGACGACCATCGAGCTGGCGAGCACGAGCCGGCCGACGCCCGAACGATCCATCGCCGCAAGGAGGACGGCGGTGCCCAGGTCGTTGTGGCCGACGTAGAGCGGCAGGTCCTGCAGGTCGACGCCGAGCCCGACCATGGCCGCCTGGTGGCAGGCGGCGTCGACCCCGTCCAGGGCCCGGTCGACCGTCGCGGCGTCGCGGACGTCGCCGTGCACGCGCTCGGCGCGCGGGTCGAGCGAGGTCGGCCACCCGCTGGTGTGGACGGCCGGCAGCAGGGCGTCGAGGACGCGGACCTCGTGTCCCGCGCCGAGCAGGGCGGTGACGACGGCGCTACCGATGAAGCCGGCTCCGCCGGTGACGAGGACGTGCACGGCGCGGACGCTAGCCCGCGACGAGCTCTGCCAGCGCGGCGAAGGCCCAGTCGAGCGCCTGGTCGGCGACCGGCGTGAGCGTGGACATGCCGGTGAAGCCGTGCACCATCGCGTCGAACCGGCGCGCCGTCACCGGCACCCCGGCCCGGTTCAACGCGGCGGCGTACGCCTCCCCGTCATCGCGCAGCGGGTCGAACTCGGCCGTCGCCACGACCGCTGGTGGCAGTCCGCTCAGGTCGGGCGTGAGCAGCGGTGAGCAGCGTGGGTCGCGCGGGTCGGCGCCCTGCAGGTAGTGCTCCACCATCACCTCGAGCGCCTGCCGGGTCAGCCCGAAGCCGGTTCCGAAGTCGCGGATCGACGCGCTGCTGAGGGTGCAGTCGGTCAGCGGGGTGACGAGCAGCTGACCGGTCACGGGCAGGCCCTCGTCACGCAGCGCAACGCAGGCGGCGACGGCCAGCGCGCCGCCGGCGCTGTCGCCGCCGACGACGACCGGACCGGCGCCGGCGCGCGCGCGCAGAACGGCCGTGCAGTCCTCGAGCGCGGCGGGGAACGGGTGCTCCGGCGCCAAGCGGTAGTCCACGCTCGTCACCGGCGCACCGGCCCGTGCGAGCAGCTGGCGGCAGAACGGGTCCATCGCGTCGAGGCTGCCGGTGACGAAGCCGCCGCCGTGCAGCCAGACCAGCGGCAGGCCGGGGCCGTCGGTCGGCGGGGTGTAGGCCCGCACGGGGACCCCGGCGACGAGCGTGTCCTGCGCGTCGGCGGCCGGTCCGGGGGCGGCGATCTTGACAGAGAGGTCGTCGAGCGCTGCCCGGGCCCGGGCGAGGTCGAAGCGGGAGCCGTCGTCGAACGCGTCGAGCAGCGCGCGCAGCTCCGGGTCGACCGTCATGCCCCACCCCCTACCCCGTCGGCGCGCCTAGCCTCGACCGGGTGACGACCACCGTCCCTGCCACGGCCTTCCAGCGGGACCGGCTGACCGTGCTGCTCTATGTGGCGCTCGGGACGTTCGGCTTCCTGCAGACCGTGCCGGGCGCCGTGACGCCCGCGCTGCGAGCGGAGTTCGGCTACAGCTACACCACCGCCGGCCTGCACCTGACGCTCTACGCCGTCGGCGCTGTGCTTGCCGGGCTGCTCGGGCCCGGGCTCGACCGCGGCCTCGGGCGGCACCGGTTGCTGCTGATCGGGCTGCTCGGCGGCGCGGCCGCGGCGACCGGGCTGGTGCTGGGACGCTCGCTGCCGTGGACGCTGCTCAGCGCACTGCTGCTCGGCGGGCTCGGGACGGTGGTGCTGCTCACCGTGCAGACCGGACTGTCGGACGCGCACGGCGAGCACCGCCCGGTCGCCTTCTCCGAGTCCAACGTGGTGGCCTCGGTGGGCGCGACCACCGGCCCGCTCGCCATCGGGGCCGGCGCGGGGCTGCTCGGCTCCTGGCGCTGGGGCGTGCTCGGGCTGGTCGCCGCGGCGCTGGTCGTCGCCTGGCTGGTCCGGCGCGCCCCGCTGCCCGCCGCCCTGGTCGAGGAGCACGACGTACGAGGCGGTCGCCTGCCGCTGAGCGCCCGCGCCGGGGTGGCGCTGGTCTTCTGCGCGGTGGTGCTCGAGTGGTGCACGGCGTACTGGGCGCCGACCTACCTGCGCGACGTGGTCGAGCTGGAGCGCTCGACGGCCGTCGCCGGAGGCGCGCTGTTCTTCGGCGCGATGCTCCTCGGGCGGGTCGCAGGCGGCGTGCTCGCCCGTCGCTACGACCCGGCCAGGATCGTCGCGGCCGCGCTGGCTGTCTTCGGGATCGGGCTGCTGCTGCAAGCGGTCGGCACCGCCCCCGCGACGTCGCTGGTCGGCCTCGCCGTCCTCGGGCTCGGTGTGTCGGTGCTCTTCCCCATGGGGCTCTCGCTCGCCGTGTCGGCTGCCCCGACGCGCGCCGCGGTCATCAGCGGTCGCTGCATCACCGCCGGCGCGGTGGGGGTGCTGCTCGGACCGCTTGCCGTCGGCCGCCTGGCCGACGCGGTCGGGCTGCGCCCCGCGCTGCTCGTCCTGCCCGTCACGCTGGTCGCGGCGTGCGTCGCGCTCGCGGTGGTGCGGGCGACGGCGCCGACGATCAGGCGTGCCCACACCCGGGCCAGCGGCAGGGCTCAGCGCTAGGCAGGGCTCGCTCCTGGCCAGCGATCGCGCGTCGGATCGTGGGTCGCGGGGAAGGGCAACCGCCAGGGGCCTCACCGCGGGCGCCCCGCACCCGCACGGCGAGGGAGGTCCTCGTGGCCAAGACGCTGCAAGACCAGGACCGGCGGCACCCCGCCGGCGGTCGAGGTCGGCTCACCGGCGTCGTGCCGATAGTGCTGCTGGTCCTCGCTGCACTGCTGCTTGCCGGCGTTCTGCTCCGCAGCCTGCCGGGGTGGCCGAGCCTTCCGTTTGGCGAGCAGGAGCGCGACCGGAGCACCCCGGCACTGCTCACGTCGCTGAGCGACCTCGAGGAGTACCACGCAGCGACGGGAACGTTCCAGGTCGTCGTTGACCTCGAGCGGGACACCCGCTTCTTGCCGTCGCTGCTCAGTGGGGAGCGGACCACCTTCCTGGCCACCGGCAGCGTGGACGCCGTCGTTGACTTCGGGGGACTTGAAGGTCGCGCCGTGTCGACGTCCCCGGACGGAAAGCGGGTCACCATCTCGCTCCCGCCCGCCCGGCTGGACGAGGCGGACGTCGACCTGCCGAACAGCCGGGTGCTGTCACGCGATAGAGGTGTCCTCGATCGCGTGGGCGGCGTCTTCAGCGACAGCCCGACGAGCGAGCGCCAGGTCGCGGCCCTGGCCGAGGACAAGCTGGACGCCGCCGCTGACGACAGCGACCTGCGGAAGCGCGCGGAGGACAACACGCGGGCGATGCTCGAGGGACTGGCCAGGGCGCTCGGCTACAGCGAGGTGGTCGTGCGCTTCGATGCCGCGGACGGCTTGTAGTGCACCAGCTTTCCGCTCAGCCCTCTGAGGAGTCGTCCACGTGCAGCGTGCTGCTGCCCGGACCGAACCACAGCGTGCGCTGCGGGAAGGGGATGGTCATGCCGGCCTCGTCCAGGGACTGCTTGACCGCGATGGCGACGGCGCTGCGCACCCGCCAGGTGCTGGCGATGTCCGCGGCGTGCCAGTAGCGGACCGCGATGTTGATCGACGACTCGCCGAACTCACGCACCCACGCCTCGGGCGGCGGCGCGTCCTGCACGCCGTCGGCCCGCCGACAGGCCTCCAGCAGCACCTCCCGAGCGTGCTCCAGGTCGGTGTCATAGGCGACGCCGACATCGATCTCGGTGCGGCTGAACGGCGTGCGCGTGAAGTTGACGATCGGGTTCCGGAGCACCTCTGCGTTCGGCAGGTACGCCGTCAGGCCGTCGTAGGTGGTCAGCTCCACGGTCCGCAGGTTGATGTCGTCGACGACGCCCTCGTAGTCCCCGCTGCGGATCTGCTCCCCGATCCGAAAGGGATGCCGGACCTGCAGCAGCACGCCGGACACCAGGTTGGCCAGGATGTCCTTCGCGGCGAAGGCGAGCGCGATGCCGCCGACGCCGAGAGCACCCACCAAGGGGCCGATCGCCACGCCCACCGCGTCGAAGGCGAAGACGGCCCCGAACGCGACCACCACGACGCTGAGGAACCGGCCCACGATGCGGCCGAGGTGGCTGTCGGCCTCGCGGTCCACCACCCGCACCAGCAGCCGGCGCAGCGCCACCGCGACGACGATCGAGGTGGCGAAGATCAGCGCGGCGAGGGTGACGTCGCCTGCGCTGATGCTCGGGGCGAGCTCGGCGTCGTCGACCGCCAGCAGGTGGAGGGGGTAGGTCACCTCGTCAACCTGCGCCGACCACGGCGGTCCCACACCCGAAGGGGCTGGTGATCCGCTTGCCCGGCCGGGTCGCGTGCTGCCTGAGCTGCGCGCGAAGGTCAGCACGACAAGGTCGTGACCACTGACCGGTGCCTGCCCGATGCCGGGACCCACGCACCGCTGGCCCCGACGTCAGGTCCCCGCCGGAAGATGCAGCGCGGACGGCTGGGCGCGGAGGTGACTGCTGATGTCCTTGGCGTTCATCGGCCGGGCGTAGAGGTAGCCCTGCGCCGCCTCGCAACCGAATCTGATGACCTCCGCACGCTGGATGTCGGTCTCGACGCCCTCCGCGATCACCTGCATGCCCAGGACGTGCGCGAGGTTGGTGACCGCGGCGACGATCGCCCCACCGGTTGCCTCGAGGCCGATGTCGCCCACGAACCCCTGGTCGATCTTGACGATGTCCACCGGGTACTTGCGCAGGTAGCTCAGCGAGGAGTAGCCGGTCCCGAAGTCGTCGAGAGCCAGCTGCACTCCCAGAGCCTTGAACTGCCCGAGCGCACTCATCGCCCGGGCGTTGTCGTCGAGGAACATGCTCTCCGTCATCTCGAGCGTCAACGCGGCCGGGTCCATCCCGAAGCGGCCGAGCAGCCCGGCGACCACCTCGGGCAGGCCAGGCTCCATGATCTGCCGGGCCGAGACGTTCACGGCCAGACCCAGCGGCTGGCCCGGGTGGTCCCGCAGCCAGGCGCTGCGGTCGGTCAAGGCGCGTTCGAGCACCCACTCACCGAGCTCCAGGATGAGGTTGTGCTGCTCGGCCAGCACCACCGTCGCCAACGCGGGCATCGGACCCCGGGTCGGGTGTGTCCAGCGCAGCAGCGCCTCCAGACCCGTGATCAGGCCGTCCTCGGCCCTGACGATCGGCTGGTAGGCCAGGGAGAGCTGCTCGCTGTGCAAGGCCGCACGCAGGTCCTGCACCAGCTCCATCTGGTCCGCCGCGACGGCTGCCTCGGTCAGGTCGATGACCTGGTGACCGTTGCCGCCCTTGCGCTTGACCTGGTACATCGCCAGGTCCGCGTCGTGGATGAGCTGCGCACCCATGTCGTCCGCGTTCCCGGAGAACGCGATCCCCACGCTGGCGGTGATGGCTACCTGAAGCGGTACACCAGCCAGGCCGTGGGTCTGCGAAAGGCTGAACGGCGAAGCGAAGGCCTCCCCGATCCGACGGGCCATGGCATCGACATCGCTCGCGTTGCTCAGGTCCTCGCACAGGATCACGAACTCGTCCCCCGACACTCGGGCCAGGGTGTCACCTGGGCGCAGCAGGCTGCTGAGGCGACGGCCCACAGCGATCAGCAGCGCGTCGCCCACCGGATGGCCGTGGACGTCGTTGACCTGCTTGAACCCGTCGAGGTCGGCGAAAAGCACCGCTGCCTGAAGGTGAGAACGCGAGGCACGGTCCGCGACGTGGTCGAGGCGCACCTGCAGCATGCTCCGGTTCGCCAGCCCGGTCAGCGGGTCCTGCAAGGCGGTCATGCGCAGCGCTGCTGCGTCCTGGGCGCTGAGCTGCCTGGCCCGGGCGTTCAGCAGGTACGCCGCGGCGACGTCGGCCAGGGTCTGCGCCGCCGACATCGCCCACGGCTCGAGCCGGCCGGTGGTGTCCCGGTAGAGGTCCAGCGCTCCCAGCCGCCCGTCGTTGTGCCTCATGGGGAAGGCGAACATTGCGGCCACTCCCGCCCCGGCGGCCGCAGCGACGAACTCCGGGAACTGGGCGTCCACGGCCAGGTCCGGCACCGTCACGGCCTCACCAGACTCGTACGCCGAGACGCACGGCCCCTGCCCCAGCGAGCTCTGCAGCTTCTCCAGGGTCAGCGCGTCAGCGTCTGAGGCCGCGACGTAACGCGGGTCCGCACCCTCCGAGATCAGCGTCACGCCTGCGGCCGTCACCGGCAGCACGTCCACGATGCGTTCCACGAGCCGATCCAAGATCGCCTGGATCGGGAAGTCCGTCAGCATCGTCCGGGCGAACTCCCCCAGCACCTCAGCCAGCTTCTCAGAGCGATCCACGAACCGTCCCCCTGCACGCGCCCCCGAGGGTGCACGCGATCACGTCCTGCAAGACCCGTCCGGTGTGCCTCTCTGCTTACGGGCGTCGTCCGGCGCGTACTGCCTGCCGCCGTTCGCGGCAGCTGATCGTTGCTCGGCCGGGGACGGGGCTGACGCGTTGCCGTACCAGTCCACGATGAGCACGGTCGCGTCGTCGCGCACTGCCCCGCCGGTGACGTGCAGGACGGCGCTGGTGAGGACCTGCACGGCCTCACGCGGATGCAGGTGTC
>JBBSLB010000084.1:0-9908 GCA_038255675.1 Mycobacteriales bacterium
CGGCACTACCTGCGGCACCGGCTCCGACACAGTCGGCAGCTCTGGCGGCGGGTCGGGCTCGGGTGGGCCGGGCTGTGGGTGCTGGCCGGGGATGCCGGCGCCGTGTGGGATGGACGCCAAGCTGCTGGTCCCGATCGGTGCGGCGCTCGGGACCACCGATGAGGTCGCGACGCTGGTCGGGCACGGCCCGATCGAACCGGATCTGCTGGCGGCGGCGTTGCTGAACAGCCCGCGGCTGCGGGCGGTGTTCGTCGACGGCAACGGTGTCCCGGTCGCCCTGGGCCGCGGCCGCATCACCCCGCCACGCGGGGATGCGCAGGCGCTGCGGGCGGCGCTGTTGGAACTGGTCGGCTCGGCGCCGGGCCGGTGGTTCCCCCGACACCCCCACGACCACCCGAGACGGCCCGACGACCACCCGAGACGGCCCGACGACCACCCGAGTCGGCCCGACGACCGGCCTGCGACACCGCAGGATCGATGGCGACCACCGGACGAGCCGGGTCGGCCGCCCGACCCCGACCGCGACCTCGGCCCCGGCCGTCCACCGGGCCGTCCCAGGCTTGCCGACGAGCAGCCGCCCGACGATGTTGCGACTGATCCTGCGACTGATCTTGGGCTGCCCGCTGCCCCGGGCGGGCCGCACCCACCGAGCACTCCCGGCCCGTACGCCGTGACCGGGCTGCTCCGTGAGCTGATCTTCATCCGCGCGCCGCTGTGTGAGTTCCCTGGCTGCGGGGCCAGAGCCGAGCTGTGCGACGCCGAGCACGACCTGGCCTTTCCTGACGGTCCGACCTGCTCGTGCAACCTGGGGCCGTGCTGCCGCCGGCACCACCGGGCCAAGCAGCAGGGCTGGACCAAGATCCGCCAGGCCGACAGCGCCGTCACCTGGACCAGCCCGACCGGCCGGGCCTGGACGAGTCCGTCCCAGCACCAGCCCCCGGCAGCAGCCGTCCGGCCGGTCCCGACCCTGCCCGCCCCGGACCCGCTGGACGAGCTCAGTCCGACCTACGCCGACGACGAGCTCTGGGAGCTGCTCGACCGCCCCGACGACCCAGCCGCCTACGAGCTCCGCGCGACCGACCGCGAACCGGGCGACCTCGAACCAGGCGACCTCGAACCGGGCGACCTCGACGCGGGCGACCCCGACCCCGACCGGCTCGGCGACGACACCCGCTGGACAGTCGACCTCACCGACCCCTACGCCTGGACCGACCCGCCCGTACTTGGCTGACACCGGACTGCTGAAGGAACCCGCGCGGACGTGCGACACCCTCTCGTGCCGACACCGCGATGTCGCGCAACAAGTCGCGCGCTCCGCGACCTCGTGTGGTCTCGGTGCTCCCTCGGTGGAGCCGCACGCGGACGGGACGGTGACCGGCTCGCTCCAGGTGCCGTCCGCACGGAACCGGAGGGCACACCTCGACGGCATTCGCGGACCAAGATGCAAGAGGGCCGACCGCTGCTGCTCTTGGCCCTCGTTGTTGAAGGAGTGGCGGGAGGCCGGCTTGCAGACGTCGTCACTGCTCGCACCACCACAGCCCGCCACCGCGACGAGCATCAACGCCGTCAGGAGGGAGCCGCATGGTCATGGGACGCAGCGCAGGTCTGGCTCGCGCCCCTGTGTGGGGTAGCCGGCGACTCGCTCGACGCTCCTGCTCATTCGGTGCGACACCGATGCGAGGCGCCGCTAGCGCTGTGCGGATACGGCGTCGGCAGCGCGGCAGTTAAACCCGCAGAGCTCCACGGAGGGTGCGTGGCAGTGGGTGTCAACGGCCGTTCGCGTCGTTCTGCTGCCCTGCAGGGACGTACGCTGCCGCCGTGTCCGTCGCGCCTGTCGACGCTGTCCTGCTCGCGGGCTGCTTGCTGTTCGCGCTGTCCGGGCTGCGTCACGGCTTCCTGGTCGGCATGGCGTCGTCTGTCGGCGTCATCGGCGGCGGCTTGCTCGGCGTCGTTGTTGCGTCTCTCGCGACGCGGTGGCCGCTGCTGTCGGAGCCGCTTCGGCTGTTGGTCGCATGGGCCGTCGTCGTCGCCTTGAGCTGGGCGGGCTTCGCGTTCGGCAGACTCGCAATCGGCTCCTGGACGCGCCGCCGGTCATCGTCCACAGGCCTGGTGCGGCGCGCGGACGCGGTGGCGGGCGGTCTGCTGAACGTCGCTGGGCTGCTGCTGGCGGCATGGCTGGTCTCGGCTGCGGCGCCGTCGTGGGAGCATCCGCGGCTCGCCGCGCAGTTCGAGGACTCGGAGCTCATCGCCGCGGTGGTTCGGGTCGTCCCGCCAGCTGCGGAAGCCGTCCCAGAACGGCTCCGGGGCGCGCTCGGCAACGCCCTTCCGGACGGGGTGTCCCGGCCGCGCCCGGTGGCAGCTGCCGACCCGGACCTGGCCCGCTCGCGGGCGGTGGAGCTGGCGCCCGTGAGCGTTCTGCGCGTCACGGGCGTCGCCGCCCGGTGCCCCGGCCGGCAGCGCGTGCAGGGAACCGCCTTCGTGTTCGCCCGCGACCGGCTGCTGACGAACGCCCACGTCGTCGCCGGTGTGCAGCGCGTCCGCGTCCAGACGGCCAGCGGCGCTCTCGACGCCGACGTGGTGCTGTTCGACCCCGATACCGACGTGGCGGTCCTCTACGTGCCGGGTCTTCGTGTCCCGCCCTTGCGGTTCTCGGACAGACGCGCCGACCGGGGCGCCGGCGCGGTCGTCGCCGGGTACCCGAAGGACGGGCCGTTTGACGCGCAGCCCGCGCGCGTCCGTGGCTTGGGGCGTGCCACCTTCGCCGACATCACCGGCGTGGGGCGTGTCACGCGGGACGTGTACGACGTACAGGCCGTCATCTCAACGGGCAACTCCGGCGGCCCGCTGCTGACGCCGGACGGCCGCGTCCTGGGGATGATCACCGCCGCCGCTGAGGACCTGCCGGGCGTCGGTTACGTGCTGACCAGCGCCGAGCTGTCGCCGGCTGTGCGGACCGGCAGGACCGCGACCGTCGCGGTGGCTACTGACGCCTGTCCGGCCCGCAGCCACTGACAGCCCCAGCCCCAGCCCGGGCCGCATCGCGATGAGCTCCAGGACGATGTCCTCTGGACCCAGGAAATACAGCGATCTGGAGTTCCAGCCCTCGGGTCCTTCGATCACCTCTGAGCCGTCCACAGTCATCGGTTCGACGCGCCGGCTCAGCCAGCCGCGGGCGACGTCGAAGTCGGCCGGGGTGATGCCGATCGCCAGGTGGTGGACGCCGGCGAAGTGACCGCCCTCCCGCAGGACGAGCCGGCTGGACCCGATGGTCACCGTCACCTGTCCCGGTTGTTCGGCGACCGGCAGCTCAAGCACGTCCTGGTGGACGAGCGCTGCTGCGGCGAGCCCGGTGACGGTGAGCGCAACCTCGTCGATGTGCATGGACTGAACCTGCCGCCGGACCGCTTCTCGTGTCCACCGGTGGCCGGGAGGCTCTGCGCTCGGCAGCCGCACGACAGCCGACCCACGTGGACGGGAGGTCGCCGAGTCGCTACCGGTCCTGCCTGGGGCCTGACAACGCCGTGGCCGGGCGGGTCAGCTCACCCAGCAGGGCATCACGCCGCACGCGCTCGTCCGGTGTGTAGCGGCGGTCTCGCAACTTCTCCTTCTGGGCCCGGAGTCGACGGCGGCTCACGGCGTGAGAGGGCGCTGCTCGTTGTCGATGGCCTCGATGAAAGCGGCTGCAGCAGGGCTCATCAGCCCGCCTCACATGGCCACCGCAGGCCTCAGTCCCCGTCGGCGTCGGTCCCCATGCCGTCGCCGAAGGGGTGCAGCTGCAGTCCGCTCCAGGCGCTCGACTCCGGGTGCGGCGACACAGCCTGCTCCTGCACCTGCTCGGCCTCGGCGATCCGTACGCCGGCGAGCGACTCCAGGGGGACGGCATAACGGTTCGGCTCGGTCATGGCAGCAGTGTGCGCGCGGAGGGCCACACCGTCCATCAACGGTAGGTGAGCAGCCGCCGGGCGTCGCCCTCGAAGTGGGCGTGGTCGTTGAAGGAGATCAGGCTGGTGCCGCCGCTCCCGACGACCACCTTGGTGATCGCGCCGTTGGCGGTCACGCGGTTGAGTGCCACGACGCCCTCCGCGCCGAGCCCGAGCAGGCCGCCGCAGACGGCCGCGATGACGCCGCCCGAGGTGAAGACGACCGCGTCGCGCCCGCTCGGCAGACCCGCAGCCAGTTCGTCGAGAGCCGCGCGAGCCCCGCGAGAGAAGGCCACCCAGCCCCCTCGGTCGTCCTCCACCCACGCGGCCAGCGCGAGGTCGAGCAGCGCCTGCAGACCCTTCGACGTGCCGTCGTGCGCACTGTCCGGCGGCGCGTACCGCTTCAGCAGATCGAGGTGGTCGTACTCGTCCCAGCGGGGATCGGGGACGACGTCGACAGCGAGACCTGCTGCTCGAAGGGCGATCTCGGCGGTGTCGCGCTGGCGTCGGAGTGAGCCGCACGCGGCGAGGGGGGAGCGGAGCCGCCGACGACCCAGCTCCGCCCCGACGTGGGCGGACTGCTCACGGCCGACCTCGGACAGCACGTCGTAGTCCTCGGCACCGAACGACGCCTGGCCGTGCCGGACGAGAAGGACCGCGGGCATCAGCCGATCCCTGCGGTCCGGCTGCAACGCTCGTCAGAGGAGGTGCTCACACCTGCAGATCCTGCCGTGCCGCCCGGATCTGCCTCCAGCCGCCCGGTCCGGCAGCATGGTCACCCATGAGCCCCCCCGACATCGCCTTGCTGCTCGGCTACGTGCTGGCGGTGCCGTTCACCCTCTTCGTCCCGGGCTTCCTGCGGCTCTGGCGCCGGCGCGAGCCGGCGGTCTTCGCGATCGCTCAGACCGGCGCGGCCCTGATCATCCTTGGCTGGCTGGCCAAGGGCGACGTCGTCAGCGCCGGCGTCAACGCCGCGTGGTTCGTCGGGCTGACGGTGGCGTGGCTTCGCGAGGGCCACCGCCGCCGCGTGCCGCGGGCCTGAGAAGACCCTCAGCCCAGTGCGATCTCGAGCTCGGGCTCGGTGGCGGCGCGGACGTCGTCGACACTGACGCCCGGAGCGGTCTCGCGGAGCACGAGGCCGTCCGGACCGACGTCGATCACGGCGAGGTCGGTGATGATGCGCTGCACGCAGTGCAGGCCGGTCAGCGGCAGCGAGCACTCGCGCACGATCTTGTGGCTGCCGTCTCGCGACACGTGCTCCATCATCACGAGCACCCGCTTGGCGCCGTGGACGAGGTCCATGGCGCCGCCCATCCCCTTGACCATCTTCCCGGGGATCATCCAGTTGGCGAGGTCACCGGCCTGCGAGACCTGCATCGCGCCGAGCACAGCGACGTCGACGTGCCCTCCACGGATCATCCCGAAGGAGCTCGCGCTGTCGAAGTACGAGGCGCCGGGCAGGATGGTCACGGTCTCCTTCCCGGCGTTGATGAGGTCGGCGTCCACTGCGTCGTCGCTCGGGTACGGACCGACGCCGAGCACGCCGTTCTCGGAGTGCAGCACGACATGAACCCCGGCCGGCACGTAGTTCGGCACCAGGGTCGGCAGACCGATCCCGAGGTTGACGTACGAGCCGTCACTCAGCTCCTGGGCCACGCGGGCCGCCAGCTGCTCACGTGTCAGCACGGGCCACCGTCCTCTTCTCGATCCGCTTCTCGGCACCGGGCACGTGCACGACGCGCTGCACGAAGATCCCGGGGGTGTGCACAAGCGCCGGGTCCAGCTCGCCGGGCTCGAGCAGCTCCTCGACCTCGGCGATGGTCACCCGGCCGGCGGCGGCGCACAGCGGGTTGAAGTTCTGAGCGGACTTCTCGTAGACGAGGTTGCCGTGCCGGTCGCCGAAGCGGGCGTGCACCAACGCGAAATCGGTCCGGATGGCGCGCTCGAGCACGTAGTCCTGCCCGTCGAACTCCCGCACCTCCTTGGGTTCGGAGGCCTGCGCGATCCCACCGGAGCCGTCGTAGCGCAGCGGCAGGCCGCCGTCAGCGACCTGCGTCCCGACGCCGGCGATGGTGAAGAACGCCGGGATCCCGGCGCCGCCGGCCCGCAGCCGCTCGGCCAGCGTCCCCTGCGGGACGAGCTCGACCTCGAGCTCGCCGCCCAGGAACTGCCGCTCGAACTCCTTGTTCTCCCCGACGTAGGACCCGGTGGTGCGGCGGATCCGCTTGGCGGCCAGGAGCGAGCCCAGCCCCCACTGGTCGACACCGCAGTTGTTGCTCACCGTCTCGAGATCGGTGACGCCCAGGTCGAGCAGGGCGTCGATGAGGGCCTGAGGGATGCCGCACAGCCCGAACCCGCCGACCGCCAGCGATGAACCGCTCGTCACGTCCTCGACGGCCTCGGCGACACTGCCGAACACCTTGTCCACGCGCGTGCTCCCGTCCGTCCCGGCGCCGTTGCCGTCCGCGGACCCTACGACGCTCGGGCGGACGCGACCAGGGAGGTGGGGCACGATGGTGCGGTGCCCGAGGTGGAGGTTGCGCCAGACGGCTCCGCTCGCACAGCTCGCACGACGTGGCGCCCGCAGCTGCCGGTCGACGTGCGACGGACGCTGTCCCCGCTCCGTCGCGGGACGGCCGACCCGACCCACCGGGTGACCGAGGACGGCGCGGTGTGGCGCACCACGCTGCTGCCGACGGGCCCAGCGACCTACCGGCTCGCGCAGCGCGGACTGCACGAGATCGACTGCCAGGCGTGGGGGCCGGGCGCCGAGCAGGCCGTCGCCGGGGTCCCCGACCTGCTCGGGGCGCGCGACGCTGCGGCCGGCTTCGAGCCGCGCCACCCGCGGCTGGTCGAGGCCGCGCTCCGCCACCCGGGACTTCGGGTGCCGAGGACCGGCCGGGTCCTCGAGTCGCTGGTGCCCGCGATCCTCGAGCAGAAGGTGACGGGCAAGCAGGCGCGGGGGTCCTTCCGCCGGCTGGTCCTGCAGCACGGCACCCCCGCGCCCGGCCCGGCGCCGGAGGGCATGCGGGTCCCCCCGTCGGCCGAGGCGTGGCGGCGGATCCCCTCGTGGGAGTGGCACCGGGCTGCCGTCGACCCGAAGCGGTCCCGGACCATCTGCCTGGCGATGCCGTACGCGACCCGGCTCGAGCAGGCGGTCGGCATGGCCCCGGACGACGCGGCCGGCCGGCTGTCGGCCGTGCCGGGCATCGGTGCCTGGACGGTGGCCGAGGTGGCCCAGCGGGCGCTCGGGGACACCGACGCGCTCAGCGTGGGCGACTACCACCTGTCGCAGTACGTCGGCTGGGCCCTGCTCGGCCGCCCGGTGGACGACGACGGGATGGTCGAGCTGCTCGAGCCGTGGCGGCCGCACCGCTACCGGGTCGTACGGCTGCTGGAGTGCAGCGGCTTCGCCAAGCCGCGGTTCGGCCCGCGGCTTGCCGTCCAGGACCACCGCGCGCACTGACCGGACCCCGTCCCTCAGCGCACGACCACGTAGTCCCCGGGGTCCCGGGGTGCCCGATCGGTCGCCGGTGCTGCGGCGTGGCCAACTGCCACCGCCCCCATCGGCTCCCACTCCGGCCCGAGCTCGAGCACCTCGCGCACGACGTCCGGGCAGAAAAGCGTGCTGCTCACCCAGGCGCTGCCGAGCCCCTCGGCAGCCAGCTGCACCAGCAGGTTCTCCACCCCGGCGCCCATGGCCACGAGGAACATCCGCTCCTCCGCCCGGGACCGGCGCTCGTCCGGGTAGTCGTGCGCGCCCTGGCGGACCAGGCACGGCACCACGAGGTACGGCGCTGCGCGCAGCACGTCACCGCGCCGCAGCCTCCTGGCGATGCTCTCGGCGGAGAAGCCGTCGGCCTCCAGATCGCGGGCCCACTGCGCCGCCATGGCGTCGAGCAGCTCGTCCTTGCGTTGCTCGACCAGCACGAAGCGCCACGGCGTCGTGTGGTGCGGCGCGGGCGCGGTGACGGCCGCGGCGACCGCGCGCAGCACGACCTCGCGGTCGACCGGCCGGTCGTCAAAGGCGCGCACCGTCCGGCGCAGCCCGAGGGTCTGCCGGTGCGCCTCCTGGGTCCCCAGGCGGAACCAGTCCTGCTCGGCCGGCCGCACCAGTGCCTGCGCACCCCTCCCGTCGTCGGGCAGGTCGAGCCCACGCACCACCGCGACCGGCACTCCGTCGGCCTTGCCCTTGACGAGCTCGGCTGCGGCGGCCAGCTCGTCGGCGACAGCGATCTCGGTGACCTCGAGGACGGCGCCGAAGCTGTCGCGGCTGCCGCGCGCGTCACGCACCGGCGCCAGCCCGGCCGCGCCGATCGCGGTGTCGACCTGCCCCTGCCGCCAGGGCCGGCCGAGCGTGTCGGAGACGACGACGGCCAACCGGCGGCCGGTCAGCTCCTGCAACCGCTCGCGCAGCGCGCGGGCGCTCGCGTCGGGATCCACTGGCAGCAAGGCAATCTCGTCGGGTCGAACGTTGCTGGCGTCGACCCCGGCTGCCGCCAGCACAAGGCCGTTGCGGTTCTGGGCGATGACGGCCGTCCCGCGTCGAGCGACCTCGCGCACGGTCTCGGACGCGACGGCGGCCAGGCGCACGGCCTCGCGGTCCTCGCCCTCGCCGACCGGCACCAGCCGTCCCTCGGCCTTGCTCAGCAGCTTGCTCGTCACCACGACGACGTCGCCGTCCTGCAGCTCGACTGCGCCGGCGACCAGCGCCGCCACGTCGTCGCCGGGACGCACCTCGGGCAGCCCGGTGACGCCGAGCACCTCGTAGCTAGGCACCGGCCAGGTCCAGGGCGGCGCGCGCCATGGCGGCGGCCGCAGGCAGGTCCGTCATGAGCAGCGGTACGGCGCGCACCTCGACGCCCGGGACTGTCGCGCCGGCGTCGGCGGTGTCGACGAGCCAGCCGTCGAGCAGCCCCCCGTCGGAGCGCGCCCGATAGTGCCGGCCGACCGCCTCGGCGTTGGTCTCGACGCCGATCGCGGACAGGCACGCGTCGGCCATCCCGCGCACCGGTGCGCCGCCGATGACGGGGGAGACCCCGACGACGGTCTTCGCACGAAGCGCCTCGGCGATCCCCGGCACCTGCAGGACGGTCCCGATGCTGACGACCGGGTTGCTCGGCGGCAGCACGACGACGTCGGCCGCGGCGATGGCGTCGAGCACCCCCGGCGCGGGGGTGGACCCCTCGGCTCCGACGGCAACGATCGCCCTTGCCGGCAGCGCCGCGCGGTGCTTGACCCACCACTCCTGGAAGTGGATCGCCCGCTCGCGACCGCCGAGCTCGACCCGCACGTAGGTCTCGACCTGGTCGTCGGTCATCGGCAGCAGCGCGGCCCCTGGCTGCCAGCGTGCGCACAGCGCCCGGGTCACCTCCGACAGCGGGAAGCCGGCGTCGAGCATCTGCCGCCGCACCAGGTGCGTCGCGAGGTCACGGTCGCCGAGTCCGAACCACGCGGTCGGGACGTCGTACGCCTCGAGCTCGGCCCTGGCGTGGAAGGTCTCGTCCTGCCGGCCCCAGCCGCGCTGCTCGTCGATGCTGCCCCCGAGGGTGTACATGACGGTGTCGAGGTCGGGACAGATGCGCAGGCCGTAAAGGGTGATGTCGTCGCCGGTGTTCACGACGACGGTGAGCTCGGCGTCGGGCGCCGCGGCCTGCAGCCCGCGCAGGAACCGCGCGCCACCGATGCCGCCGGCGAGGGAGACGATCCTCACGCGCGATAGGTCCCGCCGTCGCGGCCGTTCCGGTCGGCGAGCAGGCCGGCCACGGTCGACACGGCGATCTCGGCCGGTGCGCGCGAGCCGATGTCGAGGCCGATCGGCCGGTGCACGCGGGCGACCTGGTCCGCCGGCACACCGCGCTCCTGCAGCGCGGCGACGTGCGGCGCGGTGTGCCGTGGACTGCCCATGACGCCGACCCAGCGGGCCGGGGTCTCGAGGACCGCGGCGAGAACGTCGCCCAGCTCGGCCCGGTCGTGGTCGGTGACCAC
>JBBSLB010000085.1:0-9896 GCA_038255675.1 Mycobacteriales bacterium
GCTGTCGCGCCCCGTGGCGTCCGCTGGACCGGACGACGCGCGCGCCGCTCAGCATGGACGCGTGCCCAGCCGATGCAGATCTGCTGCCGTCCCCGGCAGCAGATCCGCAGCCTCCACGCTCCGCTGTGTCGCGGAGGCCGAACCGGGTCCGCAGCCGGGGCTGCCACGCCGGGCTGCCACGCCGGGCCCGGCACACCGGCCACGCCGGGCCCGGCACGCCCGGTCCGGAGCAGCCGTTACCCGCGGCGCAGGTTGCGGGGCAACCGCCCCGCGGCGGCTTCGTCGAGCAGCCAGAGGGTGGCGCTTCGGCCGCTCACGCCGGCGGCCGGGATCTGGATCCGCCCGGCGCCACCGAGGGCCATCGCGACCATCGGGGCCTTGCTGTCGCCGGCGACGACCATCCAGACCTCACGCGCGCTGTTGATCGCCGAGAAGCCCAGCGACACGCGGGTGGGCGGCGGCTTGGGGCATCCGTGCACGCCGAGCACGGCGCGCTCGTCGTGCGCCGCGGGCGACTCCGGGAAGATCGACGCGGTGTGCCCCTCGTCGCCCATCCCCAGCAGCAGCACGTCGAAGGCCGGCACCTCGTGGTCGGCCGGCGCCGCCCGCAGCAGCTCGTCGGCGTAGCGTGCGGCGGCGGCGTCCGCGTCGTCACGGTCCGGCCCACCACGGGCGCCGATCGGGTGGACCCGCGCGGGGTCCAGGTCAAGATGATCGAGCAGCGCCTCGCGGGCCTGGAGGTCGTTGCGCTCGGGGTCGGCCGCCTCGACGAACCGCTCGTCGCCCCACCAGATGTCGACGCGATGCCAGTCGACGGCGTGCCGCGCAGGGGAGGAGCCCAGCGAGCCCAGGACGGCGTGGCCGACCCGACCACCGGTCAGCACGACCGAGGCGGTGCCGCGCAGCGCCTGGGCGTCGACGAGCCGGGTGACCAGCCGGGCGGCCACGGCGGCCGCCAGCACCTCCGGGTCCTTGGCGACGACGACGACCGGGGCGCTGCTCATGACGTCGGCCTCATGTGGTGGTCAGCGCCGGGTCGGGCACCTTCTCCGCCGTGGGGTCGTGCCACACGTGCGTGCGGTGCGGTGAGCGGCCGGTGAGCGGCTCGGAGCCGGTGGCCGCGGCCAGCGCCTGGGCGTAGGTCTCGTCGGCGTCGAGCCGGCGCAGCTCCTCGGCGAGCAGGTCGCCGAGGTCGCGCTGCTCCAGCGGCATGACGCGGTCGGGCTGACCGGTGCGGGCCAGCGTGGCGGTGCCGCCGTTGCCCACCGTGAGATGGATCTGGCCGTCGGACAGGACGAGGACGACCTCGGTCACCCCGGAGCTGCCTGCGTCGATGACCTCGACGTCGACCGCCAGCCGGGCCCGCAGCCACCCGGCCAGCAGCGCCCTGGTCGGATCGCCGGCCGCCCCGTGCACGGAGGCGCCCGTGGCCGGGCTGGTGACCGAGTCGAAGGCCGACGCGCACAGCGCCCGCCAGGCGGTGGCGCGGGTCCAGGCCAGGTCGGTGTCGCCGGGCGCGTAGTCGGCCGCACGCTGGGCGAGCGCCTGCAGGGGGTCGTCCGCCAGCGAGGAGTCGGTGACGCGCCGCTCCGCGACGACGCCGAGCGGGTCGTGCGCAATGCGGTGCGGCGGGGCGCCGAACCACCAGGTGACGACCGGGGCGTCCGGCGCGAGCAGCGGCAGCACGACCGACTCGGCGTGCAGCGCGAGCCGGCCGTACATCCGTAGGACGGCGGCCTCGCCGGGGCCGAGCCGGCCGCCGATGAGGACCTCGGCGTCGAGCCGTGCCTCGTCCGCACCGGAGCGGCGCCGGACGACGATGAGCAGGCGGCAGGGGTGTTCGGCCGCGGCCCGGGTTGCAGCGCGCTCGGCCTGCTCGACCTTGCTCTCCTCGACAACGACGACGAAGGTCAACGCGAGCCCGCTCGACACCGACCCGGCCGCCCGGCGTTCCGCGGCGAGCGCCTTCACCACCGCGGTCCCCGTGGTGTCCCAGAGAGTCGTCATCCTGCCACCCCCCGCCGATCACGTAGTTGGTGCTCGGTGAGCACGCTCAGCAGGTGTGCAGCAACTCCATGATCGGCGCCAGAGGGGGTGGTCACGGCCGCCTCCAGTGGCGTCCGTCGCGGGCGAGCATCTCGTCGGCGGCCCGCGGTCCCCACTCGCCGGCGCGGTAGAGGTGCGGGCCGCTGTCCTGCTCGCGCCAGTGCTCCTCGATGGGGTCGATGACGCGCCAGCTCTGCTCGACCTCCTCGTTGCGGGGGAACAGCGAGGCGTCGCCGAGCAGCACGTCGAGCAGCAGCCGCTCGTACGCCTCGGGGCTGGCCTCGGTGAAGGCCTCGCCGTACTGGAAGTCCATCGCGACGTCGCGAACCTCCATCGTCGTGCCGGGCACCTTGGAGCCGAAGCGCAGCGTCACGCCCTCATCGGGCTGCACCCGCACGACGAGCGCGTTGGAGCCCAGCTCCTCGGTGTCGGTCTTGGCGAAGGGCAGGTGCGGGGCCTTGTGGAACAGCACCGCGATCTCGGTGACGCGGCGGGGGAGCCGCTTGCCGGTGCGCAGGTAGAAGGGCACGCCGGCCCAGCGTCGGGTCTCGACCTCCAGGCGTACGGCCGCGTAGGTCTCGGTGCGGCTGTCCGCGGCGACGCCCTCCTCGGCGCGGTAGCCCTTGACCCGCTCGCCGGCCAGCCATCCCTGGTCGTACTGGCCGCGCACGGCGTGGTGCTCGAGGTCGGTCGGCGGCTTGAGCGCGCCGAGCACCTTGCGCTTCTCGGTGCGCAGGCTCTCGGCGTCGAAGCCGACCGGCTCCTCCATCGCCGTGAGCGCGAGCAGCTGGAGCAGGTGGTTCTGCAGGACGTCCCGGGCTGCGCCGGTCTCCTCGTAGAAAGCGGCGCGGGTGCCGATACCGACGTCCTCGGCCATGGTGATCTGCACGGAGTCGACGAAGTGGCTGTTCCAGATCGGCTCGAACAGCGTGTTGGCAAAGCGCAGCGCCAGCAGGTTCTGGACCGTCTCCTTACCCAGGTAGTGGTCGATCCGGAAGACGTCCCGGGCGGTGAAGACGTCGTCGACGAGCGCGTTGAGGGCGACCGCGGACGGCAGGTCGTAGCCGAACGGCTTCTCGACGACCACCCGGCGCCAGCCACCGGACTCGGCGTTGTCGGCCATGCCGGTCCGTTGCATCTGCTTGAGGACCATCGGGAAGGCCGTCGGGGGGATCGACAGGTAGAACGCGGCGTTGCCCTGCGTTCCGTGGGTGCGGTCGAGCTCACGCAGCGTCTCGGCGAGCCGATCGAAGGCCGCGTCGTCGTCGAAGGAGCCCGGGAGGAACTTCATCGCGCCGGTCAGCCGCGCCCAGGTGGAGTCGCGGAACTCGGTGCGGGCGCCCTTCTGGGCCGCCTGCTTGGCCAGCTGCTCGAAGTCCCCGTCGCCCCAGTCGCGCCGGGCGAAGCCGAGCAGGGCAAAGCCGGGCGGGAGCAGCCCGCGGTTGGCCAGGTCGTAGACCGCCGGGATGAGCTTCTTGCGGGCCAGGTCGCCGGTGACGCCGAAAACGACCAGCGTGCACGGGTCGGGGACGCGCGGCAGCCGCCGATCGCCGGGGCTGCGCAGCGGGTTGTGCGGCGCCGTCCGTGCTGCGGTCATCGCCGGGCGGCCTCGAGCACGGCCCGTAGCCCGGCCGCGCGGTCGGTGAGGTGCAGCGTCAGGACGGGCCGGTCTCGCGAGCTGAGCGCTCGGCGGTCACCCAGGGCTTGCGCCGCCTGCAGGCCGCCGAAGGTGAAGTCGCGGCCTGGGACCTCGAGGTCCTCGGTCACCGCGCCGGTCATCTGCAGGAAGACCCCGGTTTGCGGGCCGCCCTTGTGGAACTGCCCGGTGGAGTGCAGGAAGCGTGGTGCCCAGCCGAACGTCACCGGGTGGGCCAGCCGCGCCGCGAGCGCCGCCCGTAGCCCGAGCGCGTCGGCGTCGGCCTGCCGGTCGAGGTAGGCCATGACAGCGAGGTAGCCCCGGCTGGGGACGGCGGCCAGCAGCGCCTCGAGCGCACCGGCCAGCGTGTCGACTGAGGCGAGCAGGTCGCCGGTCGCGTGCACCTCGACACCGGACTCGACGAACAACGGCTCGCGGACCGGGGACGGCTCGCCCGACAGGATGGCTCCGGTGTTGTCCTTGCTCTCCTGCACGTTCGGCTGGTCGAACGGGTTGATGGCCATCGACCAGCCGACGACCGCCGTGGCGTACTCCCAGGCGAGGAACTGGGCGCCGAGGGGCCCCGTCACGGCTGTCCCCGCGTCGGGCAGCGCGGTCGCAGAAGCCCCGACGACGACGAGCTGGCTGTCCGCGGCCGGCTCGGTGCCGGGCGCGTCGACCGACTCGACGACGACGGGCAGCAGCCCCTTGCCCTGCTTGCCGGTGGACTCGGCGACGAGCTGCTCGACCCAGTCGCCGAAGCCGACCAGGCCCTCGGCCGGCGGCAGGACGAGCTTGTCGCGGCCCGCCACGGCGCCGCCGGCGAGCACGGCCCCGAGCGCCAGGGCGGGGGAGTCGTCGGCGGTCAGCGTGGGCAGCAGCTCGGCGGCCTGGTCCAGCAGCGCGCCGACGTCGACGCCCGCCAGCCCGGCAGGCACGAGACCGAAGGCGGTCAGCGCGGAGTAGCGCCCGCCCACGTCGGGGTCGGCTAGGAAGACCGCGCGGCTGCCCTCCTCGCGTGCGGCGGTCTCGAACGGTGAACCGGGATCGGTGACGACGACGACGCGCTGCGCCGGGTCGATCCCGGCGGCCTCGAAGGCGGCCCGGGCGGCGCGGCGGTGGCTGTCGGTCTCGACGGTGCCGCCGGACTTGCTGGACACGACGACGACGCTGCGCTCGAGCTCCACCAGCGCGCTGCGGACCTGGCCGGGGTCGGTGGTGTCGACGACGACCAGCGGCACGCCGGCGCTCGCGCACACGACCTCGGGGGCGAGCGAGGAGCCGCCCATGCCGCACAGCACGACCCGGTCGACGCCTTCGGCGGTCAGCGCGTCACGCAGAGCCTGCACCTCGGGCAGCAGCTCGCGGCCCTTGGTGACGACGTCGAGCCAGCCCAGCCGGATGCTGGCCTCCGAGGTCGCCTCCGGACCCCAGAGCGTCGCGTCCTTGCCAGCCAGCGCGGCGGCGACGCCGGCGTCACGGGCGGAGGCGAGTACCGCCTCGGCGGCGGCCATCAACGAGCCGCCGGCTGTCTGGACCGTCAGCCCGCCACCGCTGACGGCTTGCGCGGTAGCCGTCATCTTGCGGTGGCCTCGGGTGACGCCGCGGCCGGTCCGTCGCCGGCCGGCTTGGTGGCGCCGGCGGGCATGACCTCGGCGCCGGCCTTCTCGAGCTGGTCGCTCACGGACGCGATGAGGTCGTTCCAGGCGTCCTCGAACTTGCCGACGCCCTCCTGCTCGAGCTGCTGCACCACGTCGTCGTAGTCGATGCCGGCGGCCTTGAGGTCGTCGAGCACCTGCTGCGCGTCGGCGTAGGTGCTCGTCACCGTGTCGCCGCGCACGACGCCGTGGTCAGCCACCGCCTCCATCGTCGCCTCGGGCATCGTGTTGACGGTCCCGGGCGCCACCAGCTCGACGACGTACTGCGTGTCGTCGTACGTCGGGTCCTTGACGCCGGTGGACGCCCACAGCGGCCGCTGCGGGTGGGCGCCGGCGGACGCAAGCGCCTCCCAACGGTCGGTGGTGAAGACCTGCTCGTACTGCGCGTAGGCCAGCCGGGCGTTGGCGATCGCTGCCTGGCCGCGCAGCTCGGAGCCCTCGCCGAGCCGCTTGTCGACCTCGCTGTCGACCCGGCTGACGAAGAACGACGCCACCGAGCCGATGCGGGACAGGTCGTGGCCGTTGTCCTTGGCCTGTTCGAGCCCGGCGAGGAAGGCGTCCATGACCGCGGCGTAGCGCTCGAGCGAGAAGATGAGCGTCACGTTGACGCTGATGCCCTCGGCCAGCACCGACGTGATCGCCGGCAGGCCGGGCACGGTGGCCGGGATCTTGATGTAGAGGTTGGGCCGGTCGACCAGCCACCACAGCGCCTTGGCCTCGGCGACAGTGCGCTCGGTGTCTTGCGCCAGGCGCGGGTCGACCTCGATCGACACCCGCCCGTCGACGCCGTCGGTGCGGTCGTAGACCTCGGTCAGCACGTCGCAGGCCCAGCGCACGTCGTAGGTCGTGAGCATCCGCACGGCCTCGCCGACGTCGGTGCCGCGCAGCGCGAGGTCGCGCACCTGCTCGTCGTAGGCAGCGCCCTCTGACAGCGCCTTCTGGAAGATCGAGGGGTTGGTGGTGACGCCGACGACAGAGCTGTCGCGCACCAGGTCGGCGAGGTTGCCCGTCTGCAGGCGGGTGCGGGACAGGTCGTCGAGCCACACCGCCACGCCCGCAGCGGAGAGGTCGGCCAGGGGGTCGGTCACAATGCGCTCCTCGGGAGGGGTGTCAGTTGCCGCTCGTGGTCATGCCCAGCTTGGACAGCGACGCACGCGCCGCCGCCACCACCCGCTCGGCCGTGAGGCCGAACTGCTCGTAGAGGACGGTGAAGGGCGCGCTCGCGCCGAAGTGCTCCAGCGCCACACACTCACCGTGCTCGCCGACCCACTCGTGCCAGCCCTGGGAGACGGCCGCCTCGACCGACACCCGGGCCTTCACGTCGCTCGGGAAGACCGTGTGGCGGTAGGCCTCGTCCTGCGCGCGGAACCACTCCACGCAGGGCATCGACACCACGCGGGTCGGGATGCCCTCGGCCTCGAGGGCCTCCTGAGCAGCGACGCAGATCTGCACCTCAGAGCCGGTGCCGACGAGCAGCACCTGCGGGGCGCCGTCCGAGGCGTCGCGCAGGACGTACGCCCCTCGGGCGGTGCCCTCGGCGGAGGCGAAGACCGAGCGGTCCCACGTCGGCACGTTCTGCCGGGTCAGGCAGATGCCGGCCGGTCGATCGGTCGTCTCCAGGATCGTGCGCCACGCGACAGCCGTCTCGTTGGCGTCGGCGGGCCGCACCACGTCCAGCCCCGGGATCGCCCGCAGCGCCGCCAGGTGCTCGACCGGCTGATGGGTCGGGCCGTCCTCGCCGAGGCCGATCGAGTCATGCGTCCACACGTAGGTCACCGGCAGGCCCATCAGCGCCGCCAGGCGGACAGCGCCACGCATGTAGTCGCTGAAGACGAGGAACGTGCCGCCGTAGACGCGGGTGCCGCCGTGCAGCGCGATGCCGTTCATGACCGCGGCCATCGCGTGCTCGCGGATGCCGAAGTGCAGCGTCCTGCCGTAGGGGTCCGCGCCGGGTAGCGGATTGCCGGCGGGCAGGAAGGACGAGTCCTCGTCGATGGTGGTGTTGTTGCTCTCGGCGAGGTCGGCCGAGCCGCCCCACAGCTCCGGGACGACGGCGCCCAGCGCCTCCAGGATCTTGCCGCTGGCCTTGCGCGTGGCCACGCCCTTGGCGTCGGCCTCGAAGCTCGGCAGCGCGTCGGTCCAGCCCACGGGCAGCCGACGGGTGCGCATGCGGTCGTGCAGCGCCTTGCGCTCGGGGTTGGCCGCAGCCCAGGCGTCATAAGCCTGCTGCCATCCCGCACGCATCTCACGGCCGCGGTCAACCACCTGCCGGGCGTGCGCGACGATCTCGTCGGGGGCATGGAACTTGGTGTCGACCGGGAAGCCGATGGCCTCCTTGGTCAGCCGCACCTCCTCTTCCCCGAGCGCGGCCCCGTGCGCCTTGCCGGTGTTCTGCAGGTTCGGGGCGGGGTAGCCGATGATCGTGCGCATCGCGATGAAGGACGGCCGGTCGGTGACGTCGCGGGCAGCGACGAGGGCGCGGTGCAGCTCCTCGACGTCGTTGCCGTCCTCGACACGCTGCACGTGCCAGCCGTAGGCCTCGTAGCGGGCTGGGACGTCCTCGCTGAACGCCGTCTGGGTGTCACCCTCGATCGAGATGTGGTTGTCGTCGTAGAGGACGACCAGGTTGCCCAGCCGCTGGTGACCGGCCAGCGAGCTCGCCTCGCCGCTGATCCCCTCCTGCATGTCGCCGTCGGACGCGATGCACCAGATCGTGTGGTCGAACGGGCTCTCGCCGGCCGGCGCGTCGGGGTCGAGCAGCCCGCGCTCGTAGCGCGACGCCATCGCCATGCCCACCGCGTTGCCGACGCCCTGGCCGAGCGGACCGGTGGTGACCTCGACGCCAGGGGTGTGGCCGTGCTCGGGGTGGCCCGGGGTGAGCGAGCCCCACTGCCGCAGGTGGGCGATGTCCTCGACCGTGAGGCCGTAGCCGGACAGGAACAGCTGCACGTAGAGCGTCAGGCTGGTGTGGCCGCAGGACAGCACGAAGCGGTCCCGGCCGGTCCAGTCCGGATCGCTCGGGTCGTGGCGGAGCAGCCGCTGGTAGAGCAGGTAGGCCGCGGGCGCCAGGCTCATCGCGGTGCCGGGGTGGCCGGAGCCGGCGGCCTCGACGGCGTCCATCGCGAGGGCGCGCGAGACCTCGACGGCCTGCCGGTCAAGATCGGTCCACTCGAGGGTGGGGGCGGTGGGGGAGGGGCTCATGCCGCTGCTGTCGCCTTCGTCGTCGGGAGGAGGTGCCGGACGGTCGGTGATCCACCGGACCTTAGACCTCAGCCGTCCCCGTCCTCGCGCCGGTCGAACCCCGCCCGGCAGGCCACGGCCCCGGCCGGTCAGTAGACTCGCCCCGTGACGACGCTCGCCGATCCGACTGCCACGACGGCGGCGCCGACCCCCGGTCGTGCGGCCTCAGCGCGGGCGACCATCGGTGCCTACGTCGCGCTCACCAAGCCGCGCATCATCGAGCTGCTGCTCGTGACGACGGTCCCGACGATGGTTCTGGCCGAGCAGGGCATGCCGTCGCTGGGCCTGGTGCTCGCGACGCTGGTCGGCGGCTCGCTCGCGGCAGGCAGTGCCAACGCCCTCAACTGCTACTACGACCGCGACATCGACGTGGTCATGCATCGCACCGCCCACCGGCCGCTCGCGCAGCGGACCGTGCCGCCGTTCAACGCCCTGGTCTTCGGGCTGGTCCTCGGCGCGCTGTCCTTCGCCGGTCTGTGGCTGACGACCAACCTGCTGTCGGCGGTGCTCGCCGTCGCGGCGATCGCGTTCTACGTCGTCGTCTACACGATGCTGCTCAAGCGCCGCACCTCCCAGAACATCGTCTGGGGCGGGGCGGCCGGCTGCATGCCGGTGCTCATCGGCTGGTCGGCGGTCACCGGCACGGTGGGCTGGCCCGCCGTCGCGTTGTTCATGGTCATCTTCTTCTGGACCCCGCCGCACTTCTGGGCGCTGGCGATGCGCTTCAAGGACGACTACGCCGCCGCGTCGGTGCCGATGCTCCCCGTCGTCGCCACCCCCACCGTCGTGGCGTCGCGGATCGTGGCCTACTCGTGGGCGATGGTCGTCACCTCCCTGCTGCTCGTTGCGCCGCTCGGCCCGTCCGGACCGATCTACGCCGTGAGCGCCGTGGTCCTCGGCGGAGCGTTCCTGCGCGAGGCCTACCTTCTGCAGCGCCGCGTCAAGGCCGGCCAGGACGCCAGCCCGATGCGGCTGTTCCACTGGTCGATCACCTACCTCGCGCTGCTCTTCCTCGCCGTCGCCGTCGACGCGCTGCTCTGAGCGTGCGCGCCCGTCCGCGGGTGGGGCTCGCGACGTCCGCCGACTTCCCCGGCCTCCACGTCGAGGAGCGCCTCGTGCTCGCGCCGCTCGGCCGGCTCGGGGTCGACGTCGAGGTCGTCCGCTGGGACGACGGTGGGGTCGACTGGGCGTCGTACGACCTCGTCGTCGTCCGCTCGACGTGGGACTACACGCTACGACGCGAGGAGTTCCTCGCGTGGGCGAGGACCGTCCCGCGGTTGGCCAACCCGGCCGGTGTGCTCGCCTGGAACACCGAC
>JBBSLB010000086.1:0-9807 GCA_038255675.1 Mycobacteriales bacterium
CACGCCGGTGAGGTCGCCGCGGCGACCGAGGAAGCGCACGACGTCGCGCTCGAGCAGGTCGATGCTGTGCTCGGCCAGCTCGGCCCGGCAGCTCTCGTCCCCTTGAAACCGGATGCCGTTGGTCACGACGGTCACCGACGCCGCCCAGTTCTTCAGCGTCTCGGCGAAGCCGACCAGGTGCGGGTCCCAGCCGAGCGCGACGACGTGCCGGTCCCGCGCCTCGTACCCGTCGCAGGACGGGCAGTGGAAGACCGAGGCGCCGTAGTGCTCGTCGAAGCCCTCGACCGCGGGGAAGGCGTCCTGCACCCCGCAGGCCAGCACCAGCCGGTGCGCGATCAGGTCGTCGTCGACGTCGAAGCGCCCGTCGTCGCGGAGGACGACCGTCGAGGCCGGGCGCTGCCGCACCTCGACGGTCGGGTAGGCGAGCACCTCTCTGCGGCCCGTCGCGAGCAGGTCGAGCGGTACCTGCGGGTCGCGCCCCAGGTAGCCGTGCGAGCGCTCGACCTTCGCCGCGCGGTACTCCTGGGAGTCGAGCACCACGACCGAGCGCCGGTAGCGGCCGAGCCAGGACGCCGCGGCCAGGCCGGACGGCCCGCCGCCGACCACGACGACGTCGACCTCGAGCCGCGTCATGCGCGCCCCGGCATCGCTCCGCCTAGCCCCGCGTCGTGCGGGCGTGCACGAGAGCGCGGGCGCGGGCCAGCTGGGAGGCCCGCGGGCGCAGCCGGGCCCGCAGCGCCGCATCCTCGCGCAGGGTGTCCAACAGGACGAGCCGCCGGCGTCGCTCCTCGTCGGTCAGGGGACGGTCCTTCGGCGGCATGGGTCCAGGACTACCCCTACCCGGTCCCCGTCGAAGCGCGCCGGGCCGCCCCGTCATCGACTTGTCACCTCTACGCTGCACCCATGACCGAGCTCGACACCCGCCCCGTCGGCGACCCCCAGCTCGACGACGGCGACGACAACCGGTACAGCCACTACGTCCGCAAGGAGGACATCCTTCGCAGCGCCGTCGACGGGGTCCCCGTCACGGCGCTGTGCGGCAAGAAGTGGCTGCCCGGCCGCGACCCGGAGAAGTACCCGGTGTGCCCGCAGTGCAAGGAGATGCTCGGCATGCTCCAGGCGATGGAGTAGACGTCGGCACCGTCCTGGCCGTCGACGTCGGCGGCACGAAGATCGCTGCCGGCATCGTGGACGACAGCGGCGCGCTGCTGCGCTCGGCGCACTGCTCGACGCCGCGCGAGCCTGACCCCGAGGCCGTCTACGCCGCGCTGACCAAGGCCGTGGCGCAGGTGGCGCCCGACGACGCGCAGGCACTTGGCGTCGGCTCGGCCGGTCCGATGACCGTCGGCGGCAAGACGGTCTCTCCGTTGAACATCCCTGGCTGGCGCGGCTTCCCGCTGCTCGCCCGGCTCCAGGAGGAGTACGGCCTGCCGACCGTCGTCGACGGCGACGCCAAGGCGCTGGCCGTCGGCGAGGGGTGGAAGGGTGCCGGCGCGGGCGTCGACAGCTTCCTCGCGATGGTCGTCTCCACCGGCGTCGGCGGCGGACTGGTCGTCGACGGCCGGCTGCTCGACGGCGCCTCCGGCAACGCCGGCCACGTCGGCCACGTCGTCGTGGTGCCTGGCGGTGCGCTGTGCGGCTGTGGGTCGCACGGCTGCCTCGAGGCCGAGATCAGCGGGACGGCGATCGGCCGCCGCCTCGGCGGTCCTGCGTCCGGCGCAGGTCCCGACGAGGTCGAGCGCGCCGGACGGCTGCTCGGCGAGGGCCTGGCGTCGGTCGCCAACCTGCTCGACCTGACGCGCGTGCTCGTCGGCGGCTCGGTGGCGCTCGGCTTCGGCGCGCCGTTCTTCGCCGCCGCCAACGCCGCACTGCACGACCTGTCGCGGCTCGACTTCACCACCGGCTGCGAGGTCAGCCCCGTCGGGCTCGGCCCGGAGGGTCCGCTCGTCGGCGCCGGCGGCCTGGCCTGGCGCCTGCTCGGCCACGACGTGGGCGTGCACTGACCGCGCCGCTGCCGCGGTCTACAGCGGGTCGCCGACCCAGACGGGCTCGGGCACCAGCTCGACACCGAAGCGCTCGCGCACCCCGTCGCGCACCGCGCCCGCGACCCGGCGCAGGTCCGCGGTGGTCGCACCGCCTCGGTTGACCAGCGCGAGGGTGTGCTTGCTCGAGATGCCTGCCGGGCCGTCGAAGTGCCCCTTGCCGAAGCCGGAGCGCTCGATCAGCCAGGCCGCCGACACCTTGGTACGGCCGTCCGGCTCGGGCCAGCTCGGTACCTCCGGTGCGCGCTCGCGCAACGCAGCCAGCTGCGCCGCCGGCAGCAGCGGGTTGGTGAAGAACGAGCCGGCGCTGCGGGTGTCGACGTCGGCGGCGTCGAGCACCATGCCCTTGCCGCGGCGCAGCGCGAGCACCGCCGCACGCACCTCGTCGAGCGGCGCGCGGTCGCCCACCTGGATGCCGAGCAGGCGGGCCAGCTCGGCGTAGGCCACCGGCATCGACAGCTCCGACGACGTCAGCGCGAAGGTCACCGCGAGCACCACCCACCGCTCGGGCGCGCGCTTGAAAGCGCTGTGCCGATAGGAGAAGGCGCACTGCTCTGCCGTCAGCTCGACGACCTCGCGCGACAGTCGGTCGTAGGCCCGCACGGTCGTGACGGTCTGCGCGACGTCCTGGCCGTACGCCCCGATGTTCTGGACCGGGCTCGCGCCGACCAGGCCGGGGATGCCGGACAGCGCCTCGACGCCGGCCAGCCGGTCGGCGACGCAGAGCCCGACGAAGGACTCCCACTCCTCGCCGGCCGCGGCGGTCAGCGCCACGGCATCGCCCTCCTGCGCGACGGACAGGCCGTGCACCACGACGCGCACGACGGTCCCGGCGAAGCCCTCGTCGGGTAGGACGACGTTGCTGCCGCCGCCGAGGACGAGCACCGGCTCCCCCGCGTCGTCGCACGACCGCACGACCTCGACCACCGACGCCTCGTCGTACGCCGTCACGAGGCGACGGGCGGGCCCGCCCAGGCGCAGGGTCGTCAGCGGGGCGAGCGGGACGTTCGCGCGGTCGAGCACCGGGTCGAGTCTAGGCAGGCGCGGAGACCGCCAGCCGCAGCTGGCGGCGGTGGTGCCGGACCAGGTCGACGGTGAACATCGCCAGACCGGTCCACACCAGCAGGAAGCCGAGCAGGCGCACCGGAGGCAGCGGCTCGTCGAACAGCGTGACGCCGAGGACGAACTGGATCGTCGGGGCCAGGTACTGCAGCACGCCGAGGGTCGACAGCGGGATCCGCGACGCCGCCGCGCCGAACATCAGCAGCGGCACCGCGGTGACGACGCCGGACAGCGCGAGCAGACCGGCATGGCCCGGCCCCTCGCTGCCGAACGTGCCGACCCCGCTGATGCCCAGGTAGGTCACGAACAGAGCGGCGACGGGGAAGAGCACCGCGGTCTCGATGGCCAGGCCCTCGACGGCGCCGACCCCGGCCGTCTTCTTCAGCAGGCCGTAGGTGCCGAACGAGAACGCGAGCACCAGCGCGATCCACGGCGGCCGGCCGTTCTCCACGGTCAGCACGACGACCGCGACGAAGGCCATCGACATCGCCGCCCACTGAGCAGGTCTGAGCCGCTCCCCCAGCACCAGGACACCGAGCAGCACCGTGACGATCGGGTTGACGAAGTAGCCGAGCGAGGTCTCCACCACCTGGCCGCTGGAGACGCCGAAGATGTAGGTGCCCCAGTTGACCGCCACCACGACCGCGGCCACCGACAGCTGCAGCAGCCGCCGCCGGTCCGCGACCGCGGCCCGGACCTGGGCGGTGCGGCGGGTCGCGAGCAGGAGCACGGCGACGACGACGAGCGACCAGAGGATCCGGTGCGCGAGCACCTCGAGCGAGGTCGACGGCTCGAGCAGCGGCCAGTAGAGGGGGAACAGCCCCCAGAGCAGGTAGGCGCCCGCCCCGAGCGCGGCACCGCTCCGGGTAGCGGTCACCCGCGAAGACTAGAGGGCCGCGCGGCCCGCAACGGGATTGCTTCGAGCAGCCCGCGGTCCTCTAGCGCCAGACGGTCCGGATCCGGCTGGTCACCGAGAACGGGTCCTCGCCGCGCAGCAGCTCGAGCAGCGCCGAGCCCTCCGGGTCCTTGGCGAGGACGAGCCGGCCGGCGCCGACGTGCGCGCGCCACGCGGTCTCGAACGCACCGACGCGCGCGCGCGAGCGAGCCAGCGGACCGGGCACGGCGTGCCAGGCGACGGCCGCCTCGACCGGGCGGCCGAGCGCGCGGGCCAGGGCCAGCCGGCGTCGGTCGGCGGCCGCGGCGGGCACCGGGAGCACGAGCCGTGAGACCAGCCAGCGCGGGTCGGCCAGCGGAGCGAGCAGCTCGTCGAGGCTGGCGGCGAACAGCGCCGACTCGACCAGCGGTGCGTCGAGCTCGATCGACACCTCCCCGTCCGGGACTCCGGCGACGCGCACCCCGTCGGCCCCGACGGTCGTGGCGCCGGACGCGGCGAGGGCGTCGGCGACGGCGCGCGCCATCTGCGCCAGGGTCGCGGACTGCTCGCCCTCCGGCGCGCTGTGCAGCGCCTGGACCTGAGCGGAGTAGCGCAACCCGCCGACACCCGCCGCCACGAGAGCTGCTGCGCTGAGGCCGATCCCGATCCCGGCCCCGGCGGAGCTCGTTGCCGCACCGGTCGCGCCTGCCACCGCGCCGGCTGTCAGCGGGAGCGGCCAGAGCTGGGCCGGACGGCGCGCGGCGGGCAGCGGCGCCGGGGCCGGGGCACCGATGGTCCGGCCGGCGTGCAGCAGCGAGGCCGGCACCACGCCGCCGGGCAGCCCGAGCGGCTCATCGACCCGCACGCGCAGCGTCGTCAGCTCGATGCCTCGGTAGCCCGCACCGACGGCCCAGGCCGCTCGCACCGCGTCACGGTCGGAGGTGCGCGCCAGCGCCCGCCCGTTGACGACGTCGCGCGTCGGGCGGTCCGGCGGTGCGTACGGCCCGAGGGCCTCGTCGCAGTGGCCGATGCCGGATTCGACGATGCCGTCGCGACCGGGGGCGAGGTGGTTCTCGTGCTTGCGCACCGCGCGCAGGTAGTCGGCGTCGCCGCGCGGGTGGTCCTCGGCGACGCAGACGACGGTCCAGTTGTCGGCGACCTTGTCGGGCCGCTCGGGGTCCAGCCGCAAGGAGCGGCCGCGGATCTGGGTGACAGCGGTCGGGGTGGTGGCGCTGGTGAGGTCGACGACGACGTTGAGCGCCGGGCAGTCCCAGCCCTCGCCGAGCAGCCCCCGGGTGCCGACGAGCACCTGCGTGCCGCCCGCCTCGAGCCAGCGGGTGAGCAGCGGCACCCACACGCGCGCTCCCCACCCCACCCCGGCCGTCAACGTGACGAGCGAGCGGTCGCCGTCCATGGGGTCGTCGAGCAGCCGGTCGGACAGCGCGTGCGGGACGAACCCCCGGAAAGCGAGGAAGTCCTCGCGGCGCATCGCGACGGTGCGACCGGTGACGAGCACCGGGCGCAGCCGCGGACCGAGGTCGCTGCGCGCCAGGGCGAGGAAGGACAGCCGGGCCGAGCCGGCCGGCCGGTCGCCGGCCGCCTCGGCCAGCGACGCGGGCGGCTGCGCGGTCCGCTGCTCGAAGTCGCAGAGCACCGCTGCGCGCAGGTCGTCGCCGAGCGCCGCGGACTCGGCCTCGAGCACGTGCACGGCGGCGCCGGCCTTGGCCGCCGACAGGGAGCAGATCCGGTCCACGGGCGAGGTCGTCGCGCGCAGCCCGCGCACGGTCAGCACGTAGCCCAGGCTCGGCAGGACGGAGCGGATCGACTCGAGCAGCCGGGTGTCCTCGAGCGCGGCAGAGGCGGACAGGTGCTCGCGGGCGTAGGCGTCCAGCAGCACCGCCCAGTCCTGGGCGTCGGCGGCCACCCGGTGCTCCTCGCGCAGCCGCGACCCGCCGGGCAGCTCCAGCACGCCGTCGTGCACGAGGCGGAGCCCGGCCCGCGCCAGCTCCGGCTCGGCCTGCTCGAGGTCCTGCCAGGGCAGCTGCGGCCCATCGCGCTCGACCCGCCGGTCGTGCAGCCGGCGCCAGAGCCAGTCGACGAAGGGCAGCGTGCCGGTGCGCAGCGAGAGCAGCTCGATCTGCAGATCGGCGAAGCGCTGCCGCTCGGCGACGACCCAGGTGTCCTCCTCGGCCGTCGGCGCGGTCAGGTAGACGAGCTCCTGGTAGGGCGCGAGCTCACCCTCCTTCACGACGGCCGGCGTCGGCACCGAGAAGTCGCAGTCGCCGAACAGCTCGTCGTACAGCTCGCCCTGCCGCGCCGTCATCGAGGTCCGCGGCGTGGCGGTCAACCCGATCACCCAGGTGTCGTCGCCGAGTGCGCGGGCGAGCGCCCGGCACAGCGCCCCCCACGTCTCGAGCAGGTGGTGGCACTCGTCCAGGACCAGCGTCCACGGCCCGGTGGACGACGCACGACGCACCAGCTCGCGGCCGCGCGGGTGCAGCAGCTCGAGCAGGTCGGCGCCCGGTTCGCCGCGCACCGCCGCGCGGCGGGTCTCGGCCAGCGAGGCCGACGGGTCGTCCTGCACGTCCTCGTCGTCGGCGCCGCGGTCCCACACCGACAGCGACTGGTAGGTCAGGACGGTGACCGGCGCGGTGAGCGCACGGTCCGAGCTCCCCGGACGCGGGTGCCCACCGCCGCCGCCGAACGCCTTCCACTGCGCGAGCCACTGCGCCTGCACGGCGGTGTTCGGCGTGAGGACCATCGTCCGGCGGCCGAGCCGGCGGGCCATCTCCAGCCCGACGACCGTCTTGCCGGCACCGGGCGGCATGACGACGTACGCCCGCGACTCCCCGGCCGCCTGCAGCTGCTCGAAGGCGCCGAGCGCCTGACCCTGGTAGCGACGGAAGGAGCCGGGAAAGGCACAGCGGTCCCAGGCGTGTCGCATCACCTCAGCATCCTGCCAGGGTCAGGGCGCGGGACGCGGATCCGCCGGCTGGGGCACCACGTCGTCGCGCACCAGCGCCCACGCCAGCGCGCCGCCCAGCACCAGCAGGCCGGCGGTCAGCAGCATCGCGACGCCGTAGCCCTGTGCGAACTGCTCCGGCGCTAGGTAGTCGTCGCCGGTGATTCCGGCCGCGACCGGCAGCACGGCGACGGCGAGCAGGCCGGCCGTGCGGGCCACGGCGTTGCTCACGCCCGACGCGAGCCCGGCCCGGCGCTCCTCCACGGCGGCCAGCACCGTGACGGTGAGGGGGGCGACCGTGCAGGCCAGACCCAGGCCGAAGACGACCACGCCGGGCACGACGTCGCGCAGGTAGTCGGCCCCGGGCCCGATCTCGCGCAGCAGGAGCACGCCGGCCGCACACAGCAGGGGGCCGACCGTCATCTGCCGGCGCGGGCCGATCCGCGCGGCCAGGGCACCCGAGCGCGCGCTGAGCAGCAGCATCAACATCGTCACCGGCAGCAGCGCGCTGCCCGCCACCAGAGGCGACCAGCCGACGACCACCTGCAGGTGCACCACCAGCAGCAGGAACAGCCCGCCCAGCCCGGCGTAGACGGCAAAGGTGACAAGGTTCGCTGCGGTGAACTGCCGCACCCGGAAGATCGCCGGCGGCAGCATCGGGGCCGGTGACCGCAGCTCGACGGCAACGAAGGCCGCCGCCGCGAGCAGCCCGCCCGCGCCGGTCAGCAGCACCGTCGGGCTCGCACCGTCCTCCCCGGCCGCGATGAGCGCGTACGTCATCCCGGCCAGGGCCAGCGCGCCGAGCACCGCGCCGGCGACGTCGAGCGTGTCCGGGGCCCGGTCGTCGTAGGACTCCGGGACGTGCCGCTGGGTGATGACCACGACCAGCACGCAGAGCGGGACGTTGACCAGGAAGACCAGTCGCCAGGACACCTCGACGAGCACGCCGCCGAGCAGCGGCCCGGCCGCCGCCGCGAGGGCGCCGAGCCCGGACCACGCGCCGATGGCGGCGCCGCGGTCCTCGTGCCGGAACGACGCCGACAGGATCGCCAGGCTGCCGGGGGTCAGCAGGGCGCCCCCGACACCCTGGAGCAGCCGCGCCGAGACCAGCGCCGTCACGTCGGGCGCGAGCCCGCAGAGCAGGCTCGCCACGGCGAACCAGACCACGCCCACGACGAAGACCCGGCGGCGGCCGAACCTGTCCCCGAGCGTTCCGCCGAGCAGGATGAACGCTGCAAGCGTCAGGACGTAGCCGTTGACGGTCCACTGCAGACCGGCGAAGTCGGCGCCGAGATCGCGCCCGATCGTCGGCAGGGCCACGTTGATGATCGTCGAGTCGAGCAGCGCGATGCCGCTGCCGAGAACGGTGGCGGCAAGGACCCACCGCCCACGCGGCTCGCCCATGGCCAGACGCACGTCCTCGGCCATGCGTGCAGGATGCACCCGTGACGATCCCCACACGAGATCTGGGCGCCGGCGGACCCGCGGTCGGCGCCGTGGGACTGGGCTGCATGGGCATGTCCTGGGCGTACGGCGCGGCCGAGCGCGACGACGCGCAGTCCCGCGAGGTGCTGCGGCGCGCGCTGGACCTGGGCGTGACCCTCATCGACACCGCTGACGTCTACGGGCCCTTCACCAACGAGGAGCTGGTCGGCAGCGGGCTGCGCGGACGGCGCGACGAGGCCTTCCTCGCCACCAAGTGCGGGCTGGTGGCCGGCCCAGACGGCATCGGCCGCGACGGCCGGCCGGAGCACGTCCGCGCCGCGATCGATGCGTCGCTGCAGCGGCTCGGCACCGACCACGTCGACCTGTGGCAGCTGCACCGGGTCGACCCGGAGGTCCCGGTCGAGGAGACCTGGGGCGCCATGGCCGAGCAGGTCGCCGCCGGCAAGGCGCGGGCGATCGGCATGAGCGAGGTCGGCGTCGAGGAGCTCGAGCGCGCCGCCGCCGTGCACCCGGTCGCCTCCGTGCAGTCCGAGCTGTCGCTGTGGACCCGCGACGCACTGGCAGAGGTGCTGCCGTGGTGCGCCGCCCACGGCGCCGGATTCCTCGCCTTCTCCCCGCTCGGCCGCGGCTTCCTGACCGGCACCGTCGGCGCCGGCAGCTTCGACGAGGGCGACTTCCGGGCGCGCAACCCGCGCTTCACCGACCAGGCCATGGCGGCCAACGCGGCGCTCGTCGACGTCGTACGGGAGGTCGCCGACGGGGCGGGCGCGACGCCGGCGCAGGTGGCGCTGGCGTGGGTGCTCGCGCAGGGCGGGCACGTCGTGCCGATTCCGGGCACGAAGAAGCTGCACTACCTCGAGCAGAACGCCGCGTCCGCAACGCTCGACCTGTCGGCCGACGACCTGGCCCGGCTCGACGCGCTGCCGCCCGCGACCGGCGCGCGCTACTAGCCGAGGACCACCACGCCGGGGTCCTCGGTGTCCTCCGTTGCCCGCGCCGCAGCGATGGCGGCGTCGGTGTCGGTGCTCGCCAGCAGCAGCCCGCCCGAGACGAAGAGCACGAGCAGGCTCAGCAGGGCGCCACGGTAGGAGCCGGTGACGTCGAGCACGACGGCGAAGACCAGCGTGCCGACCCAGGCGGTCCCACGCTCGGCCAGCTCGTAGAAGCCGAAGAAGCTGGCCTGCCGCCCGTCCGGCACCATCGCGCTGAACAACGACCGGGCCAGCGCCTGCGAGCCGCCGAGCACGAGCGCGATGACGCAGCCCATGACGTAGGCCTGGGTGGTGCTCTGCAGTGCGAAGACCGCGTAGACGACCACGCCGATCCACAGCACGAGCGTGCCGACGAGCGTGCGCTTGGCGCCGAAGCGGCCGGCGAGCCGGGCCGACCCGCCGGCGCCGAGGATCGCCACCACCTGGATG
>JBBSLB010000087.1:0-9798 GCA_038255675.1 Mycobacteriales bacterium
CGAAGGAGTCGGTGGCCGGGTCGACCGGGACGGTGGCGGCGCTCTGCGGCCCGCCGAGCGCGAGCGCGGCGCCCAGGACGGCCAGCGCCGAGCCGACGGCTGTCCGCCGGCGCAGGCCGGGACGGCGGCCAGCCGGGCGGGCCGAGCCGGGCCCCGGAGCGGCGCGCAAGCTGACCGGGCGGACCGTCCCGCGCGGCGGGGCGGGCAGCCGGTCGGTGCCCGGCGGGGGCAGCGCCAGCAGTCGGGCGGTGAGTGCATCGGGCAGGGACGGCTCGGCGGCCGACAGGTCGTGCAGACGGACCTTGAGGCGGCGGTGCGCGTCGGCCTCGGCGCGGCAGGTGGCGCAGTGCGCGAGGTGCTTCTGGGCCCGCTCGCGCGCGGCGTGGTCGAGCTCGCCGTCCACGAGCGCGGCCACCTGCTCGCCGAGGCAGCTGCTCACGACGCCTCGTCGACCGGGACGGGTGCGCGGTGCGCCAGGGCGGCGCGCAGCTGGGAGCGGCCGCGGTGGATGCGGCTGCGGACGGTGCCGATCTTGATCCCGAGGGTGGCAGCGATCTCGTCGTACGACAGGCCCTCGAGGTCGCAGAGCACGACCGCGGCCCGGAAGTCCGGCGGCAGCGCGTCAAGCGCGGCCTGCACGTCGTGGTCGAAGTGGGTGTCGTCGTAGACCTGCGCCGGCCCGCGGTCGCGGCTGGGCAGCCGCTCGGCGTCGTCGGGCAGCGCGTCGAAGCGGATCCGGGCCTTGCGGCGGACCTGATCGAGGAACAGGTTGGTCGTGATCCGGTGCAGCCAGCCCTCGAAGGTGCCCGGTGTGTAGCTCGACAGCGACCGGAAGACGCGGACGAAGACCTCCTGGGTGAGGTCCTCGGCGTCGTGCTTGTCGCCGGTCAGGCGGTAGGCCAGCCGGTAGACGCGGGCCGAGTGGTCGCGGACGACCTCCTCCCACGACGGCGGGGTCCACGGCTCTGCGGAGAGCTCCATGCGGGTGTGCGCACCTCCAGGTACGAACGCGTCGGCGGGCAGCGACAGCAGCCCGGTTCCCGACATGGTGCCCACCTTCCTGTGAAGCGCGCGTGAAGCCGTTCGCGAGGCGTGGCCTCGTAGAACGGTGAACGCTGCCTGGCGCGCGACCGTTCCCCGTTAGGCTCCCGCGGACCGGGCCACGATGGCCCGCCAGCACCCGGAGGTCGTCATCGAGTCAGGCAGGACGGGCAAGGGCGCAGGCCCCCTGGAGGGCGCGGCCGTGGCGGAGTGGATCGCCGCGTGGCAGCCCGAGGAGGCGCCGCTGCTGGCGGCGCGCCAGCGGGCGAGCGAGGTCGGGGTGGCCGCGGTCGACCCGGCGACCGGCTCGGCGCTGCGGCTGCTCGCTGCGGCCACGAGCGCCAAGACGGTGATCGAGCTCGGCACCGGCGCCGGCGTGTCGTCGCTGTGGCTGCTGTCCGGGATGCGCCCGGACGGCGTGCTGACCTCCGTCGACGCCGAGAGCGAGCACCAGCGGCTGGCCAGGACCTCGCTGGCCGAGGCAGGCATCCGGTCCAGCCGGGCCCGGTTGATCCACGGCCGCGCGCTCGACGTGCTGCCACGGCTGTCCGACGGGGCGTACGACCTGGTCTTCTGCGACGCCAGCAAGGCCGAGAACGGCGACTACCTCGAAGCAGCTCTGCGGCTGCTGCGCCCGAACGGCCTGGTGGTCTTCGCCGGCGCCCTCGGCGGCGGGCGGGTCGCGGACCCCAGCTCCCGCGACGCGGACACGGTTGCCCAGCGCGAGCTGGTGAAGGCGCTGCGCGAGCAGAGCCGCTTCACCGCGGCGGCGCTCCCGGTCGGCCCCGGGCTGATCGCGGCTGTGCTGTCGGGCTGACGCCCTAAGGGGTGAGGGGGCCGTCGGCGCCGACGGCGACGCCGACGAGCTCCCACTCCTGGACGAGCTCGGGGTCGCTGCCGACCATCGTGCTCACCGAGCTGGGGTTGGCGCGGAAGTGCTCGAGGAACGCCGTGCGGGCCTCGCGGGTGGACCAGATGTAGATGCCCGAGAAGAAGCCGCCCTCGGTCATCTGCCAGGTCTTCTGGACCAGGCCGTCCATGCCCGTGAAGCGGGGCACAGAGCTCTCGCGGACATAGTCGCGCAACGTGTCCGCGATGCCGGCCGGGGCGTCCCGGATCGACCAGCGGACGGTGAGGCCGTGCATCAGGCGGACCTCCTCGTACGGGTGCGGGCGGGGGTGCGGGCGCGGGTGCTGGCGCGGGCCAGCTCAGTGAGCCAGGCGGTCAGCAGGCGGACGCCGTAGCCGGTCCCGCCCTTGGTGATCTCGTCGCTGTCGCCGCCGGCCATCGCCGGGCCGGCGATGTCGAGGTGGGCCCACGGGCGCCCGCCGGTGAACTCGCGCAGGAACAGCGCCGCGGTGATCGAGCCGCCCTGGAGCTTGAGCTTGGGCTGACCGATGTTGCGCAGGTCGGCGACCGGCGAGTCCAGCGCGACCCGGTAGTCCTCGACCAGCGGCATCCGCCACAGCGCCTCGCCGCTGACCTCTGCCGCGGCCTCGAGCTGGCCGGCGAGGTCGTCGTCGCTGCTGAAGAGCCCGGCATGCCGCTTGCCGAGCGCGACCGGCATCGCGCCGGTGAGCGTGGCGACGTCGACGATGACGTCGGCCTTGAGGTCGCGGTCGGCGTAGGCGAGGGCGTCGGCGAGCACCAGGCGGCCCTCGGCGTCGGTGTTGAGCACCTCGACGCTGCGCCCGCCGTACTGCACGAGGACGTCGCCGGGGCGCTGGGCGGTACCGGACGGCATGTTCTCGGCCACCGCAGCAAGCACCGTCACCTTGACCTCGAGACCGAGGTCGGCGACGGCGCGCAGCGTGCCGAGCACGGCGGCGGCGCCGCCCATGTCCATCTTCATGTCGAGCATCCCGGCGTTGGGCTTCAGGCTCAGGCCGCCGGTGTCGAACGTGATCCCCTTGCCGACGAGCACGACGTGGGTGCGCCCCCCACCGTCGTAGCCGGCCTGGACCAGCCGCGGCGGGCGGGCGGAGCCCTGCCCGACGCCGAGGATCCCGCCGAAGCCCTTGGCCGCGAGCTGCTTCTCGTCGAGCACCGTGACGTCCAGACCCTGGAGCAGGTCGGCGGCCGCGGCGGCGAGCCAGGCGGGCGACTTCTCACCGGACGGGGTGTTCACCAGGTCGCGGCTCGCGCAGACCGCGCGAACGACCGCCAGTGCGGCGTCGAGCTCGCGCCGCAGGCCGACCGGCCCCACGAGGGTGATCGTCTGCAGGGCGCGGGCCTTCGGCTCGGCCTTGCGACTGAAGGAGTACGACGCGAGCAGCAGCCCCTCGACCAGCGCGTGCAGCGCCGGGCCGTCCACCGACAGCCCGCGCAGGTCGAGCGCGAGGTCGGCGTCGTCCTTGGCCCGCCGGGCCAGCGCGGCGCCCGCCTTGCGCAGGTCGGCCGGCGCGCCGGCACCGACACCGAGCAGCAGCACCCGCGCCTCGACGGGCACGGCCACCAGCTCGCCGGCACCGCCCTTGGCGGACTCGCGGGCGAGCAGGGCCGCGACGTCCACGGCCGACGCCACAGCGGGCAGGCTGCCGGCCAGCACGACGCCGTCGTCGGCGGTGCGGGTGGGCACCACGACGACGGCGGCGGAGGGCAGGTCGGCCGCAAGCCCGACGGCAGGCAGGGCGATCGCGGGGAAGCGGGCCGCTGCGGCCCGTCGGCGGGCGGGCGGCACGCTAGGCCAGGACTGCCTGGAGCGCCTCGGCGAGGTCCTTGACCTCGTCGGCGTTCAGCTCGACGACCAGCCGGCCGCCGCCCTCGAGCGGGACGCGCATGACGATGCCGCGGCCCTCCTTGGTCACCTCGAGGGGACCGTCACCAGTCCGGGGCTTCATGGCCGCCATGGCCGACCTCCAACGTCGCTCTGTGCAGCGCCCCGGGACCGGAGCGGCGTGTGCGGAACAGTCTCCCTCAAGTCGCGCTCGGCAAGGCGACCGGGGCGGCGTGCCATCCTCGGCGCAACCCTAGCGAGAGGCTCCTCCGTGTCCGACCTGGTCCTGCTCGAGCGCACCGGCGCCGTCGCCACGATCACGATCAACCGTCCGGAGGGCATGAACGCCCTCACCCTCGAGGTGAAGACGGCCTTGCTCGAGGCCGTCGAGGCGGTGCGCGACGACGTCGCCGTGCGGGCGCTGGTGCTCACCGGGTCGGGCCGCGCGTTCTGCGTGGGCCAGGACCTGCGCGAGCACGCCGCGCTGCTCGACGCCGGCGACCCGGCGCCGCTGTCGACGGTCCGCGAGCACTACAACCCGCTCATCACGATGCTGCACGAGCTGCCGATCCCGACGGTCGCGGCGATCAACGGGACGGCCGCCGGCGCCGGGCTCGGCATCGCCTGCGCGCTGGACCTGCGCATCGGCGCGACCGGCGCGCGCTACACGACGGCCTTCGCCGGGATCGGCCTGACCGCCGACTCGGGGCTGTCCTGGACGCTCCCCCGCCTGGTCGGCGCCGGCCGGGCACAGGCGCTGCTGCTGCTCGCCGAGCCGTTCACGACCGAGCAGGCGCTGGACATGGGTCTGCTCAACGCGGTCGTCGCGTCCGAGAAGGTGCTGCCTGCGGCGCTCGAGCTGGCGACCCGGCTCGCCGCCGGCCCCACCGCGGCGTACGGCCTGATCAAGGAGTCGGTGCGCCACGCCGCCGACGCGACGCTGGTCGAGGCACTGGCTCGGGAGGACGACTGCCAGGCGCGCGCGGGGCGCACGACCGACCACGCCGACGCCGTCCGGTCCTTCCTCGCCAAGCAGCCGCCGGTCTTCCAGGGGCGGTAGCTCAGGCGGCCCGCTTGGCGGGGCGGCCGGCCTCGACCCAGCGGGCGAAGCGCTTGAGGCTCAGCTGGACGCCGAAGGCGAAGAACGGCTTGACCAACGGCCAGCCGAGCCGGCCGACGATGCCGAGCGGCAACTCGAGGTCCTCGCGCCAGACGAAGCGGCTGCCGGTCCCGCGCGGCTCGACCTCGAAGGCGCCCGTGCCGCGCACGAGCCGGCCGGTGTGCAGGACGTGGCAGCGGTGCGGCGGCTCCCACAGCGTGATGTCCATGGTGTCGAGGAAGCCCAGCGGGCCGACGCCGGTGAAGGCCTCGATCGCCCCGCCGACACCCTGGCCGTCCTGCCGGGTGGGGCGCACGGTGGTGCCGAGCATCCACTCGCCCTGACCGGCCCAGTCCGTGGCGCCCGCCCAGGTCTGCTCGACGGGGGCGTCGACGTCGACGGTCAGGACGAGGGTGGCGGTCACGGTGTCAGTGTCCAGCGGCGGGGGGCGGGGCGCCAACGGGGCCGGTGTCCTGCGGCGGGAGCGGCAGGTCGTGCGGCGTCGCCTCACCGGGGCTCGGGGCCTGCCCCTCGGCCGCCGCCTCGAGCAGGCCGATGCGGCGGTCGCGGTCGCGCAGCTCCTCGGCGAGCCGCTCCAGCGCCACGTCGACCTCGGCCATCCGGTAGCCCCGCGCGGCCATCGGGAAGCGCAGCGCCGCGACGTCGTCGGCGGCGAGCGGGCGCGCCGGCAGGTCGAGGTCGGCGACGTCCGGCGGGGCCGGCGCGAGCTCCCCGCCCTCCTTGGTGGCGAGCACCGCCGCGACGAAGAGCACGCCCAGGACACCGAGCAGGGCGAGGGTGGTGACCACGGGCGCGATGCTCCCACGGCGGGTGACCCCGGCCTACGGCTCGGCCTCCAGCACCTCCTCGGCGAGCGGGTGCAGCCGGACCGGGTCGCGCAGACCCGCCTCGACCAGGTCGAGCGCCTCGTCCACCGACGAGGCCCACTGCAGCGCCCGCCGGGCCGGGCCGCGCAGGAAGCCGCGCTCGGCCATCAGCTCGACCTGCGCGCGCAACGGGGCGTAGAGGCCGTCGACGTCGAGCACCACCACCGGCTTGACGTGCATCCCGAGGCTGCGGGCGACCCAGACCTCGAAGAGCTCCTCCAGCGTGCCGATGCCGCCGGGCAGGGTGAGGAAGGCATCGGAGCGGTCGTCCATGAGGCCCTTGCGGGTGCGCATGTCGTCGACGACGAGCAGCTCGTCGGCGTCGCGGTCGCCCACCTCGACGTCGAGCAGAGCCTGAGGGATGACGCCGGTCGTGTGGGCGCCGCCCGCCCGCGCCGCGCGCGCGACCGCACCCATCATGGACAGGTTGCCGCCGCCGGACACCAGCGCGTGCCCGCGCGTCGCCAAAGCCGTGCCGACCTGGCTGGCCAGGTCGACGTACGACGGGTCGATCGCGGTGCTGGACGCGCAGTAGACGCAGATCGCTGCCACGGCGACGACGGTAGGCGGTGCCAGGTCAGGCGGTGCGGCGGTCAGGCCCCGCCGTTGCCCAGGTGCTCGTCGCCGGTCGCGACGCGCGGCTTGTCGACGCGCCGCTCGTAGGCCTCGGCCACGAGCCGGACGGCCTCGTCGACGTCGTCGGTCACGGTGAACAGCTCGAGGTCGCTGTGGTTGATGTAGCCCTGATCGGCCAGCGTGCCGCGCAGCCAGTCCACCAGCGGGGTCCAGTACGCCGAGCCCATGAGGATCACCGGGAACTGGTTGACCTTGCGCGTCTGCACCAGGGTCAGGGACTCGAACAGCTCGTCCATGGTGCCGAAGCCGCCGGGCAGGATGACGAACGCCTGGGCGTACTTCACGAACATCGTCTTGCGGGCGAAGAAGTAGCGGAAGTCGATGCCGAGGTCGACCCACTGGTTGAGACCCTGCTCGAACGGCAGCTCGATGCCCAGGCCCACCGACAGCCCGCCGCCCTCGCTGGCGCCCTTGTTGGCGGCCTCCATGATCCCCGGCCCACCGCCGGTGATGACGGCCCAGCCGGCGCGGGCGAGCGCGCCGCCGAGCTCCTCGGCCATGGCGTACTCCGGCCGGTCCCGGGCGGTGCGGGCGCTGCCGAAGACGCTGACCGCTCGCGGCATCTCGGCGAGCTGGCCGAAGCCCTCCACAAACTCGGACTGGATCCGCATGACCCGCCACGGGTCGGTGTGCACCCAGTCGGACGGGCCGCGGCTGTCGAGCAGCCGCTGGTCGGTGGTGGTGGCCTGCACCTGACCACGGCGCAGGGTCACCGGTCCGCGCGTCTTCTCGGGCGGGTGCTCGGCGTCACGGAGGCGCTCAGGGTCGACGGAGGCGGGCATGCCGGGAACGGTACCCAAGGGGCATCACAACCGGACGTACCAGCGCGCCGCGTGCATCACGCTCGCGACGGCGAGCCATCCGCCTGCGGTGAGCAGGAAGAACTCGGTCGCGCCGCGCTCGGTCAGCAGGTGGGTCGCCAGCGGCACGCCGTCCGGCCCGGCCGGCGTGCTCTGCAGCACCTTGCCGAGCACGAAGACGCCGATCCACAGCACCAGCGCGTTGCGCCCCAGCCCGACGACCGGCCAGCTGACGGCGTCGAGGGCGCGGGTCAGCCACGCCGGCCGTTCGCTGTCGAAGACGAGCACCGCCAGCGCGAGCACGGCGATGCCGGCGGCAGCGTGCACGGCGAGGAACGACGGCGTCCACAGCCGCTTGGCGACCGGCTGCAGCTGCAGCAGCAGCGGGAACGTCACGGCCCAGACCCCGGCCACGCCCAGCAGCGCAGCCGACCGCAGCCCGGCGCTGCGGTCGCGCAGGTCGAGCAGGAGGGCAGCAGCGGCGTACCCGGCCAGGAAGGTCGCGAGCGCCCCGAGGGTGGAGACCAGCCCCTCCGGGTCGTGCGTCTGCGCGCCGACGCCGTAGGTGTGGGCGGCGCCGAACAGCGCGACCTCGACGTCGTAGAAGGTGCCGCAGCCCTCGACCGTCGGCAGCCCGCCGGGGCAGTCCGCCGATGCCGCCCGCAGGACCAGCCCCCAGCCCAGGGCGACGACCAGCGCGGCCACCCCGACCGCCCACCAGCGCCGACGCAGCGCCACCACGACGACCGCCCCGGCCAGGCCGGCCAGCGCAATGCGCTGCAGGACGCCGGTGTAGCGCAGCTGCGACAGGTCGGGCCCGGCGCCGAGCCAGGCGTTCACGAGCAGCCCGAGGAAGACCAACGTGACGAACCGGCGCAGCAGCCGGGCCCACGGCACGCCCCTGCGCGTCTGCGCGGCCAGCCCCATCCCGGCCAACAGGACGAACATCGGGAAGAAGACGTCGGAGTGGCCCCACCCGAACCACGCGGCGTGGCCGCGCAGCCCCGAGGTCGGGGTGTAGATGACCACGAGCAGCCAGCCGACGACGAGCCCGCGCAGGACGTCCAGCCCGCGCAGCCGCCGCGGCAGGGCGGCCGGGCCGAGCGTCGGCTCCGGCGGCGCCTGGACCGGCGCGCGGACGTCGATGGTCATCCGCGGCAGCCTTCCACGCTCCGGTCAGGTGGCGGAGAAGGCCTTCACCAGCGCGTCTCCGAAGGCCTTCAGGTCCTCGGGGTTGCGGCTGGTGATGAGCGTCGCGCCGCCGCTGGTGTCGAGGACGACCTCCTCGTCGACCCACTCGGCGCCGGCGTTGCGCAGGTCGGTCTGCAGGCTGGGCCAGCTCGTGAGCCGCCGGCCACGCACGACGTCGGCCTCGATCAGCGTCCACGGCGCGTGGCAGATAGCGGCGACCGGCGTGCCCGCGTCGAAGAACGCCTTCACGAAGGCGACGGCGCCCGCGTCGGTGCGCAGGGCATCGGGGTTGGCGACACCGCCGGGCAGCACGAGCCCCGCGTACGACGAGGGGTCGGCGTCGCCGACGGTGACGTCGACCGGGAAGGTGTCGGCCTTGTCCAGGTGGTCAAGGGCCTGCACCTGGCCGGCTTCGGGGCTGACCAGCTGCGGCGTGCCGCCGGCCGCCTGCACGGCCTTCCAGGGCTCGGTGAGCTCCACCTGCTCGATGCCCTCGCTCGCGACGAGGAAGGCGATGGTCTTGCCGGTCAGGTCCGCGGTCATGGGTCCTCCTGGGCGTCGGTCGTGCGTACCCCGTCTCCCCTACCCACTGCGGCGCGGCCGTTCGCGTCGTCCCTGCCCCCGTACACTCGGCGGGCCGACGAAGGGGCCTGCCCGCATGACCACCCTCGCCGAGTACCGCGCCTCGCGCGAGCTGCTCGGCAACCTGACCCAGCGCGAGCTGCGGGGCAAGTACAAGCGCTCGGCCCTGGGCTGGGCCTGGTCGCTGATCAACCCCCTCGCCCTCGCGGTGATGTTCACGTTCGTCTTCGGCGTGGTCTTCCAGGCCCGGCTGGCACCCGTCGGCAACACCGAGCTCGAGGGCATCACGGCCTATCCGCTGTTCCTGCTCTGCGGGCTGCTGCCGTGGGCGTTCCTTGCCAACGGCGTGAACGGCGGCATCGGGGCGCTCGTCGCGAACAGCAACCTGGTCAAGAAGGTCTACTTCCCGCGCGAGATCCTGCTCGGCGCGAACACCCTCGCGCTGCTGGTGTCGCTGCTCATCGAGATGTCGGTGCTCGGCGTCGCGCTGCTGCTGTTCGGCAACGTGTGGCTGCAGTTCCTGCCGCTGATCCTCATCGTCATCGCGCTGCAGTCGGTCTTCGTGACCGGGATCGGGCTGCTGCTGTCGGCCCTCAACGTCTACTTCAGGGACGTCCAGCACTTCGTCGGCATCGGCCTGCAGCTGTGGTTCTACGCGACCCCGGTGATCTACCCGATCACCCTGCTGGGCAACATCGCCGACCGCGAGTTCCTCGGCATCAGCCTGCTGACCTACTACAAGCTGAACCCGATGACGGCCTTCGTCGAGATGTACCACCAGATGCTGTTCTTCCTGCAGTGGCCGGACTGGGAGCTGTTCCTCTACGCGACCTTCTGCTCGTTCGC
>JBBSLB010000088.1:0-9698 GCA_038255675.1 Mycobacteriales bacterium
ATCGCGCTCGAGAAGCTCACCATGCGCTATCCCGGCCAGGCCGAGCCGGCCGTGAGGTCGCTCGACCTCGCGGTGCCGGAGGGGGAGATCGGCGTGGAGGTCGGCCCGTCCGGCTGCGGCTAGACCACCACCATGAAGATGATCAACCGGATCATCGAGCCGACGTCGGGTGTCATCCGGCTGCAGGGCGAGGACGTCACGACGTCGCCGCCGGACGAGCTGCGCCGTCGCATCGGCTACGTCATCCAGCAGATCGGGCTGTTCCCGCACCTCACCATCGCCGACAACATCGCCACAGTGCCCCGCCTGCTCAAGTGGAAGAGCGATCGCACGAAGGCACGCGTCGACGAGCTGCTCGACCTGGTCGGCATGGACCCGTCGACCTACCGCGACCGCTACCCCAAGGAGCTGTCCGGCGGGCAGCGCCAGCGCATCGGCGTCGCGCGGGCCCTGGCCGCCGACCCGCCGGTGATGCTCATGGACGAGCCCTTCGGGGCGGTCGACCCGATCGCCCGGGAGAAGCTGCAGAACGAGTTCCTGCGCCTGCAGGAGGAGATCGGCAAGACCATCGTCTTCGTCACGCACGACATCGACGAAGCGATCAAGATGGGCGACCGGATCGCCGTGCTGCGCGAGCAGTCGGTGATCGCGCAGTTCGACACCCCCGAGCGCATCCTGTCCGACCCGGCCGACGACTTCGTGGCCGAGTTCATCGGCTCCGGCGCCTCGCTCAAGCGGCTCGGCCTGGCCCGGGTGCGCGACTTCGCCCTGGCCGAGTGGCCCGTCTCGTCCCTGGCCGACGGGCGCGAGGCGGCCATCGCCGCGCTGCAGCGCACCACCGCCGGCTCGGTGCTGCTGCTGGACGCCTCCCGTCGCCCGGTGCGGTGGGCCGACCGGGAGGCGCTCTCGCGCCCGTCCGTCCCGCTGGAGCGAGCCGGGATGCCCGTGACCGCCATCGTGGAGCCGCACGCCACCTTGGCCGGCGCCCTGGACGCCATGGTCTCCAGCCGGGTCGGCGGCGTGGTGGTCGTCGACGGCCGGGGTGGCTACATCGGCACCGTCGACATGGGCGTCATCATGGCCGCCGCGGAGACCATGCGTGCGGCGGCGCATGAGAAGTCGGTCGGCGGCAGCAGCCGACACCAGGACGCCGCCCAGCAGGACCGGCGATGACGGCCCCGGCGGAGGCGGCCCAGGCCGCCGGTGACGGGCTCGACCCGGGCCCCCCGGTCGGGGCGCCGGTCGGGGCGTCGGCCCGCAGCCCCTGGCTGCAACGCCTGGCCCTCCCAGCGCTCTTGGCGCTGGTGGTGGCAGCTGTCCTGGTCTACGTCTCGACCGCCGATCTGGACGACATCGAGGCCCGACTGCTCGACCCGGACCGGCTCCTGTCCGCCACCATCACCCACCTGCAGCTCGTCGCCGTCTCGACCGTGCTCGTGGTGCTGCTTGCCGTCCCCCTCGGCATCATCGCGACCCGTCCCGGCGCGCGCCGGTTCGTCCCCCTGATCGTGGGGCTCGGCAACATCGCGCAGGGTGTGCCGTCGCTCGGCGTCCTCGTTCTGCTGGCGATCTACGTCGGGATCGGCACGAGTCCGGCGATCTTCGCCCTGGTCCTCTACGCGTTCCTGCCGATCCTGCGCAACACGATCGTGGGCCTGCAGCAGGTCGACCCCTTCGTCGTCGAGTCGGCCCGCGGCATGGGCATGTCCCGAGGGGCGGTGCTGCGACGCATCGAGCTCCCGCTCGCCGTCCCCGTGGTGCTCGCCGGCATCCGCACGGCGGCCGTGATCAACGTCGGCACGGCCACCATCGCCACGCTCGTGAACGCCGGCGGTCTCGGCGACATCATCTACCAGGGCCTGGTGCTCAACCGGCTCGCGGTCACGATCGTCGGCTCGGTGCTCGCCGCCGTGCTCGCCCTGCTCATCGACCACCTCGGCGGCCTGCTGGAGCAGTCGCTGCGACCCAAGGGCCTGTGAGCCCACTCCTCCACACCTGCCCTCACCCACACGGAAGGACCCCCATGTCCCGCACCCCCTCCCGCCGTCTGCTCCCCGCTGCCCTGCTCGCCGGCGCCCTCACGCTGGCGGCCTGCGGCGGGGACGACAACGGCTCCTCGGCCACCGAGCGGACCAGCGACGTCGACCTGTCCGGCGTCTCGATCGCCGTCGGCTCCAAGGAGTTCACCGAGCAGCGTGTGCTCGGCCAGATCGTCGTCCAGGCGCTGCAGGCGGCGGGCGCTGAGGTCACCGACCGCACTAACCTCACCGGCACGGCGGTCGTCCGCGAAGCGCTCACGAACGGTGAGATCGACGTCTACTACGAGTACACCGGCACCGGCTGGATCAGCATCCTCGGTGAGACCGAGCCGGTGCAGGGCGCGCAGGAGCAGTTCGAGGCGGTGCAGGAGGCCGACGTCGCGAACGACGTCACCTGGTTCGCCCGGGCAGAGGCCAACAACACGTTCGCCATCGCGGCCAACCCCGAGGCGGTCGAGGAGTTCGGCGTCAGCTCGATCAGCGACTGGGCCGCAGTCGTCAACGATGATCCCTCCGCCGGGCGGCTCTGCTCGTCCGCGGAGTTCATCAACCGCAACGACGGGCTGCCCGGCGTCGAGGAGCTGTACGGCTTCGACCTGCCGAACGACCAGGTGGTGCAGCTCGAGCCCGCGCTGGTCTACACGCAGGTGGGTGCCGGCGACGACTGCGACTTCGCCGTCGTGTTCGCGACCGACGGGCAGATCCTCAACAACGACCTGACCGTGCTGGAGGACGACAAGTCCTTCTTCCCGCCGTACAACATCGCTGCGGCGATGCGCACCGAGACCTACGAGGCCAACAGCGCGGAGTACGACGAGCTGTTCGGGTCCATCTCCGCCGAGCTCACCGACGAGCGGCTCACCCAGCTCAACGCGCAGGTCGACGTCGACGGTCTCGACCCGGCCCAGGTCGCCGAGGACTTCCTGGCCGAGGTCGGACTAGCCTGACGGGGGGCCGCAGGCTCCGGTCCTCAGCCCTCGGTCCGCACGGCCGGCGCCACGGTTAGCCGGTCGTCGCCCCCGGGTGCGCGGTCGACGACGACCTCGTCGCCGTCGCGCACCTCGCCGGACAGCAGCGCCCGGGCGAGGGTGTCGCCGATCGCCTTCTGCACCAGCCGGCGCAGCGGCCGGGCGCCGTAGACCGGGTCGAAGCCGGTGCGGGTCAGCCAGTCGCGCGCCGGGCCCGTGACGGTGAGCGTGAGCCGCCGGTCCAGCAGCCGCTGTGCCAGGGCCGCGACCTGCAGGTCGACGATGCGCGACAGCTCCTCGGTGCCGAGCGCGTCGAAGACGACGACCTCGTCGAGCCGGTTGAGGAACTCGGGCTTGAAGGCCTGCCGGACGATCTCAAGCACCTTGTCCGTGCGCTGCTCCGGTGTGAGCAGCGGGTCGCTGACAAAGGCCGAGCCCAGGTTGGAGGTGAGCACGAGGATCGTGTTGCGGAAGTCGACCGTGCGGCCCTGCCCGTCGGTCAGCCGGCCGTCGTCGAGCACCTGCAGCAGCACGTCGAAGACGTCCGGGTGCGCCTTCTCGACCTCGTCGAGCAGCACCACCGCGTACGGCCGGCGGCGCACCGCCTCGGTGAGCTGGCCACCGGACTCGTAGCCGACGTAGCCGGGGGGCGCTCCGACGAGCCGGGCTACCGAGTGCTTCTCGCCGTACTCGCTCATGTCGATGCGCGTCATCGCGCGCTCGTCGTCGAACAGGAACTCCGCCAGCGCCTTGGCCAGCTCGGTCTTGCCGACGCCGGTCGGGCCGAGGAACAGGAACGAGCCGGTCGGCCGGTCGGGGTCGGAGATGCCGGCGCGGGCCCGGCGGACAGCGTCCGACACCACCTCGACGGCCCGCCGCTGGCCGACCAGCCGTGCGCCGAGCGCCTCCTCCATGCGCAGCAGCTTGCTGGTCTCCCCCTCGAGCATCCGGCCGGCAGGAATGCCGGTCCAGGCGCTCACGACCTGCGCGATGTCGTCGGGGCTGACGTGCTCCTCGACCATCCGGTCGGTGCTCTCAGCGGCCGCAGACGCCTCGGCCAGCTCCTTCTCCAGCGCGGGGACCTCGCCGTACGACAGACGCGAGGCGGTGGTGAGATCGCCTTCGCGCTGGGCCCTCTCGACCTGCGTGCGCAGGTCGTCGAGCTGCGACTTGAGATCGCCGACGCGGTTGAGCCCGGTCTGCTCACGCTCCCACCGCGCCGTGAGCGCGGCGAGCTCGGAGCCGCGGTCGGCCATCTCGCGGCGCAGCTGGGCGAGCCGCTCCAGCGAGGCGACATCGGTCTCGCGCTCCAGCGCGAGCTCCTCCATCGTCATGCGGTCCAGCGCCCGCTGCAGCTCGTCGATCTCGACCGGCTTGCTGTCGATCTCCATCCGCAGCCTCGACGCCGCCTCGTCGACGAGGTCGATCGCCTTGTCGGGCAGGAAGCGCGCGGGGATGTAGCGGGCGGACAGCCTGGCCGCGGCGACCAGCGCGGAGTCGGCGATCTCCACCTTGTGGTGGGCCTCGTACCGGCCCTTGAGCCCGCGCAGGATCGCGACGGTGTCCTCGACCGACGGCTCGCCGACGAGGACCTGCTGGAAGCGGCGCTCCAGCGCGGGGTCCTTCTCGATGCCGGTGCGGAACTCGTCCAGCGTGGTCGCGCCGACCATCCGCAGCTCGCCGCGGGCGAGCATCGGCTTGAGCATGTTGCCGGCGTCCATCGAGCCCTCGGCCTTGCCGGCGCCGACGACGGTGTGCAGCTCGTCGATGAACGTGATGACCTGGCCCTCGGACTGCGCGATCTCCTGCAGCACCGCCTTGAGCCGCTCCTCGAACTGCCCGCGGTACTGCGCTCCGGCGACCATGGCGGCCAGATCGAGCGAGACGACGCTCTTGCCGCGCAGGCTCTCCGGCACGTCACCGTCGACGATGCGCTGCGCGAGCCCCTCCACAACGGCGGTCTTGCCGACGCCGGGCTCGCCGATGAGCACCGGGTTGTTCTTGGTGCGCCGGGACAGCACCTGGACGAGGCGGCGGATCTCGGTGTCGCGGCCGATCACCGGGTCGAGCTGGCCGCGGCGGGCGCGGTCGGTGAGGTCCACGCTGTACTTCTCGAGCGCCTTGTAGGTCGACTCGGGGTCCTGCGTCGTGACGCGGCGCATGCCGCCGCGGACCTTGGCGAACGCGTCGACCAGCGCCTTGGGCAGCGCCTTGTGGGACGTGAGCAGCTCGGCGACCTCGCCGCCGGAGTCGGCCAGCCCGACGAGCAGGTGCTCGGTCGAGACGTACTCGTCGCCGACCTCCTTGGCCTTGGTCTGCGCGACGGCCAGCACGGCCATGAGCGAGCGGGACAGCCCGGGGGCGGCAACGTTGGCGCCACGGGCGCGCGGGAGGCCGGCCAGGATGGCCTCGCCCTTGCTGCGCACCTGCGCGGGGTCGGCGCCGACGGCCGACAGCAACGGCCCGGCGATGCCGTCGCTCTGGTCCAGCAGGGCGAGCAGCAGGTGGACCGGGGCCACCTCCGGGTGGCCCTCCGTCCCGGCGCGCCGAACGGCCGTCGAGACGGCCTCCTGGCTCTTGGTGGTCAAGCGCTCAGTGTCCAAGGTGGTGCTCCTCCCGTGCGTCGTCCTGCTGGCAGCAACGCACGAAGAGTTGAGTCGATTCCACTCAAGGTCGTACCGGTCCCGCCCGGCTGGCTGCCGGGCGGGACCGCCCCCCCTAGGGCTGGATCGTCACGAGCTTGCCGTCGGGTCCCTGCTCGCCCGGGAAGACGTCGATGGCGGCATACAGCATCCCGCGGTGCCACTCGACCGCCGCGGGAAGCGGCACCTCGGCCACCTGCACCGGCTTCCCCCGCACGATCCTGGAGATCTGTCCCGCGAACAGCTCGGCCACGTAGACCGTGCCCGTGGGCGAGACGGCCAGGTCGGTGGCCGCGAACAGCCCGGTGGCGTACTCCTGCATCGCACCGGTCCTGCGGTCGACGGTGAACACCTTGCTGCGCGCGCCCAGGCTCGGGTCCTCCGGGCCACCGGCCAGCGTCGACACGTACAGCTTCCCGTTGGGGCCCACCTCGACGTCGGTGGGCACGGACTCGAAGGCGTAGTCGTAGCCCGCGACGCAGGCCGGGATCGGCGGCAGGTCAGGCTCGCCCGGTTCGTTGCCGGCGTTCTGCTCGGCCAGGCTCGCGTTGAGGGCGGTGATGGCCTCTGCGGTGAGCTTTGTGGTGTGGACGGGCAGGACCGCCAGCGTCGAGACCTCACCTGTCCGGCTGACCGAGATGAGGCTGTTGCCGGCTGCGTCGGCGACCACCCAGCCACCGGCCGTCGCGGTGACGCCATACGGGTGCGACTCGACGATCCCGTCGTAGCCCTGACCTCCGCCGAGGAACTCCGGGACCTGGGAAGCGCACGCTGCGGGCAGAGCGCCCGCGGTGAAGCCGTAGTGCACGTCGCCGTCGGGGTTCTCCTGCTCCTCCCAGGCCTGCAGGTCGGCCAGCAGTGAGCTCTCGCCGTTCGCCCTGAGCCGGCGCAGCTCGGCGAAGAAGCCGTCTCCTCTCGGGCCGGAGGTCAGGTAGACGGCCTGGGCCATCCGGGTCGCGTCGATGCCCGCGATCTCGGCACCCTCCGGGGCCATCCCGGCCACGGAGGTGCTGCCGTCACGGTTGCTGCGGGTGAGCGCGCCGCGGAAGGACTCCGCGACGTAGGCGCCGCCGCTGATCGCGATCGAGATCTTCAGCGGGCCGACGAGTCCGTCGGCCAGCGGGTCAGACACGTCCCCCGACGCGGCCGACGCGGGCGAGGCGAGCGGGAGCACCAGGGCCCCCGCGCTCAGGACGGCGACAGCCGTCCGCCGGGCAGTGCTGTGCATGGTGACCCCCCTTGCAACGCACCCCCCCGGTGCGTGAAGGGCACGCACGGTGCACCTGAAAGGGCCGCAGGGGAAGAGGGATCGCGGAAATCGTCGTGCGTGATAACGCACGGTGATCGCCCGGCGTCAGCGCTGCTGCGGCTTCCACACGACGATCGCGGAGTCGCGCACGGGAACGAGATCCCTGCGCAGGGAGGCCATCGCGGTGGAATGAGCGCGGCCGAGCGCGGTCTCCGTGGCGGCCAGCTGCTCGCCGAGCTCTTGCAGCCGGGCCTGCAGCGCCTCGACCTGGTTCTCCAGCTCGATGACCCGCTTGATGCCGGCGAGGTTCACCCCCTCCTCCTGCGAGAGCCGCTGCACCTCGCGCAGCAGCTCGACGTCGCGCGAGGAGTAGCGCCGCCCGCCGCCCCCGGACCGGCCCGGGGTGACCAGGCCGAGGCGGTCGTACTGCCGGAGTGTCTGGGGGTGCATCCCGGACAGCGCGGCCGCGACCGAGATGACGAAGACCGGTGTGTCGTCGGACATCACGCTGCTGGCTCCCTCACGTCGTCGAGGCGCTGAAGTGGGCGCGCGGGTCGTCGGGGGCTGTCGCCGCGAAGTCCTGCAGGGCCTTCTCAGCCTCCTTGCTCAGGCGGGCGGGCACGGCCACCTCGACGGTGACGAGCAGGTCGCCCTTGCCCGGCACGCCCCGGCCGCGCACCCGGAAGGTGCGGCCCGAGGTGGTACCCGGGAGGACCTTGAGCGTGACGGGGCCGTCGAGCGTCGGCACGCTGACCTGGGCGCCCAGCGCCGCCTCCGGGAAGGTGATCGGGACCGTGACGGTGAGGTGGTCGTCCTTGCGGCCGAACCAACGGTGCGGCGTCACGTGCACGGTGACCAGCAGGTCCCCGGAAGGGCCACCGCGCTCGCCCGCACCCCCGCGACCGGCCAGGCGCACCTTGGATCCCTCCCCGACGCCGGCCGGGATGCGGACGTTGAGCTTCTTGCTCGTGGCCGCGCGCCCCTCGCCGCGGCAGGTGGGGCAGGGCGTGTCCACGGTGCGGCCGCTGCCGCGGCAGGCGCGGCACGGCTCGCTGAACGCGAAACCGCCCTGACTGCGGGAGGTCACGCCCGCGCCGGCGCAGACGGCGCAGGCATGCGGGCTCGTGCCTGGGGCGGCGCCGGAGCCGCCGCAGGTGCCGCACGGGCCGGTCGTCGTGAGGTGCAGCGGGATCGTCGCGCCACGCACGGCGTCGACGAACGACAGCGTCACCTCCGCCTCGGCGTCGGCGCCCCGGCGAGGAGCCCGGCCAGGGTTCTGCCGGGCGCCGCCGAACAGCCCGCCGAGCACGTCACCGAAACCGCCGGCTGCACCCCCGCCCGCCCGGGAGAGCAGGTCGCCCAGGTCGAAGCCCGGCACCCCGCCACCGCCGTAGGACCCAGGCCGGTAGCTGCCGGCGCCGGCACCGAACAGGCTGCGCGCCTCGTCGTACTCCCGCCGCTTGGTCTCGTCGGACAGAACGTCGTAGGCCTCGGAGACCTCCTTGAACCGCTCCTCGCCCCCGGGGTTGGTGTCCGGGTGCAGGTCGCGGGCCAGCTTGCGATAGGCCTTCTTGATGTCGGCCGCCGACGCGTCCTTGGGGACGCCGAGGCTCTTGTAGTAGTCCTTCTCGACGTAGTCGCGAGCGCTCATCCGGCGTCCCCTCCTCCCTAGCCGGTCTCGGTACCGGTCGCACCAGGCTCGGCCACCGACACCCGCGCGGGCCGCAGGACGCGCCCGCCCTTGAGCCGGTAGCCCTTCTGCAGGACCGCCGCGCAGATCGCCACCGAGGCCCCCGGGTCGGGTTCGGCCGCCATCAGCGCCTCGTGCACCGCAGGGTCGAAGGCCTCGCCGACCTCGCCGTACTGCTCGAGCCCGAGCTTGGCGGTGACCTGCTGCAGGCCCTCGCCGACCGCGGCGAAGGCGCCGGTCAGGTCGCCGTGCTCGCGCGCCCGGTCGACGTCGTCGAGCAACGGCAGCAGCGCCGAAAGCGCCCCGGCCGTGGCCATCTCGACGACGGCGACCCGGTCGCGCTCGACCCGCTTGCGGTAGTTGGCGTACTCCGCCGAGACCCGCTGCAGATCGGCCGTCAGCTCGGCGGCGCGGTCCGGCTCGGCCGGCGCGGGCTGCTCCTGCTCGCCGACCTGGTCCTGCTCGCCGACCTGGTCCTGCGCGCCGACCTGGTCCTGCGCGTCGGACGGCGCAGCCGGGCCGGTGCGGACCTCGCCGGTCTCCGGGTCGAGCCGGCGCTTGTCGCGCACGACCACCCGGTCGGGGTCAAGGTCCCAGCCCTCCTCGTCGGCTCGGCTCACTTGCTCTCGTCCTCGACGACCTCGGCGTCGACCACGCCGTCGTCCTCGGCCGGACCGGCGGTGCCGGCCTCGGGCGAGTCAGCCGCCTGCTGGGCGTAGAGCGCACCGCCGAGCTCCTGGCTCTTGGTGGCGACCTTCTCCGCGGCCGCCTTGATCGCCGCGATGTCGCTGCCACCGAGCGCGGACTTGAGGTCGGTCAGCGCGGTCTCGACGTCGGCCTTGCCCTCGGCGGGGAGCTTGTCGCCGTTCTCGCCGAGGAACTTCTCGGTCTGGAAGACCAGCGCCTCGGAGGAGTTGCGGGTCTCGGCCTCGTCGCGCCGCTTCTTGTCCTCCTCGGCGTACTCCTCGGCCTCCTTCATCATCCGCTCGACCTCGTCCTTGGGCAGGGCGCTGCCACCGGAGATGGTCATGCGCTGCTCCTTGCCGGTGCCGAGGTCCTTGGCGGAGACGTGCACGATGCCGTTCGCGTCGATGTCGAACACGACCTCGA
>JBBSLB010000089.1:0-9659 GCA_038255675.1 Mycobacteriales bacterium
TCCGACCGGACGAGCAGGTGCAGTCGGGACAGCTGATCCCTGGCATCGGTGACGTAGCGGCGCACCGCACTATCGGTCCAGGCGCTGGTCCCACCCTGCCCGTACCCGTGGAAGCGCAGGTGCAGCTCGGTCAGCAGGGTGACCGCCGCGACGACGACATTGGGGAAGCGCAGCGCCTTGAGCCGGCTGCTGGACATCTACGACCCGACGACCTCGTGGTGGTGAAATGAGACACCCCCGCCGGGCTCCTTGCGACGGGTGCGCGGCTTGCCGATGTCGTGCAGCAGCGCGGCCAGCCGCAGGACGAGGTCCGGACCGTCCTGCTCGAGCGCGATCGCCCGCTCGAGCACCTGCAGGGTGTGGTCGTAGACGTCCTTGTGCTGGTGGTGCTCATCGATCTCCAGCCGCAGCGCCGGCAGCTCGGGCAGCACGTGGGCGGCCAGCCCGGTGTCGACGAGCAGCTCGAGGCCGGCCCGCGGGTGCGCGCCGAGCAGCAGCTTGGCCAGCTCGTCGGCGATCCGCTCGACGCTGACGATCTCCAGCCGGTCGGCCATCGCGGCCATCGCCGCGACCACCTCCGGCACGACCGCGAAGCCCAGCTGCGAGGCAAAGCGCGCCGCCCGCAGCATCCGCAGCGGGTCGTCGCCGAAGGAGTCCTCCGGCCGCCCCGGCGTCCGCAGCCGCTCGGCCGCGAGATCGTCCATCCCGCCGTACGGGTCGACGAAGGCGTCGGGCGCCTTCCAGTCCGGCAGCGCGACGGCCATCGCGTTGACCGCGAAGTCGCGCCGGGCCAGGTCGTCCGACAGCGAGTCGCCGTAGCTCACGACCGGGTTGCGCGAGCTGCGGTCGTACGCCTCGGCGCGGTAGGTCGTGATCTCGATCCGGAAGCCCCGCCGCTGGGCACCGACGGTCCCGAACGCGATGCCGGTGTCCCAGGTCGCCTCGGCCCAGCCCTCGAGGACTGCCTGCACCTGCTCGGGCCGCGCCCCGGTCGTGAAGTCGAGGTCCTCGCCGAGCCGGCCGAGCAGCGCGTCGCGGACCGACCCACCGACCAGGTGCAGGGCGTGGCCGGCGGCGGCGAAGCGCTCACCCAGCTCGACCGCGACCGGCGCGACGCGCAGGAGCTCGCCGACGGCGTTCTGCTGGAGCTCGGTCAGGGCGGGCACGGGGCTCGAGCCTAACCGGCGAGCCTCTCGCCGGACCGGGGCGGGTGGGACAGGCCCGACGTACCCTGGGCCGATGACCCCTCCCGCGCCGCCGACTCCGGGGCAGGGGTCCGGGGGGCGGCGGCCGCTGCGACGGGTCGACGAGACCAGCGCCGGCGGCCTGGTGCTGGACCGGCTCGGCCCGGGTGCGTCCGGCGCGCTGATCGGCCGGCTGGACCGGCGCGGACGGCTGCTGTGGTCGCTGCCGAAGGGCCACGTCGAGGCGGGCGAGACCGAGCCCGAGACGGCCGTGCGCGAGGTGTGCGAGGAGACCGGCATCGCCGGTCGGGTGATCGGCAAGCTCGGCACCATCGACTTCTGGTTCGTCGCCGAGGGCCGGCGGGTGCACAAGACCGTGCACCACTTCCTGCTGCTCGCGACCGACCCGGTGCACGGCCTGGAGCTGTCCGACGCCGACGTCGAGGTCAGCGAGGTGGCCTGGGTGCCGTTGGACGAGCTGGCCGTCCGGCTCGCCTACGCCGACGAGCGGCGGCTGCTCGAGCGGGTGCCCGTGCTGCTCGCCGAGACGGCCTGACGCCCCGCGCGTGAGGACCAAGGGCCGGGTCGGCCGGCTGGTCCGCGGCAGCCTGCTCGCCACGCTCGCCGCGCCACTCGTCCTGGTCCCCCCTGCGTCGGCGCAGCCCGTCGACGAGGCCGAGGAGCAGCCGGCGCTGACCGCTGCCGACGTCTGCGCGGGCGCCTCCGAGGAGGAGCCGGTCCGGGTCGAGGTGACCACGCTGCTGCCGCGCGCGCCGGTGCGCGCTGACGAGGCGTTCCAGGTCGCCGGCCGGCTGCGCAACTGCGGTGAGGAGCCCGTCACCGCGCTGGAGCTGAGGCTGTCGGTCGGTGGCCGGCTGGCCAGCCGCGGCGCCCTGCAGCGGGCCGAGGAGGAGCCGGTCGTCGGGGCCCGGCGGCTCACCCAGGAGGTCGCGGTCGAGCAGCTCGCCCCCGGCGCCTCCACGCCGTTCGACCTGCGGCTGCTCGTCGGCGACCTGCGGCTGGGCCGGCTGGGCGTCTACCCGCTCGCGGTGCAGGTCCGGGCCCGCTACGGCGACGACCGCGACCGCACCCCGGTCGGGCTGGCAAGCACGTTCGTGCCCTGGTTCCCCGACGGCACCCCCGCGCCGGCCCGCATCGCCTGGCTCTGGCCCCTGGTCGACCAGCCCCGGCGCGCGCCGTCGGAGGTCATGCTCGACGACGAGCTGGCCGAGCTGCTCGCCCCCGGTCGGGGCGGCGCGGGTCAGGGCCGGCTGGAGGAGCTGCTGGTCGCCGCCCGCGAAGGCGCGACCGGCGGCTGCGAGCCCGCCGCCGCCCTGCCCGACGGGGTCGTCCTCCCGCCGCCCGACCCCGCCCTGCCGGCGACCCCCTGCCGCGGCGAGTCCGTCCCGGTGACCTTCGGCGTCGACCCGGCGCTGCTGCACAGCGTGGAGGCGATGACCCGCCCGTACACCGTCCGGGTGGGCGGCGACCTGGTCGAGCAGCCGGCGTCGCCGGCTGCCGTCCAGTGGCTGGCGTCGCTGCGGGAGGCGGCCGAGGACAGCGACGTGCTGGCCCTGCCGTTCGGCGACCCCGACGTGGTGGCGATGGGGCGTGCCGACACCGCCCTGGACGCCGAGGTCGAGCAGCTGCGCCGACTCGGGGTGGCCGAGACCACCCGGCTGCTCGGCGTCGAGCCGCTCGACGCCGTCGCGTGGCCGCCGCCCGGCCCGCTGCCCGGCTCACTCGGGGCGGTGGTCGGGCCGCAGACCGAGGCGCTCGTGCTCGACCCGTCGGCGCTGCCGCCCGCATCGGCCGCCCGCAACCGCACGCCGAGCGCCCGCACCGACCTGCCGTCGGTGACCGGGCCGGTGCGCGGCCTGGTCGTCGAGGACGAGCTGTCGAGGCTGGTCGAGCGACCGCGCGACCCCAGTCAGGGCGCGCGGCTGGCCGAGCAGCGCTGGATCGTCGAGACGGCGATGATCGTGGCCGAGCTGCCCAGCGTCTCGCGCACCCTGGTCGTCGCCCCGAGCCGGCGGGCCGAGGTCAGCCCTGCCGTCGCCGCCGAGATCCTCGCCGACACCGGGCGGCTGCCGTGGCTGTGCCCGGTCCCGCTGTCGGCCGTCGCCACCGGCACCGAGCGCTGCGCCTCGCTGCCCGACGAGCAGGGGCCGGCCCCCGCCGAGGAGCTCGACGACGCGCTCGAGCCGCCCGACCGCGTCGACGAGCTGCCCGAGGCGTTCCTCGACCGCCTCGAGCGGGTCACGACCGCGGCCGACCAGTTCACCGAGTCGATCCTGGTCTCCGGCACCGAGGAGGCGGCCCGCACCCAGGCCCGGCTGCTGCGCGCAACCGGCCGCGCGGCCAGCACCGCCTGGCGCGACGCACCGCTGCAGGGCGAGCGGATGCTGCGCCTGCTGCAGCAGGACGTCGCCGACCTGCGCGGCAAGGTGCAGCTGGTGAGCCAGCCGGTGACCCTCACCGGCAGCTCCGGGGTGCTCGACCTGGTCGTGCAGAACGAGCTCGACCAGGCCGTCAACGTCGGCGTCGTCCTCGACGAGACCAGCGCCGCCCGGCTGTCGCTGTCCTCGACGACGACGCAGGTCGTGCCCCCGCGCAACGCCACGCCGATCCGGGTCAGCGTCGAGCCGCGCACCTCCGGGCGCTTCGTCGTGCTCGCCACGCTGACCGACGAGCAGGGCGAGCCGTTCGGCCAGGCCGTCCGGCTCGAGGTCCGCTCCACCGGCTACGGCCGGGTCGCGCTCGCGGTGACCGGCGTCGCCGCCGCCGTCCTGCTCGTCGCCGCCGGGGCCCGCATCACCCGTCGGGCCCTGCGGCGCCCCGCGTGAGTGGACTGGGGCGGTCGGCCCGCTCGATGGCGATCGGCACCGTCGCCTCCCGCGGCACCGGCTTCCTGCGCAACGCCGTGCTCGCCTCGGTCCTCGGCGTCGAGGCCGTCGGTGCGGCCTTCACCATCGCCAACACCACCCCCAACATCGTGTACGAGCTGCTGCTCGGCGGGCTGCTCACCTCGGTCGTCGTGCCGCTGCTCGTGCGCGCGGCGAAGGAGGACGGCGACGACGGGCAGGCCTACGCCCAGCGGCTGCTCACCCTGGTCGTCGTCGCCCTCACCGGGGCGTCACTGCTGCTGGTGCTCGGCGCGCCGCTGCTCATCGACCTCTATGCCGGCGACCTCGACCCCGAGGCGCGCGAGCTGGCGATCGTGCTGGCCCGCTTCTTCCTGCCGCAGGTGCTCTTCTACGGCGCGGGCGCCGTGCTCGGCGCGGTGCTCAACACCCGCGGCCGCTTCGCCCCGCCGATGTGGGCCCCGGTGCTCAACAACGTCGTCGTCATCGCCGCCGGGCTGGCCTTCCTCGTCCTGCGTGGCGGCGGCCCGCTGACCCCGGCCTCGCTCACCACCGGGCAGGTGGCGCTGCTTGGGATCGGGACCACCCTGGGCATCGTCGCCCAGACCGTCGCGCTCGTGCCGTCGCTGCGCGCTGCCGGCTTCTCCTTCCGGCCGCGGTGGGACCTCGCCGAACTGGGCCTGCGCAAGGTCGCCTCGCTCGCCAAGTGGGTGCTCGTCTACGTGGTCGCCAACCAGCTGGCGTTCCTGGTCGTGGTCAACCTGTCCTCCGACAAGGCCCTCGTCGACGCCGGCCGCGGCTACCCGTCGTACTTCTACGCGTTCGTGCTCTGGCAGCTGCCGCACGCGATCGTGGCCGTCAGCGTCATCACCGCCCTGCTGCCACGGATGAGCCGGGCCGCCACAGACGGTCGCACCGAGGACCTGCGTGCCTCGCTGAACCGCGGCCTGCGGCTGACGGTCGCGGTGCTTGTGCCCGCTGCCGTCGCGTTCGCCGCGCTGGGCCGCGAGGTGGCGGTGCTCGTCTTCGCCCGCGGCCAGGTGTCGGTCGAGGACGCGCGTTTCATCGGCCTGCTGCTCGGCGTCTTCGCCATCGGGCTGGTGCCGTTCAGCACCTACCAGCTCCAGCTGCGCGCCTTCTACGCGATGCAGGACACCCGCACCCCGACGCTGATCAACCTCGGCGTCAACGCCACGCTCGTCGTCGTCGACGTGACGCTCTACCTGTTGCTGCCTGACGCGTACAAGGTCGTCGGGCTGGCGGCCGGGCACGCCGCGTCGTTCCTCGCCGGGCTGGTGATCTGCAGCGTGGTCCTGTCCCGCCGGATCGGCGGGCTCGACACCGGCTCGGTCGTGCGCACCGCCGTGCGCTGCCTGGTCGCGGTCCTCGTGCCGGCGCTGCTGGCGGTCGGTGCGGCCGCGCTCGTCGGCCGCGCCCTCGGCCAGGGGCCGCTCGGCGCGGCCGTCGCGCTGGCGGTCGGCGGCGCGCTGCTGGCGGTCGGCTACGTCCTCGCAACCCGCCGACTGCGGGTCCCCGAGGTGGCCGAGGTCGCCGGTCCGGTGCTCCGCCGGGTCGGCCTGGGCTGAGCCCGCGCTGGACACCCGATCGGGTGCACCTCAAGCCGGGGCCCCGACGCGCCGATCCCCGTCCCGTGACCTCCGACCGCGGCGACGTCGTGCTGGGCTGGCTGACCAAGCTGGTCGTGACCCTGTCCCTGCTCGGCGTCGTGGGCTTCGACCTCATCTCGCTGGCCAGCACCCGCTTCCAGGCCGAGGACCACGCCCAGTCCGCAGTCCGGGCGGCCGCTGCGGCCTGGACCGGTCCCACGACCCTGCAGGCGGCGTACGACGCGGCCGTCGCCGAGGTCGTCGAGCAGGGCGACACCATCGACCCGCAGACCTTCTCGGTCCTGCCGGATGGCACGGTCACCCTCACCCTTCTCCGTACGGCGCCGACGCTGGTGGTGGAGAAGCTGCCGCCGCTGGCGGAGTACGCCGAGGTCCGGCGCACGGTGTCAGCCGCGCCCGTGCGCTGATCGCTCCCCGGCGACCCCAGCGCCCGTAGGATCGGCCCGTCCCGGCGGACCTCCCGGGCCGCAGCGACGAGGAGGACCCGTGGCCCCGCCGCCCGGCCGCCGCGCCGTCCGGCCCGTCCTGCGACCCGGTGACCTGCTGGCCGGCCGCTACCGCCTCGAGCATCCGGTCGAGGCCGCCCCGCGCGCCGACGCCGCCGACGACTCGCCCGCGGTCCTGTGGCGGGCGGCCGACGAGGTGCTGGCCCGGCCGGTCGCGGTGAAGGTGCTGCGCGCCGCCGGCCCGCGGGGCGCGGCCGCCGCCCAGCCCTTCCTGGCGGCTGCCGCGACCGCGGGATCGCTCACCTCGCCGGTCCTCGCCCGGGTCTACGACGCCGCGATCGAGGAGCGGCCGGCCGAGCGCTCCGGGCGCCCCGCCGGCGAGGTCGACGTCGCCTACGTCATCAGCGAGTGGGTCGCCGGCCGCGACCTCGCCGCTGTCCTGCGTGAGGACGGACCGTTCGAGCCCGCGCAGGCCTGCGCGCTGGTGGCCGAGGCCGCCGAGGCGCTGCACGACGCCCACGCGCTCGGGATAGTGCACGGCCGGGTGCACCCGGGCAACGCGCTGCTGCTCCCTGACGGCGGCCTGGTGCTGACCGATGCCGCGACCGCTGCCGCCCTGCCGGAGCGGGCCGTCCCCGCCGAGCGGGCCGGCGACCCGGTCGGCCCGGCCGCCGACGTCCGCGACCTGACCGCACTGCTGTACGCCATGGTCACCGGCCGCTGGCCCGGCAGCGCGACGCCGCAGCCGGCCTGCGGGGTGCCCCTCGCACCGACCGGCTCCGACGGCCGGTCCCGCGGCCGGCTCACCAGCCCACGCCAGGTCCGCGCCGGCGTCCCGCGCGCGCTGGACGACCTCGTCGTGCGGGTGCTGCAGCCGACGCCCAGCCGGCCCGCCCCGGCGACAGCAGCAGCGCTGGCCGACGCGCTCGACGACGCCGTCCGCGCCGACGTCCCGCGGGCGGTCGCCCCGCGCCCGCCGCGGCTGCCGCCGTGGATGCAGCGCCGGCTGCCGGTGCTCGCCGGCGCGCTGCTGCTGCTCGTCATCGGCGCCGCGTCCTACGCCGTCGGCCGCGAGATCGGCGAGGTGCAGCCGAGCGACGACGGGAGCACCGTGCTGGCCTCAGACCCACCCGGCGGCCCCGCCGCCGACCCCGCCGCCCAGCGGATCGACCTGTCCACCGCCCAGGTCGTCGACTTCGACCCGCCGCCGGGCGGCGGCGCCGAGCGACGCGACACGGTCCCGAACGCCTTCGACGGCGACCCCAGCACCGCCTGGGCGACCGAGCGGTACGACAGCGCCCCGCTGGGCGGGCTCAAGACCGGGGTCGGCCTGCTCATCGACCTCGGCGCGCCGACCGAGGTGGACCGGGTCGAGCTGCTCACCTCCGGCGGCGGCACCGGCGTCGAGCTGCGCGTCGCCGATGCCCTCGGCGCGCGTCCAGAGGACTTCCGCGTCGTGGCAGCCGGGACGGCGGTCGAGCCGGGCCTGGTGCTGACCCCGCCGGAGCGCACGACCGGGCGGTGGTGGCTGGTCTGGGTCACCTCGCTGCCCGAGGTCGACGGCGGCTTCTCCGCCGCTGTCGCCGAGATGCAGTTCCTGCGCGGCTGACGGCACTAGCCTCGCGCCGTGACCACGGGCCCGGGCGGTGCTCCGGACCTCGACGTCCGCGACCGCGAGCTGCTCGCCGCCCACGTCGCCGGCGACCCCGACGCCTTTGGCGCGCTCGTCGCGGCCCACCGCGATCGGCTCTGGGCCCTCGCCCTGCGCACGCTCGGCGACCGCGAGGAGGCCGCGGACGCGCTGCAGGACGCGCTGCTGTCGGCCTACCGCGGCGCCGCCGGCTTCCGCGGTGACGCCCGCGTGACCACCTGGCTGCACCGCGTCGTCGTCAACGCCTGCCTCGACCGGCTGCGCCGCCGGGCCGCGCGCCCGACCGTGCCGCTCCCCGAGTCCGGCGCTCCTGGCGAGCCGGCCGATCGCCACGACGCGCTCGGCGCGCGCGAGACAGCGATGGAGGTGGAGGCGGCCCTGGCCCTGCTGCCGGTCGAGCAGCGGGTGGCGATACTTCTGGTGGACGTGCAGGGCCTGCCGGTCGACCAGGCCGCCGAGGTGCTCGGCGTCCCCGCCGGCACGGTGAAGAGCCGCTGCTCGCGCGGCCGGGCTCGACTGGCCCTGTCCCTGGGCCACCTGCGGAACCGTCCGGCCCCGCCCGCCGTCACACCGTCAGCCGCCGCGTCGGACCCGCAGAGCAGAGGAGGACGGACGTGACCTCGCCGTCGCCCCACCTCGACCTCGACGCGCTGGCCGATGCCTTGGCCGGCGAGGGCGACCCCGCCGGCGCCGACCACCTGGCCGGCTGCGGATCATGTGCCAGCCGGCTCGACGAGCTGGTGGCTGCCGAGGCGCGCGTCGTCGCCGTCCTCAGCGCGCTGCCGCTGCCGGCGGCGCCGGCCGGCCTGACCGGGCGGCTGGATGCCGCGCTCGCCGTCGAGGCCCGGACGCACCCGGCCGTGGTGGGCGCGTCGGTCACCGCGTTGCCCGTCGCCCGGGCCCCGCAGCACCGGCGGTGGCTGCCCGCCGCGGCCGCCGCGGTGCTGCTGGTCTCCGGTGCCGGGCTGGGGGTCGCGCTGCTCGGCAACGGGGTGGGCGGCAGCGACTCCGACACCGCGACCACCACCGCGGACGCCCTGGCCGACGGCGACGACGCCGGCCTGGACCTGCTGCTGACCGAGTCCGGCGCCGACTGGGCCGACCCGGCCGCCGGGACCACCGCGCTGCCGCGAGTGCTGTCCGGCGCGGCCGACCGGTTCGCGCTGCAGGGGCCGGCGCCGGCCAGCGACGCCGAGAGCGGTGTCGCGTCGGTGGACGAGCTCGAGGTCCTGCGCACCCCCGAGGGGCTGGCCGCGTGCCTGTCCGCGGTCCTGCCGCCGGACGAGCCTGACCTGACGCCGCTCGCCGTCGACTACGCGTCCTACGACGGCCGGCCGGCGCTGGCCGTCGTGCTGCCGGACCCCGACCCGGCCCAGGTGTCGGTCTTCGTCGTCGGTGCCGGCTGCGACGCGCAGGACGACCAGACGCTGTTCTTCCTGCGCGCGCCCAGGCCGTAGCCGGCCCGCATGATCGAGCGCCCAGCCTCGGCTGAGCCCGGGTCGTACTGATCCTCATGCCGCCAGGAGCCGCCTCCAGGCGCCGTTTCCGGCACGACGATCAGTACGAAGCCCTGACCGGCGCCGGCGCGAGGTAGGCAAGCAGCCCCGGGGCCCCGTAGCCGGTAGCCCGGCGGGGCGGCAGCTCCGGGCGGGCGCACGGGTGGGAGCCTTCCCCGGGAGGGAAGAGGCACCGGGGACGGGGCGTTCCCCTCCACGAGCACGTGACGTCGAGGAGAGGCTGACCGGTGAGCGACCAGCAGGTGCGCAACGCCATCGTCGTGGGGTCCGGTCCGTCGGGCTACACGGCCGCGATCTACCTGGCCCGGGCGGCCCTGGAGCCGCTGGTCTTCGAGGGGTCGGTGACCGCCGGTGGGGCGCTGATGAACA
>JBBSLB010000090.1:0-9559 GCA_038255675.1 Mycobacteriales bacterium
AGCGTCTCGCTCATGACGTCGGCGGTGAACGCGCCGTCGTCGTTCGCGACGACGGTGAGGCAGACGCCGTTGACGCTGATCGAGTCGCCGTGGCCGGCATCGCTGGTGACCAGCGGCCCGCGGACGGTGAGGCGGGAGGCATCGGTGAGGGTCTCCACCGAGACCACCTCGCCGAGCTCCTCGACGATGCCGGTGAACACCTAGGGCCTCCTGAGGACGGGTCGAAGGGTCAGTCGCACGTCGTCGCCCGTGCGGGTCACGTCGTCGAGTCGCAACCGGTGCGCTGCGGTGATCGTTCCCGCCCCGGCCGGTCCGAGGGCGTGGGAACCGTCACCCAGCAGGGCGGGGGCGACGTAGCCGACGACCCGGTCGACCAGGCCACGCGCGACGAAGGCGCCGGCCAGCGTCGGCCCGCCCTCGAGCAGCACGCTGACGACGTCGTGCTCGTCGGCGAGCAGCCGCAGCAGCACCTCCAGGTCAAGGTGCCCGTCGTCGCCGGCCGCGACCTGAGCCGTGCACGGGTAGCCGGGCTCCTCCAGCAGCGGGCCGGTGACGACCAGCGCGGGCCGGTCCCCGGCCAGGCAGCGGGCGGTCAGCGGGGTGCGGCCGCAGGTGTCGACGACCACCCGCAGCGGCTGGTGCGCGACGGCGACGTCGAGGTCGGGACGGGCGTCCAGACGCGGGTCGTCGGCCAGCACCGTGCCGACCCCGGCCACGACCGCGTCGGACTCCGCCCGGAGCCGGTGCACGTCAGCGCGCGAGCCCGCACTGGTGACCCAGCGGCTGGTGCCGTCAGCGGCAGCGCTGCGGCCGTCGAGGGTGGCGGCGTACTTCCAGGTGACGAAGGGCCGGCCGGTCCGGCGACTGGTCAACCAGGCCTCGAGCGGGCCCAGCGCGACCTCGTCGGCCAGTACGCCGGTCTCGACGTCGACGTCGGCGGCGCGAAGCACCTCGGCGCCGCCGCCCGCCAGGTCGGTCGGGTCTGTGCAGGCGACGACGACCCGGGCGATCCCCGCCGCGAGCAGCGCGGAGGTGCAGGGGCCGGTACGACCGGTGTGGGCGCAGGGCTCGAGGGTGACGACGACGGTGCCCCCGCGGGCCCGGTCGCCGGCCCGCTCGAGCGCGACGACCTCGGCGTGCGGGCCGCCGGGCGGGGCGGTCCAGCCCTCGCCGACCAGCTCCCCCGCCGCGTCGAGGACGACGGCCCCGACCGGTGGGTTGGGGCTGGTGGTCCCGAGTGCACGGCCGGACAGCGCGACGGCGCGCCGCAGCGCGCCCATCTCGGTGTCGCTGGCCATCGGGGTCCCCTCGCGTCGTGGACGCGGCTCCGGGGACGGGTCGGCGCGGGCGCGCAGGCGCGACCGGCACCGCCCCGCGCGCTGCCTCTCCTCCGGACTCTCACCGTCGGTCCCGGAGTTCCACCGGGTCCACCGCTGGCTGGCTACGAGCGGGTCGCGGACTGTCACCGCCGGTCAGGAATCGCACCTGCCCCGGAGCGCGCGTGACTGTCGCCGCTCAGTCTGCCACGCAGGCTCGGGGGCGGCTCGAGAGCGGCTTCCTAGCCGCGACGGTCGACGGCGACCACGGACCCCGGCTGGGTCTTGGCCCAGCTCTTCATCTCGGCCGCGGCGGCGACCACCTCGCGCGGGTTGCGGTCACCGCCGGCGTCCCAGGCCACGCCGATGCTCACCGAGACGACCGGGTGCCGGCGCAGGACGCCGCGCCGGTCGGTCACGTCCAGATGCCCCCGCTCGAGGTCGGCCGCGTCGTAGTGGCTGCCGACCTGCGCGTCGAAGCCGTCCACCACCGCCTGCCCGACCACCTCGGCCTGCGCGGGGCTGGACACCACGATGAAGTCGTCGCCGCCGACGTGGCCGACGAAGACCGGCGGCTCCCCCGCTGCGGCGGCCGCCCTCTGCAGGCAGCGCGACAGGGCGAGCAGCAGCTGGTCGCCGCGTAGGAAGCCGTACTCGTCGTTGAAGGACTTGAACTCGTCGAGGTCCACGTGGGAGACGGCGTAGCCACCCGCCGCCGCCGCCCGCGCCGCGATCTCCAGCTCGATCCGTTGGTTGCCGGGCAGCCCGGTCAACGGCGACACCGACCGGGCCTGCGCGGTGCGCCGCAGCGTCGTCTGCACGCGGGCGAGCAGCTCCAGGGTGTCGAACGGCTTGACGATGTAGTCGTCGGCGCCCGCCGTCAGCCCGACGACCTTGTCGGCCGACAGCGAACGCGCCGTCAGCAGCACGACCGGCGTCACGGCCGTCGCCGCGCTGGCCCGCAGCCTGCGCAGCACCTCGACCCCGTCCATCGACGGCATCATCACGTCGAGCAGGACCAGGTCGGGCGGGTCGTCGAGGGCGGCCTGCAACGCGCTGGCCCCGTCGTGCACGACCTGGACCTCGTAGCCCTCCAGCGTCAGGTTGAGCTCGATGAAGCGGGCGATGTCGGTGTCGTCGTCGGCGACCAGGACGCGGCCCGTCACGGGCGGCTCACGCGCGCCCCACCAGCGGCGCGGCCAGCGCGCGCAGCGCCTCGACGGCGGCAGCCGGGTCGTCCTTGCCGTAGACGGCCGAGCCCGCGACGAACACGTCGGCGCCGGCCTCGGCACACGCCTCGATCGTGTCGGCGGCGACACCGCCGTCGACCTGCAGCCACAGGTCGAGGTCGCCGATCGCCGTCCGCGCCCGGCGGATCTTGGGCAGCACGACGTCGAGGAAGCTCTGCCCGCCGAACCCCGGCTCGACGGTCATGAGCAGCAGCATGTCGAGCTCGGGCAGCAGGTCGAGGTAGGGCTCGACCGGGGTGGCCGGCTTGAGCGCCAGGCCGGCGCGGGCGCCCTCCTTGCGCAGCGCGCGGGCCAGCCGCACGGGCGCAGCGGCGGCCTCGGCGTGGAAGGTGACGCTGGCCGCGCCGGCCTCGGCGTACGCCGGCGCCCAGCGGTCGGGGTCCTCGATCATCAGATGGCAGTCCACCGGCAGCGAGGTGCTCCGGAGCACCGCCTCGACGACCGGCAGCCCGAGCGTGAGGTTCGGGACGAAGTGGTTGTCCATGACGTCGACGTGGGCCCAGTCGGCCGCCTGGTCGATGCGGGCGAGCTCGTCGGCCAGGCGCGCGAAGTCCGCCGACAGGATGCTCGGCGCGATCTGGGCACGACGGGGCACGACAGCTCCTCGGTTCGGGTGGCCGCGAGGATAGGTCAGCGTGGTGACGTTCCCTGCGGCCCGCGCGGGTCTACGGTGCGCCCCTGATGGCCCCGACGTCGCTCCGCAGCCGCCCGGCGTACGACTCCGCCGTGGCCGACCTACGCGCCCAGCTGGCCGCGCTGCCGGCGGGCGCACCGGTGCGGCTCGGCAAGTCGACGAGCAACCTGTTCCGCACCCGCACCGCCAGCAGCGCGCCGCGGCTGGACGTCTCGGCGTTCACCGGTGTCCTGGACGTCGACGTCGTGGGCCGCACGGCCGACGTGCTCGCGATGACGACGTACGAGGAGCTCGTCGACGCGACCCTGCCGCATGGCCTGATGCCGCTGGTCGTCCCGCAGCTGAAGACGATCACGCTGGGCGGGGCGGTGACCGGTCTCGGCATCGAGAGCAGCAGCTTCCGCAACGGGACGCCGCACGAGTCGGTGCTCGACCTCGACGTGCTGACCGGCGACGGGCGCGTCCTGCACGTGACGCCCGACGGGCCGCACGCCGATCTGTTCGCCGGCTTCCCGAACTCCTACGGCACGCTCGGCTACGCGCTGCGGCTCCGGATCGAGCTCGAGCCGGTCTCCCCGTACGTCCACCTGCGGCACGTCGAGTGCCGGTCGGCGCAGGAGGCGGCGAGCCTGCTCGCGGAGGTCTGCGGCCAGCGCTCGGCCGACTTCGTCGACGGCACCTGGTTCTCGCCCACGGACATCCGCATCACGCTCGGCACCTGGCGCGACAGCGCGCCCGAGGTCTCGGACTACACCGGCCGGGCGATCTACTACCGGTCGTTGCAGCGGCGCGACGAGGACTGGCTGACCGTCCGCGACTACCTGTGGCGCTGGGACACCGACTGGTTCTGGTGCTCGCGGACCTTCGGCGCTCAGCACCCGGTGGTGCGCGCGCTGTGGCCCAGGCGCTGGCTGCGCAGCGACATCTACTGGAAGATCGTCGCCTTCGAGAAGCGGCACCGGTGGAAGACCCGCTGGGACCTGCGCCGGGGCGGGCTGCCACGCGAGGAGGTCGTGCAGGACGTCGAGGTGCCGGTCGAGCGGCTGGCGGAGTTCCTCGACGTCTTCGCCCGCGAGGTGCCGATCGCGCCCGTCTGGCTGTGCCCGCTCCAGCAGCGCGACCCCGGGCGCCGATGGCCGCTCTACCCGCTCGACCCGGAGCAGCTGTACGTCAACGTCGGCTTCTGGTCGACGGTTCCGCTGGCGCCCGGCCGGCCCGACGGCAGCCACAACCGGCTGGTCGAGCAGCTGGTCGACGACCTGGCGGGTCATAAGTCCCTCTACAGCACGTCCTGCTACGAGGAAGATCACTTCTGGCAGCTGTACGGCGGACAGGAGTACGCCCGGCTCAAGCAGACGTACGACGCTGACAACCGGCTGCTCGACCTCTACGACAAGTGCGTACGCAACCGCTGACGGGAGACCGGCACATGGGACGACGGGGTGTGGCCGAGGCGCTGACGACGGTGCTGCCGCCGACGGTGCGGGTGACGGCCTATGACGGGTCGCAGGGCGGGCCCGCCGACGCGCGGGTGGTGCTGCACGTGCGCAGCCCGAGGGCGCTGACCCACCTGCTCATCGCGCCCGGCGGGCTGGGGCTGGCCCGCGGCTACATCAGCGGGCTGCTGGACTTCGAGGGACCGGACCACCACGCGGTGGTCTCGGCGCTGGCGACCAGCGCGCACATCGGCGACCTGTCCTGGCAGCAGCGGCTGCAGGTGCTGCGGGCGCTCGGTCCCGAGGCGATGCACGTCGTCGAGCTGCCGCCGCAGGAGGTCGGCGCCAAGCGCTACGCCGCCGGACTGCGCGCCCACACGCTGCGGCGCGACGCGGCAGCGATCGCCCACCACTACGACGTGAGCAACGCCTTCTACGAGCGGATGCTCGGGCCGTCGATGGCCTACACCTGCGCCGTCTACCCCTTCGAGGAGGCGACGCTGGAGCAGGCGCAGGAGGCGAAGTTCGACCTGGTCTGCCGCAAGCTCGGGCTCGCGCCCGGGATGCGGCTGCTCGACGTCGGCTGCGGCTGGGGCGGGATGGCCCTGCACGCCGCGCGGAACTACGGCGTGCAGGTCGTCGCGGTGACCCTGTCGCGCCAGCAGGCTGAGTGGGCAGCCAAGGCGGTGACCGACGCCGGGCTGTCCGAGCAGGTCGAGGTGCGCTTCGCCGACTACCGCAGCGTCACCGAGGACGGCTTCGACGCGGTCAGCTCGATCGGCCTCACCGAGCACATCGGCGTCGCGAACCTCGACGCGTACGCCGCCCGGCTCGCCTCCCGGCTGCGCCCCGGCGGGCGGCTGCTCAACCACTGCATCACCCGCGCGGACGACGACAGCCCGCCGATCAACCCGCGGGGCTTCATCGCCCGCTACGTCTTCCCCGACGGCGAGATCCCCGGCCTCGGGCGGGTTGTCGGGGCGCTGCAGCGCAGCGGTCTGGAGGTGCGGCACGAGGAGAACCTGCGCGAGCACTACGCGATGACCTGCGCCGGCTGGGCGGCCAACCTCGACGCCCACTGGGCCGAGGCGGTGCAGGAGGTCGGACTGGCCAGCACGCGCGTGTGGGCGCTCTACCTGGCCGGCTCGAGGCTGGCCTTCGAGCGCGGCGACATCCAGCTGCACCAGGTGCTCGCGGTGAAGTCCGAGCGCGGGCGGAGCGGGATGCCGCTGCGGCCGGACTGGGGCAGCTAGCCCGCAGCTATCCCCGCTTGCGGAGCAGCGCCAGGAACATCGCGTCGGTGCCGTGCAGGTGCGGCCACAGCTGGACGTGCGGGCCGTCGCCGAGGTCGGGCACGCCCGGCAGGAGCGGTCGCACGTCGAGCTGCTCGACGGTCGGGTCCTTGCGCACGACGTCGCCGACCGGCACGACCGTCTCGGCCAGGTGCGGCGAGCAGGTCGCGTAGACGAGCACGCCGCCGGGGCGCAGCAGCCGCACGGCCGAGGCAAGCAGCTCGCCCTGCAGCCGCATCAGCCCGGGCAGGTCGCTCGGCTGCCGCCGCCAGCGCGCCTCGGGCCGCCGGCGCAGCGCGCCGAGCCCGCTGCAGGGAGCGTCCAGCACGATCCGGTCGACGGTGCCGGGCCCCAGCGGCGGGGTGCGCGAGTCGGCGGTGACGACGTCGGTCGTGCCGCTGCGCTTCACCAGCCGGGCGCGGTGGTGCTGGACCTCGAGCGCGAGCAGTCGGGCGCCGCGCTGCTCGCCGAGCGCGGACAGCAGCGCCGCCTTGCCGCCCGGGCCGGAGCACAGGTCGACCCAGAGCCCGTCCGGACCCTCGAGCGGGGCGTTCGCGAGGGCGAGCGCCACCAGCTGGCTGCCCTCGTCCTGCACGCCGGCGTGGCCGTGCCGCACCGCATCGAGCGCGCCGGGGTCGCCCTCGGACAGCCGGACGGCGTACGGCGACCAGGGCCCGGGCGTGCCGCCGCTCTGCGCGACGAGCTCGTCGCGCGACATCCGGCGGGCGACGAGGTGAACCTCGGGGCGGGCGTCGTCGGCGGCCAGCGCGGCGCCGGTCTGCCACAGGTCGCCGCCGAGCGCGTCGCGGAAGGCGCTGGCGATCCAGGTCGGGTGGCTGTGCTCGAAGGCGAGCGCGGCCAGCCGGTCCTCGACCGGCTTGAGCTCGGCGACCCAGGTGGCCAGGTCCTTGGCCGCCACCTTGCGCAGCACGGCGTTGACGAACGCGACGGGGCCCGCGCTGACGACCCGGCGGGCCAGGTCGACGGTGGCGGAGACGGCGGCGTGCGGGGGGATGCGGGTACGCAGCAGCTGGTGCGCCCCGAGCCGCAGCACGTCGAGGACCGGCGGGTCGACCTGCTTGAGCGGGCGGTCCACGCAGGCCTGGATCACCGCGTCGTACAGCCCCTGCCCGCGCAGCGCGCCGTACGCCAGCTCGGTCGCGAGAGCGGCGTCGCGGCCGGTGATGCCGCGCTCGCGCAGCAGGCCCGGCAGGACCAGGTTGGCGTAGGCGTCCTTGGTGCGTACGGCCTCGAGCACGTCGTAGGCGGCGCGGCGCGGCTTGTCGTCGGCCGGCGGGCGGTAGGGGCGGGCGGCGCGGCGGTCCGGCTTCTTCTGCGGGGGCTTCTGGGGTGGGGGCGGGGTCACGCGACGTGCTCCCCCGGCGCGAGGCGCAGACCGCGCAGCCAGTCGACGGCCGGCATCGCGCCTTTGCCCTCGGGCCGGACCCCGCCCAGGCGGACGGCGTGCGTCGCGGTCCCGACCATCGCGTCGCGCACCTCGCCCGGCGCGAGCACGACGTCCTCGACCGGGACGACCGGGCCGAGCTTGACCCGCTTGCCGCGCAGGGTTGTCCATGCCCCGGGCGCCGGGGTGCAGGCGCGCACGAGCCGGTCGACCCGGACGGCGGGTGCGGTCCAGTCGACCCGGGCGTCGTCGACGGTGATCTTCGGCGCGAGGCTGACGCCGTCGCTCGGCTGCGGAACGGCCACGAGCGCGCCCTGCTCCAGGGCGTCGAGGGTCGCGACGAGCAGCCCGGCGCCGGCGACGGCCAGCCGGTCGAGCAGGTCACCGCTGGTGTCGCCGGGTCCCACGTCCTCGGTGGTGACGCCAAGGACGGGTCCGGTGTCCATGCCGGCCTCGAGCCGGAAGGTCGTCGCGCCCGTGACCTCGTCGCCGTGCAGCAGGGCGTGCTGTACGGGCGCGGCTCCGCGCCAGGCCGGCAGGAGCGAGAAGTGCAGGTTGACCCAGCCCAGCGGCGGGATGTTCAGCACGGACTGCGGCACGAGCGCGCCGTAGGCGACGACCGGGCAGCAGTCGGGGGCGAGCGACCGCAGCTGTGCGGCGAAGTCGGGGTCGCGGGGGGACGTGGGGGTGAGCACGGCGATGCCGGCGGCCTCGGCCCGCTCCCGGACCGGGCTGGCCCGCAGCGTCCGGCCGCGGCCGGCGGGGGCGTCGGGCCGGGTGACGACCGCGACGACGTCGTGCGAGCTGGCCAGCAGCGCCTCCAGCGACGGGACCGCGGGGGTGGGGGTGCCCGCGAAGACCAGCCTCAAGGGGCCGTCATCGTGCGCGCCCGAACAGCGGGTGCGGGCTGACCTTGACCACCGGCGGCTGGGCCCACTCGGCCTCGCGGATCGCAGCCATCGCGGCCTTCTTGGTCTCGGCGTCGAGCCGGTCGATGAACAGCACCCCGTCGAGGTGGTCGGTCTCGTGCTGGATGCAGCGGGCGAGCAGATCGCTGCCGGAGACGGTGACCGGATCGCCGTAGACGTTCTGGCCGTGCGCGACGACGTCCTGCTTGCGGAGGCAGTCGAAGGTGAGGTCGGGCAGGGACAGGCAGCCCTCGGGGCCGTCCTGGTCCTCGTCGGTCGGGAAGTGCAGCACCGGGTTGATGAGGTGGCCGAGCACGTCGTCGACGTCGTAGACGAACACCCGCAGGCCGACACCGAGCTGCGGGGCGGCCAGGCCCACGCCCGGCGCCTCGATCATCGTGTCCGCGAGGTCCTTGACCAGGGTGCGCAGCTCCTTGTCGAAGGTGGTCACCTCTGCAGCGGGGGTGCGCAGGACGGGGTCGCCGAGCAGTCGGATCGGTCGGGTGGCCACGTCCCCAGGCTATGCGAGCGTCCGGGGGTCGAGCTCCACCCGCACGGGCTCGGCCTTGCGGGCGCTGCGCACCCCCACAGCTGCCTTGAGCGCCGCGGCGAGGGCGCCGCCGTCGGTGCGGGCCGCGCGCAGCAGGACCCGCTCGGTGCCCGCGCCGGCCGCGACGGGGCCCAGGACGTCGGCACGCGCGCTGTCGGGCAGTGCGGCGAGCAGCTCGACAAGGGCCTTGGGCGGTCCCTCGACGCTGGCCATCCGGACGGCGGGCGGAAAGCCCAGGGCGGTGCGCTCGGCCAGCTCGCGCTCGGCGGCGCCGGCCGGGTCCCAGCGGACCAGCGCCTGCACCGGGACCAGCCCCCGGTCGGCCACGACGACGACCCGCCCCTGGGGCGCCGACCGGGCCAGCGCGGCCGCGGCGAACCAGCGTCGGGTGGCCTCCTCCCCCGCGCGCAGCTCCGCACGACCCAGCGCGGCCCACCCGTCGAGCAGCAGCACCGCGCCGTAGCCGCCATCGGCCACAGGCTCGGCGCCGGGGGTGCTGATGACGAGCGCCGGCTCGGCGGCGACCCGAGGCAGGACCCCGTCGCGGCCGGAGGTGCGGACCGGCGTGCCGGGGAACGCCCGGCCGAGCTCCTCGGCGGTGCGGCCGGCGCCGACGACGGTGGCCCGCATCCGCCGTCCCTCGCACTGCGGGCACTGCCAGTCGCCCGCGAGACGGCCGCACCAGCGGCAGCCGGGGACGGCGTCGCTGCTGGCGGCCGCGAGCGGCCCGGCGCAGGCCGAGCAGCGGGCCGGGGTCCGGTCGCGGAC
>JBBSLB010000091.1:0-9557 GCA_038255675.1 Mycobacteriales bacterium
CTCGGAGGCCTCGCTCCAGTCGTCCTTCCACACCAGGTCGTTCCACTCCGGGATGAGGTTCCCGAGCGGACAGCCGTTGTGGCAGAAGGGGATGCCGCAGTCCATGCAGCGCGCGGCCTGGTCGTGCAGGTGGCCCGCGGGGAAGTCCTCGTAGACCTCCTTCCAGTCGCGGATGCGCACGTCGACGGGCCGCCGCTGCGGGAGCTCGCGGCCGTGCTTGAGGAAGCCGGTCTGGTCAGCCATGAGTCAGCTCCTGCTCGCGGCCATGACGGCCTCGTCGACGTCGGTCCCGGCCTCGCGCGCCTGCTCCATCGCGGTCAGCACCTTCTTGTAGTCGCGCGGCATCACCTTGGTGAACCGGCTGGGCCAGTCCTCGGTCGACAGCAGCCGCTCGGCGACGGCCGAGCCGGTCTCGCGCAGGTGGTCGCTGAGCATCTGCCGCAGCGTCTGGACGTCGCCCTCGGCGAGCTCCTCGAGGTCGACCATCTCGCCGTTCACCTTGGCCCGGTCGAGGTCGAGCAGGTACGCCACGCCGCCGCTCATGCCGGCCGCGACGTTGCGCCCGGTCGGGCCGAGGATCGCCACGCGCCCACCGGTCATGTACTCGCAGGCGTGGTCGCCGACGCCCTCGACGACCGCGGTCGCGCCGGAGTTGCGAACGCAGAAGCGCTCGCCGACCCGGCCGCGCACGAACAGCGAGCCGCCGGTCGCGCCGTAGAGCAGCGTGTTGCCGGCGATGACGTTGTCCTCGGCGGCGAAGGTCGCCTCCTCGGCGGGCCGCACGACGATCCGGCCGCCGGACAGGCCCTTGCCGACGTAGTCGTTGGCGTCGCCGTGCAGCCGCAGGACGATCCCGCGGGGCAGGAACGCTCCGAGCGACTGCCCGGCCGAGCCGGTGAGCGTGATGTCGATCGTCCCCTCCGGCAGCCCGGCGCCGCCGTAGCGGCGGGTCACCTCGGAGCCCAGCAGGGTGCCGACGGTGCGGTTGACGTTGCGCACCGGGACGCTGAGCTGCACCGGCGTGCCGTCGACGAGCGCCTTCTCGGCCTGCTCGATGAGCGCGTTGTCCAGGGCCGCGGCCAGGCCGTGGTCCTGCGCGACGGTCTGGGTGAGCGAGGCGCCCTCAGGAAGCTCCGGCAGGTGCAGGACCGGCGCAAGGTCGAGCCCGGCGGCCTTCCAGTGGTCGACGGCCTTGCGGGTGTCGAGCACCTCGGTGTGGCCGATCGCCTCCTCCAGGGTGCGGAAGCCCAGCTCGGCGAGGATCTCGCGGACCTCCTGCGCGATGTACTCGAAGAAGGTCACGAGGTACTCCGCCTTGCCGGAGTACTTGTCCCGCAGCTCCTGGCGCTGGGTGGCGACGCCGACCGGGCAGGTGTCGAGGTGGCAGACGCGCATCATGATGCAGCCCGACACGACCAGCGGCGCCGTCGCGAAGCCGTACTCCTCGGCGCCGAGCAGCGCGCCGATGACGACGTCACGGCCGGTCTTGAGCTGGCCGTCGACCTGCACGACGATCCGGTCGCGCAGCCCGTTGAGCAGCAGCGTCTGCTGGGTCTCGGCCAGGCCGAGCTCCCACGGCGAGCCGGCGTGCTTGAGCGAGGTCAGCGGCGAGGCGCCGGTGCCGCCGTCGTGGCCGGAGATGAGCACCACGTCGGCGTGCGCCTTGCTCACGCCGGCGGCGACCGTGCCGACGCCGACCTCGGCCACGAGCTTGACGTGGATCCGGGCCCTGTCGTTGGCGTTCTTCAGGTCGTGGATGAGCTGGGCGAGGTCCTCGATGGAGTAGATGTCGTGGTGCGGCGGCGGCGAGATCAGCCCGACGCCCGGCGTCGAGTGCCGGGTCTTGGCGATGTACGGGTTGACCTTTGGCCCGGGCAGCTGTCCGCCCTCGCCGGGCTTGGCGCCCTGGGCCATCTTGATCTGGATGTCGTCGGCGTTGACGAGGTACTCACTGGTGACGCCGAAGCGGCCGGACGCGACCTGCTTGATCGCACTGCGGCGGGTGGGGTCGTAGAGCCGCGCGGGGTCCTCGCCGCCCTCGCCGGTGTTGCTGCGGCCGCCGAGCTGGTTCATCGCGATCGCCAGCGTCTCGTGCGCCTCGGGACTGATCGAGCCGAGCGACATGGCGCCGGTGTTGAAGCGCTTGACGATCTCGCTGACCGGCTCGACCTCGTCGATCGGCACCGGGGTGCGGTCGCCCTTGAAGGCGAACAGCCCGCGCAGGGTCCCCGCCTGGGTCGAGAGCTCGTCGACAGCAGAGGTGTACTGCTTGAAGACGTCGTACTTCTGGTTGCGGGTGGAGTGCTGCAGCCGGAAGACGGTCTCGGGGTTGAACAGGTGCACCTCCCCCTCGCGGCGCCACTGGTACTCCCCGCCGATGTCGAGCTTGCGGTGCGCCCGCTCCGTGGCGTTCTCCGGGAAGGCCCGGCGGTGCCGCGCCGCCACCTCCTCGGCGATGACCCCCAGCCCGATGCCGCCCAGGCGGCTGGTGGTGCCGGTGAAGTACTCGTCGACGAGCTCTTGGCTGAGGCCGAGCGCCTCGAAGACCTGCGCGCCGGTGTAGGAGGCGATCGTCGAGATGCCCATCTTGCTCATCACCTTGAGCACGCCCTTGCCGGCGGCCTTGACGTACTTCTGCACCCCCTCGACCGGGTCGAGCCCGGGCAGGTGCCCGGTCGCGATGAGGTCCTCGATGGACTCGAACGCCAGGTAGGGGTTGACGGCGGCGGCGCCGTAGCCGATGAGCAGCGCGATGTGGTGCACCTCGCGCGCGTCGCCGGCCTCCACGACCAGCCCGACGCGGGTGCGGGTCTTCTCGCGGATGAGGTGGTGGTGCACCGCGGAGGTGAGCAGCAGCGACGGGATCGGCGCCATGTGCTCGGTGGAGTCGCGGTCGGACAGCACGATGATGCGGGCGCCGGCGGCAATGGCCGTCGACACCTCGCGGCGGACCCGGTCCAGCGCGTCGCGCAGCGCCTCGCCCCCGCCGTTGACCGGGTAGAGGCCGTGCACGGTCACGCTCGAGAAGCCGGGGAGGTCGCCGTCCTCGTTGACATGGGTGATCTTGGCGAGGTCGTCGTTGGACAGCACCGGGAACGGCACGACGATCTGCCGGCAGGACGCCGCGGACGGGTCGAGCAGGTTCTGCTCCGGTCCGATGCTGCCGGACAGCGAGGTGACCAGCTCCTCGCGAATCGCGTCCAGCGGCGGGTTGGTGACCTGGGCGAACAGCTGGCTGAAGTAGTCGAACAGCAGCCGCGGGCGCTTGCTCAGCACAGCGACAGGGGTGTCGGTGCCCATCGAGCCGATCGCCTCGGCGCCGGCCTTGGCCATCGGGGTGAGCAGGATCCGCAGCTCCTCCTCGGTGTAGCCGAAGACCTGCTGGCGGCGCAGCACCGACTCGTGGCTGAAGACGACGTGCTCGCGCTCGCGCAGCTCCGGCAGGGCGAGCTGACCGGTGTGCAGCCAGTCGGCGTACGGGTGCTCGGCCGCCAGCGCCGTCTTGACGTCGTGGTCGCTGACGATCCGGCCCTGCGCGGTGTCGACGAGGAACATCTTCCCGGGCTGCAGGCGACCCTTGGCGACGACCTGGTCGGCCGGTACGTCGAGCACGCCCACCTCGCTGGCCAGGATGACCCGGCCATCCACCGTCTGCCACCAACGCGCCGGGCGCAGGCCGTTGCGGTCGAGGACGGCGCCGATCTGGGTGCCGTCGGTGAACGTCACGCAGGCCGGGCCGTCCCACGGCTCCATGAGGGAGGCGTGGAACTCGTAGAAGGCCCGCTTGTCGGCGTCCATGTCGGGCGCGTTCTCCCACGCCTCCGGGACCATCATGAGCACGGCGTGCGGCAGCGACCGGCCGCCCATGTGCAACAGCTCGAGGACCTCGTCGAAGCTGGCGCTGTCACTCGCGCCCGGGGTGCAGATCGGGAACAGCCGGGACAGGTCGTCCGGCAGCTCGGCTGCCAGCTCTCCCTTGCCGCCGCTCAGCAGCGCCTCGCGGGCGCGCATCCAGTTGCGGTTGCCGCGCACGGTGTTGATCTCGCCGTTGTGCGCGATGTAGCGGTAGGGGTGGGCCAGCGGCCAGCTCGGGAAGGTGTTGGTGCTGAAGCGGCTGTGCACCAGCGCCAGCGCGCTCGCGAAGCGCTCGTCCGAGAGATCCGGGAAGAACGGCTGCAGCTGCCCGGTGGTGAGCATCCCCTTGTAGACCAGGGTCCGGGTCGACAGCGACGAGAAGTAGGTGCCGGTCTCGTGCTCGGCCCGCTTGCGGGTCACGTACGCCCGGCGCTCCAGGGCGTACGCCGTCATCTGCGGGTCGGCGGCGACGAGCACGAGCTGGGCGAAGGACGGCATGACCGACAGCGCGGTGCGGCCGACGCCCGCGCCCTCCGGGTCGACGGGCAGCTCGCGCCAGACCAGGGTCCGCAGGCCCTCCTGCGCGGCGATCGCGTCGATCGCCGCCTTCGCGGCCGTCGCCTCGGCACCGTCCTGCGACAGGAAGGCGGTGCCGACCGCGTACGACCCGGCCGCGGGGAGCTCGACGTCGAGGACGGCGCGTAGGAAGGCGTCGGGGACCTGCACGAGGATGCCGGCCCCGTCACCGGTCTCGGGCTCGGCGCCCGAGGCGCCGCGGTGCTCGAGGTTGCGCAGCGCGGTGAGGCCCTGCTCGACGGTGTCGTGGGTGACCCGGCCGGCGATGTCGGCCACGAACGCGACGCCGCACGCGTCGTGCTCGTTGGCCGGGTCGTAGAGGCCCTGAGCGGGCGGGAAGGCAGACAGGGAGGCGGACATGGGACCTCTTCCGGGGAGTTGCGGTGGTCTAGCTCCTGCGCCCCGGGACGTCGCTGGCCCTGCTGCAGATGTCCGGAAGGTTACACGACCAGGCCGTTCGGGCGCTGGCGAAAGGTCGCCGGGTGGGGACCCCCGGCTCGCCCGGACTGTCCTCCAATGACCCGTTCGGGTCATGGTGGCCTACGCCAGAAGAGGGCAGGCTGACCCCATGTCCTCGCCATCCCTCGCGCAGCCGGCCCGCGCGGTCGCTGCTGCCGCGACGTGGCTGCCGCGTGGGGGCACGCTGCCGGCGGCCGACTGGGCCTGGCGGCACCGCGTGGTCTGCCTGCTACTGGCCCTTCACCTGCCAGTGCTCGGCCTGGTCGCGCTGCTGGGCGACGGGCCCGGCCAGGTGCTGCAGGTCCTGCTGCCCCTCGGTGCGCTGCTCGCCGTGGCCGCCGTCGCCAGCTCCCGCCGGGTGCGGTCGCTGGCGGCAGCGCTCGGCCTGCTCACCGCGTCCGCGCTGACGGTCCAGCTGTTCGACGGCGTCAGCGAGGCGCACTTCCACTACTTCGTCACTGTTGCGGTGATCGCGCTCTACCAGGACTGGAGCGTCTACCTGCTGGCGGTCGGCTTCGTGCTCGTGGAGCACGGTGTCATGGAGGTGCGCCCGGACGGGCTGGCGGGTGACTGGGGCACCGCGGCGCTGCATGCCGCAGCCGTGCTCGCCGAGTCGGCGGTGCTGGTGCTGTTCTGGCGGGCCAACGAGGTGAGCCGGGTCCAGCAGGAGCAGCTGCGCGCCGAGCTGTCAGCGGGCAGCGCCTCGGTGCAGGCCCGGCTCGCCGAGACCGACCGGATCCGGGCCGACCTGATCGGGACCGTCTCGCACGAGTTCCGCACCCCCCTCACCGGCATCCGCGGCGCCGCGCTCACCTTGCTCAAGCGCGGCGAGCGGCTCGACCCCGGCAGCCGCGCGGCGCTGCTGCACGCCGTGCTCGACCAGCAGGAGCGGCTCAGCCGGCTGCTGGAGAACATGCTCATCGCCGCCCGGGCGACTGCCGTCGACCCGGCCGCGGTCACCGACGTCGACGCCGTCGCGGCCGAGGTCGCCATGCTCGCCTCGGCGGGCCGCCCCGGCGCCGCGCCGGTGTCGGTCGTCGTCGAGGCCGGCACCGCCGCGCGGATCGACCGCCAGGCGCTGCACCAGGTGCTGGCCAACCTGGTCGACAACGCGCTCCAGCACGGCGCGGCCGGGGCGGTGCCGCTGGTCGCCGGCGGCCGCGACGAGCGCGGTGTGTGGGTGACGGTCAGCAACGAGGGCCGGGTGCTCGACCTGACTGCCGCCGACCGGCTCTTCGAGCCGTTCACTCAGCTCGACAGCGGCGCGACCCGCGACCGGGAGGGCATCGGCGTCGGGCTCTACGTCGTGCGCCGCCTCGTCGACGTGTACGGCGGCTCGGTCGACGTCCGCAGCGAGGCGGGCTGGGTCACCGTGGAGGTTCGCCTGCAGGCCGCCCTGCCGCTGCCCCGGGCGGCGCTGATGGACCAGCCCGCCTGAGGTCAAGGTGGGCATTGACAACCCGATCAGGCCGGTGTTGCGTACGTCACACCATTCCCTCCCTGAACCGAGGACGACGCCATGACCGCTGCCCCGACCCCGTCCCTCTACGAACGCCTCGGCGGGACCTACGGCATCGCCGGCGCCGTGGAGGTGCTCGTGGACAGGCTGTACGCCAACGCCTCCGCGAACGCCAACCCGGCAGTGGCCGCGTTCCACGCCCTCCAGGGTCATGCCGGCTTCCGCTTCCTGGTGACCGCCTGGTCGATCGAGAAGACCGGCGGTCCGGCGTGCTACCCCGGCCGGGACATGACCGTCGCGCACGCCGACCTCGGCGTCAGTGAGCACGACTTCGACGTCGTCGCGCTGGAGATCGCCGCCACCCTGTCCTACGTGGGCGTCCCGCCGCTTGAGCACCGCGAGTTCATGGACATCATCGAGAGCTACCGGCCGATGGTCGTCGCCATCCCCGCGCAGGCTCAGCCGGTCGAACAGCTGGTCTCGGTCGCAGCGAGCTAGACGCTCGTCCCGACGACGCTGCCGATGGCGTACGTCAAGGCGGTCGCGGCGCCGCCGAGCAGCAGCTGGCGGCTGCCGCTGTAGAGCGCGCTGCGGTCGGTGAAGCGGCTGACGAGCGCGCCGGCGAGGAACAGTGCCAGCATCGCGAGGACCAGCGGCAGCAGCAGCGCCGTGCCGCCCAGCAGGTACGGCACCAGCGGCACGGCGGCGCCGGCGGTGAAGGCGAGGAAGGAGGAGCCGGCAGCGGTCCACGGCGAGGGCAGGTCATCGGGGTCGACGCCGAGCTCCTCGCGGGCGTGCACCCGCCACACCTGCTCCGGGTCGCGGGACAGCTGGCGGGCGACCTCCCGAGCGGTGGCGTCGTCCACGCCCCGCCCCCGGTAGAGCGCGGCCAGCTCGGCCTCCTCCGCCTCGGGCACGCGGGCGATCTCGCGCTTCTCCACCTCGATCTCGGCGCGGGTGAGCTCGGTCTGCGAGGCGACCGAGACGTACTCCCCCGTCGCCATGGAGATGGCGCCGGCGACCAGGCCGGCCATGCCGGCGAGGACGACGGTGCTGGCGTCGGCGCCGCCGCCGGCGACGCCCGCGATAAGGGCGGTGTTGCTGACCAGCCCGTCCATCACGCCGAAGACGGCCGGGCGCATCCACCCGCCGGTGACGTCGCGGTGGTCGTGGTGCTGCTCGGGCGGGATGCGCTCGACGGCTGTCACGGAGTCGCTCCTGTCGTCTCGTCCGCGGGCTCGACCTGCGGCTCGACCTGCTCCTCGCGCCCCTCGCGGCGGCGTAGGACCAGGTAGGTCAGCGCGCCGGCGAGGACCACCGACATGACCACGATGTTCAGGCGCAGGCCCAGCAGGGTGTTCGCGTCGTCGATGCGCAGCGCCTCGATCCACATCCGGCCGGTGGCGTAGAGCGCCAGGTAGAGCGCGAAGACCCGCCCGCCTCCCATCCGGAAGCGCCGGTCGGCCCAGATGACCACCGCGGCGACGGCGAGGTTCCACAGCAGCTCGTAGAGGAAGGTCGGGTGGTAGGCGACGGCCCCCGCCACCGCGTCGGCGTTGTCGGGGTCGATCCGCAGACCCCACGGCAGGGTGGTCGGGCGACCGAACAGCTCCTGGTTGAACCAGTTGCCGAGCCGGCCGATGGCCTGCGCGACGACGACACCGGGGGCGACGGCGTCGGCGAAGGCGCCCTTGGCGATGCCGCGGCGGTGCAGCACGAGCCAGGCGACGAGGAAGCCGCCCGCGATCCCGCCGGGGATGCCCAGCCCGCCCTGCCACACGTAGAGCGCCGCCACCGGATCGTCGAGGTAGCGGTCGGGACTGGTGACGACGTGGTAGATCCGCGCGCCGACGATCCCGCCGGGGACGGCCAGCGTGGCGACGTCGGTGACCAGGCCCCTCGTGCCGCCGCGGGCCACCCAGCGGCGCTCGCCGATGAGCACGGCCGCCACGACGCCGAGGATGATCGCGAGCGCGTAGGCGCGCACCGGGAAGGGACCGAGGTTCCACACACCCGACGAGGGGCTGGGGAGGTACGCGAACGCCACCCGGTCAGCCTAGGCGCGCGGGCCCTGGACGGCGCCCGCGAGCGAGGTGACCGGGAGCTCGGGTCGCGGGGTCAACGGCTCGGCCAGGTTGCGCACGAAGGCTGCGGCGATCCGTGTGGCGTGGGCCCGCGCGGCATCGGCCACCGGCCCGGCGACCTGCTCGGTGAGCGTGTCGTCCCACAGCGCCAGCCACCGGTCGAACAGCTCCCGGGTGAGCGGGTGCGCCCGGTGCAGCCGGCGGTGCACCTGCATCGCCGCACCGTCGTAGGTCGCCGTGTCGAACAGCACCTTCTCCCAGAAGTCGCCGATCCGAGGCAGGTGCTCCTCGAGGTCCATGTGGGCGACGTCGACGAAGACCGGGCGCAGCAGTGGGTCGACGAGCGCGCGGCCGTAGAAGGCGCGCAGCAACCGGTCGATGTCGCGGCGGTCGGTGAGGTCGGGCACGGCGTTCACCCTGCCGCATCCGGGCGCGGATCTCGCGGGACCTTCGGCCCTGCCGCGGGCAGGGTGGGACAAGGCACGGTGGGGCCATGCAGAAGTCGTCGCTCACCGCCCTCGCCCGCGAGCAGCTCGAGGCCGCCCACCGCGCCTCCAGCGGCCGGGCGGCCAAGACCGTCTACGGCGGCAACGAGAAGGGCCTGCGGCAGACCGTCATCACCCTGCTCGCCGGCCACTCGCTGGCCGACCACGAGAACCCGGGGGAGGCGACCCTGCACGTGCTCAGCGGGCGGGTCCGGCTGGCAACGTCCGACGCCTCCTGGGAGGGCCGGGCCGGCGACCTGATCGTCATCCCGGACGCCACGCACTCACTCGCCGCCCTGGACGACAGCGCCGTCCTGCTCACCGTCGCCAAGCGCTGATCCGTCCCGTGGAGCCGCGCGGCCTCGTGCCGCCGCGCGCGGCCCCGTGCCGCCGCGCGGCCCCGTGCCGCCGCCCGGCCCCGTGCCGCCGCCCCGTGATCAACAGGATGATCACGTCCGACAGGCCGGCATGTTGCGCGTGATCATCCTGTTGATCACCGGCGGCCGCGGCGGGCCGCGGGGGCGGCGGGGGCGGCCGCGGGTGAGACGGCCGGGCGGGGTCAGCCGGTGGAGCGGACGCCCTCGGCCAGCTCGGCAGCCAGGCGCCGGACACCCTCGACGCCGTCGTGCTCGAGCGCGC
>JBBSLB010000092.1:0-9529 GCA_038255675.1 Mycobacteriales bacterium
AGCAGCCCGCCCAGCCCGAAGGCCGCCGCCATCACCACCGCAGGCCCGTGCCCGTCGTCGAGCTGCCGCTTGGCAAGGACGGTGTACGCGGCGTAGGCCAGCCCCGCGCCGAGGGCCAGCAGCACGCCGAGCTGATCCACCGCGCCGGAGCCGCCGCCGCCGAGGACCAGCAGCGCGAGTCCGGCGACGCACAGGCCCGTGGCAGCGAGCCAGGTGCGGCCGGGTCGCTCCCGGAGCAGCCAGGCCGCCAGCAGACCCGTCAGCACGGGGCCGCTGCCGATCGCGACCAGCGTGCCCACGGCCACGCCCGCCCGCTCGACGCCGGCGAAGAAGCAGACCTGGTAAAGCCCGGTGCAGACACCGGCCAGCAGCCCGGTGGGGGTGCGCCAGAGCGCGAGGACCTCCGACCAGCGACCGCCCACGAGCGGCAGCAGTGCCAGCAGGGCGAGCCCGCCGACGACCAGTCGTACGGCACCGACGCCGAGGGGCGTCGTCGTGGACGGGCCGAGCGCCTGGGCCGTCCCTGTCGTCCCGAACAGCGCGGCGGCGAGCAGCACGGCGCCGACGGGGATCCCCACGGGCCGCGACGCTAGCGCCGAGCCCGCCGAGCCCGCCGAGCCCCCGAGCCCGCCGTCAGCCCAGGCCGAGCCGGGCAGCGACGGCGGCGGCCAGCGCGTCCATCGCGCCAGGAGCCGGGTCGACCAGCTCGAGGTAGGCCTTGAGCTTGGGCTCGGTGCCGCTGGGCCGGACCACCACCCGGCCGGCTGTCGCTGCTCCCCCCCGCCCACCGGAGAGCCGGTGCACCAGCACGTCCTCGGCCGGCTGCTCCACCGCGACGACGCGGAAGTCGCCGTACGCCGCCGGCGGGTCCCCCCGCACGTCGTCGACGGCCGCGGCGATCCGCGACAGGTCGGCGACGCGGTAGGAGAGCTGACGCGTCTCGTGCCGGCCGTGCCGCGCCTCCAGCTCGGCGAGCCGGTCGAGCAGGGTGCGACCGCGGGCCTTCTCGATCGCTGCCAGCTCAGCGACGAGCAGCGCGGCCGACATGCCGTCCTTGTCGCGCACGAGCGTCGGCGCGACGGCGACGCCCAGCGCTTCCTCGTAGGCGTAGGCGAGGTCGTCACCGGCCCGGGCCAGGTGCTTGAAACCGGTCAGCGTCTCGGTGAACGGCACGTCGTAGGCCGCGGCCAGCCGGGCCAGCATCGACGAGCTGACGACGGTCGTCGCGAACCGGCCACGCAGGCCCTGGGACAGCAGGTGGTCAGCCAGCAGGACGCCGGTCTCGTCACCGCGCAGCGCGCGATCGCCGACAGCCACGGCGATCCGGTCGGCATCGGGATCGGAGGCGATCGCCACGTCGGCGTCGACCGACAGCGCGAGCAGCAGGTCGAGCGCACCCGGCTCCTCCGGGTTCGGGAAGGCGACGGTCGGGAAGTCGGGGTCGGGGACGGCCTGTTCGGCGACGACCGCGGGCGCGGCGAAGCCGGCCTGCTCGAAGGCGGCCAGCAGGGTCTCGAGCCCGACGCCGTGCAGCGGGGTGTAGGCCACCCGGACGTCGCGCGCACCCGAGCGCGGCAGCGCGCAGATCTCGGCGAGGTAGTCCTGCCAGACGTCCTCGCCGAGCACCTCGGCCGCGCCGAGCGGAAGGTCGAGCACGCGGTCGACGGCGGCGATGTGGGCCTCGACCTCGGTGTCGACCGGCGACGGCAGCTGGGCCCCGTCGGCGAGGTAGACCTTGATGCCGTTGTCGGCCGGCGGGTTGTGCGAGGCGGTGACCATGACGCCGGCATCGCAGCCCAGGTGCAGCACGGCGTAGGCGAGCACCGGGGTCGGCAGGTCGCGCGGCAGGAGCAGCGCGCGCAGGCCCGCGCCGGCGAGCACGGCGCCGACATCGGCCTGGAAGTCGACCGAGCCGTGCCGGGCGTCGCGCCCGACGACGACCGTGGCGCCGGCGCCGAGGTGCGCGGCGAGCCCGGCGGCGGTCCGCCGGACAACGGCGCGGTTCATGCCGTTGGGGCCGCCCCGGACCGGACCGCGCAGCCCGGCCGTGCCGAAGTGCAGCGGCCCGGCGAAGCGGTCGGCCAGCTCGTCGTCGTCGCCGGCGTCGAGCAACGCCTGCAGCTCGGTGCGCGTGACCGGGTCGGGGTCGTCGGCGATCCAGGCCCGGACGTCGTCGTACAGCGTCACAGCCGGCCGACGACCTTCGCGAGCAGCGAGCCCACGCGGGCGGCTGAGGCGGCGCCGGCCTCGAGCACCTCGGCGTGGTCGAGCGGCTGGCCGGTGATGCCGGCGGCCAGGTTGGTGACCAGCGAGATGCCGAGCACCTCCAGCCCTTCGGCCCGGGCGGCGATCGCCTCGAGCGCGGTGGACATCCCGACGAGGTCCGCGCCGAGCGTGCGCAGCATCCGGATCTCGGCCGGGGTCTCGTAGTGCGGCCCGGGCAGGGCGGCGTAGACGCCCTCGGCCAGCGACGGGTCGACGGAGCGGACGAGCGCGCGCAATCGCGCGGAGTAGAGGTCGACGAGGTCGACGAAGCGCGGGCCGACCAGCGGCGAGGTCGCGGTGAGGTTCAGGTGGTCCGACACCAGCACCGGCTGGCCGACCGAGAAGCCCCTGCGCACCCCGCCCGCGGCGTTGGTGAGCACGATCGAGCGGCAGCCGGCGGCGGCGGCGACCCGCACCCCGTGCACGACCGGCTCGACGCCGCGGTCTTCGTACAGGTGGGTGCGGCCGAGCAGCACCATTACCCGCTGCCCGTCGACCTCGACCGAGCGGATCCGGCCGGCGTGGCCCTCGACGGCCGGCGGCAGGAAGCCCGGCAGGTCGGTCACGGGCACCTCGACGGTGGGCTCGCCCAAGGCGTCAGCGGCCGGCACCCAGCCCGAGCCCATGACGAGGGCGACGTCGTGCCGCTCCACCCCGGATGCCTGCGCCCAGGCACGGGCCGCCTCGGCGGCAGCGGCGGACGGTACGGGGCGGGAGTTGTCGGTCGGCACGCTCGGACGGTAGCCGTGACCGGTGCGCCCTGACGAGCTCGTGGGACCATCAGCGCGATGACTGACTCCCCGGGCACGTCTTACTCCGAGGCGCTCGACCACGTCCTGCGGCGGTCCTACCGGATGGCGCCCGACGAGATGGGTCCGCTCGCGGCCGAGGGCGCGGCGTTGCTCGGCGCGACCGGCACCACGATCTGGCTGGTCGACTACGAGCAGCAGCACCTGGTACCGCTGCTGGCTCCGGGCGAGCCCCCGCGGGAGCAGCTGTCGGTCGACGGCTCGGCGGCCGGGCGGGCCTTCCGGCTGGTCGAGGCCGTGGAGGTCGATGCCGGGCGACGGCTGTGGCTGCCGCTGCTGGACGGCGTCGAGCGGCTGGGCGTGGTCGAGCTGGGCCTGCCCGGGCCGATCGACCCGCCGCACCGGCAGGCCTTCGAGCAGCTCGCGCACCTGCTCGCCGAGCTGCTGATCAGCAACGCGGCCTACACCGACCACTACGAGTGGGTCCGCCGCCAGCAGGCGATGGTCCTGGCTGCGGAGATGCAGCACACCACGCTGCCGCCGCTCACCTTCGGCACCGACCGGGTCGTCATCGCCGGGTTGCTCGCACCCGCGTACGAGGTGGGCGGTGACGTCTTCGACTACGCCGTCAACGGGGCCATCGCCCACGTCGCGGTCTTCGACGCGGTCGGCCATGGCCTGCAGGCCAGCCTGCTGTCGAACCTCGCGGTGTCCTGCTACCGCAACTGCCGCCGGGCCGGGCTGGACCTGGCCGACACGGCCGGCCGGATCGACGAGGCGCTCGGCACGATGTTCGGCGGCGAGCGGTTCGTGACCGCCCTGCTCGGCCAGCTCGACCTCGACACCGGGGTGTTCCGCTGGGTCAACGCCGGCCACCCGGCGGCGATGCTGCTGCGCAAGGCGCAGGTCGTCAAGGAGCTCGACGGCGAGCCGGCCCTGCCGCTCGGATTGGCGTCGTTGGCCGGCGGGAGCGGCCCGGCGGCCTTCCCGGTGACGACGGAGTCCTTGCAGCCCGGCGATCGGGTCCTGCTGCTCACCGACGGCGTCGACGAGGCGCGCACCGAGGACGGCGAGTTCTTCGGCCGCGACCGGCTGGCCGACTTCGCGGCGCGCGAGGCGGCGACCGGCCTGCCCACCCCAGAGGTCATGCGGCGACTTCAGCAGGCAGTGCTGCGCCACCAGGTCGGCCGGCTGCAGGATGACGCGACGACGCTGCTGGTCGAGTGGCTGGCCCGAGAGCCCCAGCACGACCTGCCGTAGCCCGGGCAGCACGACGCCCCACCCAGCGGCGCTGGACGGGGCGTCGACGTGAGAGGGCCTACTTGCCCGCGGCGGCGTTCTTGAGCGCGGAGCCGGCGGTGACCTTGACGGCCTTGCTGGCGGCGATCTGGATGGTCTCGCCGGTGGAGGGGTTACGACCCTCGCGGGCGGCGCGGTCGACCTGCTCGAAGGACAGGAAGCCCGGGATGGCGATCTTCTCGTCGCCCTTGGCGACGGTGTCGGAGACGACCTGCTGGAAGGCCTTCAGTGTGGCGTCCACGTCCTTGCTGGACACGCCAGAGGCCTCGGCGACGGCGTTCACGAGCTCGTTGCGGTTCAGGGGGTGCTCCTCAGATCGGTGACGGCGGAAGTGCGTCGGTTGCACCTAGTGTCGCGCACACCACTCTCGGGGCATCGTCGCGACGCGCCCAGGTCCCGGAATGGCGGGCCTTGCGCCCTGCTTGGCCCCCGGTATGAGCACCGCGCACGCCACCGCCACCCTGCCCCTGTCCGTCCTCGACTTCGTCGGCATCGAGCACGGCGAGAGCGCCGCGTCCTCGATCCGCGGCGCGGTCGGCATCGCCCGCTCGGTCGAGGCGGCCGGCTACCGCCGCTACTGGGTGTCCGAGCACCACAACATGCGCAGCCTGGCCTGCAGCGCCCCCGAGCTGCTCACCGCCCACGTCGCCGGACAGACAGAGAGCATCCGGGTCGGCGCGGCCGGGATTATGCTGCCGAACCACGCGGCCTTCAAGGTCGCCGAGGTCTTCCGCACCCTGCTCGCGATGCACCCCGGCCGGATCGACCTCGCGCTCGGTCGCGCCCCCGGTACCGACCCGCTCACCGCCCACGTCCTGCGTCGCGGCCTGCAGGTCGACCCCGGTGCCGGCTTCCCCAGCCAGGTCGCCGAGCTGCTCGCCTTCCTCGGCGACGGCTTCCCCGAGGACCACCCGTACGCCCCACTCGTCGCGGCGCCGGTCGTCGACGAGCGGCCCGAGCTCTTCGTGCTCGGCTCCAGCGGCTACGGGCCGCGCTTCGCCGCGGTCAACGGGCTGCGTGCCGTCTTCGCCCACCACATGAGCCCGGAGCTCGCCGTCGAGGCGCTGCGGGAGTACCGCCGCGACTTCACGCCGGCCTCCCCCGACGATGCGCCGTACTCCGCGATGTCGGTGCTGACCTTCGCCAGCGAGGACGAGGACGCCGTCGTGGAGTTCGAGGCGGGCTGGGCGCTGACGATGCGCAATCTCGCGCGCGGTGTGCGCGAGCCGCTGCGCCCGGAGCAGGTGGTCGAGCTGGCCCGCTCGGACGGCTTCCGCGACGCCCGTCGCGACGACGGCCGGATGGTGTCGGGGACCCCCAAGGCCGTCGCCGAGCGGCTGCTCGAGCTCAAGGAGCAGGCGCAGGTCGACGAGGTCGTCGTCGTCACGCCGAGCCTGGACCGGGCCCGGCGGACGGCGAGCTACGAGGACCTCGCCGACGCCTGGCGGCTGGCCGCGTAGCTACCGGGCCAGGCAGGCCTGTCCGGCCAACACGGTGGTGGTGCGGCTCGTCTCGGCGCTGCCCTCCAGGAAGCCGAAGACACCGCCGTCACCGGCCGCCGCCCACTCCACCCCGAGCGTGCTCTCGCGCACCGACAGGTCCGGGTAGGCCGCGCGCAGCTCCGCCAGGGTCGCGCCGACACCGATGCCGTCGCCCGTGGTCAGGCCCGGGCTGCCGGTCACCCAGCCGACGAACCGGTCGCCGTCGAGCAGCAGGAACAGCCCGTCGTACTGCCGCGTGACGACGTCGGCGCCGCAGTCCGGCGTCGCGAAGTCGCCGCCCTGGCCGAGGGCCCGGTCGACCGCGGCCTTGACGGTGTCGGCGTCGGAGCCGAAGGCGAGCGAGGAGCTCGAGGAGCCGCCGTCGGTGAAGCCCAAGCCGTCGGGGCGCAGGACGACGCGGATCGCGGCGGGCTCGGCCGAGACCGGCGGCGCCGCAGGCATTCCCGTCGCGCCGGGCGAGGGGGTCGACGGGGCGGCCGGGGTCGGGTTCGGGCTCGGGTCCCCGCTCGGGTCCGCGCTCGGGTCGGTCGTCGGCTCCAGGACCGGCTCGTCGGTCGGCCCCGGGCTCGGTGAGGAGCTGGTGCTGGCGAAGGGCGCCGGCCGGAGCTCCTCGTCCCCACCGCCCCCGCTGCCGGTGGTCGCCACGAGCGCCGCAACCAGCACGAGCACACCGGCCCCGCCGGCCCCCGCCGCGCCCAGCTTGACCTGCCGGCGCCGGACGGCGCGGCGGGCGGTGCGGCCGGGCAGGCCGCCCAGCGGGGGCAGCGGCTCGAGCAGGTCGTCGAAGGCGCGGCGAAGGTCGTCGTCGTTCATGCGTTCTCCAAGGACAGGCGCAGCGCGGCGCGACCGCGGGAGGCGAGGGACTTCACGGTGCCGACGGAGCAGCCGAGCTCGTCGGCGCACTGCTGCTCGGACAGGTCGAGCCAGTGCCGCAGGACCACCGCAGAGCGTTGCCGCGCCGGCAGCGTGTCCAGCGCGGTGAGCAGCCGGTCCCGGTCAGCGCGGGCCTCTGCCCCGTCGGGCGAGGTGTCGGTGTCGGCGCCGATCGTCAGCGCCTCGTCCCGGGCCCTGTCCCGGCGCACCCTCAGCTTGCGGTGGTGGCTGTGCGAGGCGTTGACGACCATCCGACGCAGGTAGGCCTCGGGGTCGTCGACCGGGCGCAGCCGACCGGCCAGCTTGACGAAGCAGTCCTGCACGAGGTCCTCGGCCAGCAGCCGGTCACCGGTCAGCAGGTAGGCAAGATGTCGGGCCTTGGGGGCCTGCCGGGCGTAGAGCTCGGCGAGGGCGGTCTGGGGCACGGACGTCCTCCTCGTCGAGGGCGGGGTGCCCTCGGGTGCCAGACGTCCCGGCCCCACGGCAGGTTGCCGTGGCGGGTTCGGCCCGGCGTGGTCACAGCTGGGCCGCGGCGCTGTGGAGGGCGGTCAGGTGGTCGACGAACAGCTCGACCTGCAGCGGCCGACCCTCGCCGGTCCGGGCGATGAGCGCCTCGACCAGGCCGCCGATGAGGACGGCCGCGCTCAGCTCGAGGCGGCGCCGGCCGGCCGCCCCGCCCGCCGGGCCGACGCGCAACGCTCGCAGGAGACGTGCTGCGGAGGAGGCGAACCCGGCCAGCAGCTCGCGCCGTTGCGCGCGGAACTGCTCGGTCGCCATCGACTCCACGAGCGCGAGGCGGACGACCCGCGCGTCGGCCGAGAAGTAGCCGACCAGCGCGGTGAGGAACGCGTGGGCGCGGCTCTCCGGGTCGGCGTCGGTGTCGGTGTCGGTGTCGGTGTCGGCGTCCACGAGGGCCTGCCGCACGACGCCGGCGAGCTGCTCGGCGATGCGCGCGTTGACGGCGAGGAAGAGCGCTTCGCGGCTGTCCACCAGCTCGTAGAAGTAGCGCGGGCTCAGGCCTGCGGCGCGGCAGAGGTCCTGCACGGTGCTGCCGGACCAACCGCGCTCGGCGAACACGTCGAGCCCGGCTGCGAGCAGCTGCTCGCGCCGACGATCGGCACGCTGCTCGGCGCTGAGCCCGGCGTAGACCCGCGCTCCCATGCCCACCTCTTCAGCGTCGACCCGGTCCATCTTGTAGCGTCACCGTACAAGATGAAAGCCGACATTCAGGATGGGGCCGACGTGGACAGCTGGAGCACCGAGGAACGGCATGCTCTGAGAGCGTCGGCACGCCGGTTCGCCGAGCGGGAGATCCTCCCCCACCTGAGCGCATGGGAGGAGCAGGGCGCACTGCCGCTGTCACTTCACGCTGCTGCCGCCGAGGCAGGCCTGCTCGGGGTCGGCTTCGCCGAGTCCATAGGCGGTTCCGGCGGGGACGCCGTCGATGCGATGGTGGTCGCGGAGGAGCTCATCCTGGCCGGCGGCACCTCCGGGCTCATCGCCTCGCTGTTCACGCACGGCATCGGCCTGCCGCACCTGCTCGAGGCCGGCGACCCGGCGCTCGTCGAGCGGGTCGCCCGCCCGGTGCTCGAGGGCCGCAAGATCGTGTCGCTCGCCGTGACCGAGCCCGATGGCGGCTCGGACGTCGCCGGCCTGCGCACGCGCGCGGTACGCGACGGCGACGACTACGTGGTGACCGGCTCCAAGCTCTACATCACCAGCGGCACCCGGGCCGACTTCTTCACGACCGCGGTGCGCACCGGTGGCGACGGCGCGGGCGGGATCTCGCTGCTCGTCATCGACCGCAACCTGCCCGGCGTCACCGTCTCTGCCCCGTTGAAGAAGATGGGCTGGCTGTGCTCCGACACCGCCGAGCTCGGCTTCGACGAGGTGCGCGTGTCGGCGCGCAACCTCGTGGGCCCTGAGCACACGGGCTTCTACGCGATCATGAAGCAGTTCGCGGCCGAGCGGCTGAGCATGGCGGTGCAGGCGTACGCCACGGCCCAGCGCTGCGTCGACCTGACCACCCGCTTCGTGAAGGAGCGGGAGACCTTCGGCCGGCCGCTGGCCAGCCGTCAGGTCGTCGCGCACCGGCTGGCCGAGATGGCCCGGCTGACTGATGTCGCCCGCACCTACACCCGCGCCGTGGTCGCCGACTGGCAGGCCGGCGAGGACGTCGTCATGCGCGTCGCGATGGCCAAGAACACCGCCGTCCTTGCCTGCGACCAGGTCGTCGACGCGGCGGTGCAGCTGCACGGCGGCCAGGGCTACATGCGCGAGACCGAGGTGGAGCGGCACTACCGCGACAGCCGCATCCTGGGCATCGGCGGGGGCACCAACGAGATCATGACCGAGGTCGTCGCCAAGCTCCTGCTCGCCAAGGCCTGAGCCGTCGCGGGCCACGGACGACGGGCCACGGACGACGGACCACGGACGACGGGCCACGGGCCGTGCGCAGGGCGCGGGCCGTGCGCAGGGCGCGGGCCGTGCGCAGCGGTCGGTGCACCACAGGTCAACTTCTTCGACTTGTTGACCTGTCATGCACCAGGCGCTGCACAGCACAGCCCCCGGCGAGCGCTCGGCCGCCGCGTCCGTCGACCCGACCGCCTCCCCGCCGGCGAAGATCACCAGGATGGTCACGCGCGACACCCCCGGCGCGTCTCACGTGACCATCCTGACGATCTATCGGAGGGCTGCGGACGGGGCTGCGGACGGGGCTGCGGGCGGGGCTGCGGGCGGGGCCACATCGGGATCCCCGGCTCAGACGACGAGGACGGCCTTTCCGGCGAGGGTGCGGTCGTTCATGGACCGAAGCACCTGGGCAGCCTCGTCGAAGGGGTG
>JBBSLB010000093.1:0-9460 GCA_038255675.1 Mycobacteriales bacterium
ACGATGAGCCGGTCGCCGGCCCAGATCGCCGAGCCGGGGCGTGCGGCAGCACCGTCCGGCTGCGGCATGACCGTCCAGCGCTGCGCAACGTCGTCGTACAGGTAGCCCTCGATCGCGGTGTGCCGGCCGCCTCTGGCCTGCACCCGCCAGCCGCCGGTGCCGAGCTGCGGCGGGTCGGGCAGGCGGCCCCATTGCCCGTCGGGCAGGGTCAGGGTGCCGCCGGAGGGGACCGCGCGGCCGTAGGCGTTCACCTGGCCGCCGTCGGTGACGAAGATCTCCGCGTCCACCAGCCGGGTGCCGGTCCAGGTGAACAGGCCCTGCAGCTGGTCGCTGCCCGGCAGCTCCCGCCAGGTCGAGGTCGCCGGGTCCAGCACGGCGGCGCGGACCAGCGCGTCCTCGAGCCGGCTGCCCGGCTGGTCGACCTCGGGCTGACCGGTCAGGACGAGCCCGTGGGGTGTGGCGACGACGCGCCGCGAGAAGGTCGGGATCAGCGGGTCCGCGGGCAGGGCGGTCCACCGGCCGGTCGTCGGGTCGAGCACCTGGTCGGCGGCGACCGCCGCGCGCTGGGTCTGGCGCAGGGCGATGACGCGCCCGTCGGCGGCAGTCAGCGACCACTGGTCGTCGCGGGGGCCGGGCGGGGGTTCACCCAGCGACCAGGCGTCGTCGGAGGCGTCGTAGACGTGCAGCTGGTCGGCGACGAGCAGGAAGACCTGGTCGTCGACCGTGGCCGCCGGTCCGTACGGCGGCAGGTCAACCGGTGCGGGCGCCACCGGCCGCCACGTGCGCCGGCTCGGGTCGTAGGCCGCTCCGTCGCGGGCCGTCCGCTCGGGCTGGGTGCAGCTGGCGGTCGGCGGGCACAGGTCGCCGGTGCGCCCGCCGAGGAACAGCGCCTCCTGGCCGGTCCAGGCGCCCAGGCTCCCGTCGCGGGGCGAGACCGGCGGGTCCGGCAGCGCCGTCCACTCCAGGCCGGCCCTTCCTGCTGGCGGCGCCGCGCCGCCGCAGCCGAGCAGGCCGAGCAGCAGGACGGCCGCGCCCGCCGCCCGCTTCACGATGGGCCGCGCAGGAGCTCGGCGAGCGCCGCCTGGTCACCGGCGTCGAGCACCGCGTCCAGGGAGCCGTTGCGCAGCGGCGGGTCGCAGCCGATGTTCACCCCGACGGTGACGGCGTTGCCGTCGGGGTAGCCGACCAGCAGGTCGAAGCGGGTGTTGTCGCCACCCGAGCAGCCGCCGCTGCCCGGGTCGAGGTCGGCGGCGTCGAGTAGCGCCGCGACCCGCTCGGCGGTGGCCGCGTCCAGCAGGCGTGGCGCAGGGCCCGAGTCGCTCAGACCGGGCTGGCAGACCGTCATCGAGGTCCAGCCGTCCGGGACAAGCTGCTGCTCCTGCCCGGCCCGGCCGCCGGCTCCGGCGAAGCAGCGCTCCGGCTGCGGCGCAGCCGGCCAGCGACCGGTGTTGAAGGCCACCGCGAGACGGTCGCCGAGCTGGATGCCGGTGGTGAAGGCGCCACTACCGCTGTCGGTGCAGCCGTTCGGCTCCTGCGCCGCGGACAGCCACACCGAACCGTCGGCGTAGTCGAACCGGACCAGGTGCGGCACCAGCTCACCCCCCATTTCAGTGCACGACCGTCCGGCTCCTTCCAGCAGGGCGGGCAGGTTCAGGTCGCGTCGTACGGCGTCCAGACCGGCGCGCACGTCGGCCTCCCCGGCCAGCTCAAGCGCCACCGGGTCGCCGCTGTTCTGCCTGCCCATGTAGCGGCAGACGTGCGCCAGCACCGGGTCGGCGTCAGGGACCAGCCGGCCGTCGGTCTCCGCGCTGGGCAGCTCGGGAACCCACGGACCGTCCACGGCCGGGTAGACGGCAGGGCACGCCCCGTCCTGCGTCGCCGGGCCGGCAGTCGGGCCACCGACAGCGGGGCCGGGACCGGCCAGCTCAGGAGCGTCGCCGCACCCCGCGGCCACGAAGGCGACAGCGAGCAGCAGCGCTGACCTCATGAGCCTGGGACGCCGGGTCACCGGCGTCGGCTCCTTCGCCCACCAGCCGGCCTGCGCCGGGTGTCCGTCACCGTTCAACCGACACCGTCACGTCGCCGTCGGGGTTCGCCGACAGCGACAGGCCACCGCTGTTGCTCACACCCGGCCGGGCTCGGGCACCACGGCGCCGCCCGGTCCTGGGCTGCTGATCGTCACGCCGGTCAGGTCGCAGTCGGCGTGCTTGATCGCGATGCTCGACGGCGCGCTCACTCGCGAACCGGGCTTGCCGCAGGCAGCCGCGAGCTCGGCAGGAACAGCCTGCTGGCGGTCAGGGTCGGCACTGGCCGCAGCCGTCGCCACCGCCGGCGACGACGGACTGCTCGACCCGCCGCATCCGGCCACGCCCAGCAGCGCCACCAGGACAACAGCAGCGGGCAAGGACCTGGGCGGCATGCTCATACGACGCAGCGTCGGCACCGCCCGTTCCGCCAGGCGATAGGGCAGTTGCCCGCGCTGACCGGGACGCCTCGGCGCGCCGACGTGCACGGGCGGTCCGGTGCATGACCGAGAACGGCCGCGCGTGCCACCCGGGTCGCACGGCACCTACGTGCACTGCGTTACCCCCGGCCGCGTCGTCCTCGCAGGGCTCGCTGCCCTGCCCGGGCTCGCTGCACTTCGGCGGGTGCGACAGCGCGTGGTCCGGGTTCGACGCGAGGCGTCCTCCCTGCGGCGGTCCCGCAGGACCGCCGCAGGGCTGATGCCAACAACGTGCGTACGTCCTGGCGGACGGACGTCACGCTCGCTCGTGGAGGTGGCGGGAATCGAACCCGCGTCCTCCGGTACCTCAGCAGGGCTTCTCCGGGCGCAGCTGGCTGTGATTTTCTCGGCCCTCCCGATGCCACCAGCAGCTCGGGAACGGGCTCAGCCACGGTGGTTCACCACCCGCCCCCGTGGCCAAAGCGGGTGGTGGTCCTCCTAGCGATGCCAGGTCCTGGGCCGGAGGCTCTCCCAGGCTGACAGTCTCCTACCTAGGCCGCGAGGGCGTAGGCGGAAACGCGCTGATTGGAATCGGCGCTTGATTTTTTTGCGACGTTGTTGGTTAACGAGATCATCGTCGCCTTCCTCGGCCCGCTTCACCTGCCTCGACATCCGGAGTCGAGACCTGTCACCCCCTCGTTGGTGCGTGTACCGCGGACAGCGTAACGCCGGGGTCGGTCAGATCATGCCCAGCAGCCGGGCGCCGTTGTCGTGCAGCACCCCGCGCAGCCAGTCGTCGCCGAGCTCGAGCCGGACGAGCACCTCGAGCTGGTGGGCATAGGCGTACGGGGTGTTCGGGAAGTCGCTGCCGAGCACCACCCGCTCCCCCAGCCCGCGCAGCCGGGGCCGCAGCTCGGGCGGGAAGGGCATCCGCGCCTCGGTGAAGTCGGTGAACGCCATTGTCGTGTCCAGGTGCACCCGGTCGTACTGCTCGGCCAGCTCGAGGAACTCGGCGTACTCCGGCATGCCCATGTGCGCGATGACGGCCGTCAGGCGCGGGTGGCGGGCCAGCACCTCGGCGAAGACCGCCGGACCGGTGAACGGCCCCGGGACCGGTCCGCCGCCGCAGTGCACGACGACCGGCACGCCCGCGTCGGCCAGCTGCCCCCAGACCTCGTCGAGCAGCGGGTCGCGTGGGTCGTACGCCCCGACCTGGACGTGGCTCTTGAACAGCCGGGCGCCGGCGACCAGCGCGTCGCGGACGTCGGCAGCGGCGCTCGGCTCGGGGAAGAAGGTCGCGGTGTGCACGACGTCGGGCTGGCGCGCGGCGAAGTCGGCGGCCCAGGCGTTGAGCCAGCCGGCCATCGCCGGCCGGTGCGGGTAGATCAGCGACGGGAAGGCGCGCACACCCATCGCGCGTAACAGGTCGAGCCGGCGCTGCTCCTCCCACCGGTACTCGATCGGCCACGGCGACCCGGTCAGCGGACCGGCGGCGTCGAAGTACGCCCAGACCTTGTCCAGGACGTTCTTCGGCATGAAGTGGACGTGCAGGTCGACCAGGCCGGGCAGGCCCAGGCCCTGCCACAGGGCCGGGACCTGCTCGTCGGTGAGCGGGCTCAGGACCGGCCCCGCTTGAGCGCCCGGCCCATCGCGTTGCGGATCTCCTTCTGCGCGTCGCGCTCGGCCATCACCTGGCGCTTGTCGTGGCTCTTGCGGCCGCGGGCCAGCGCCAGCTCCAGCTTGGCCCGCCCGTCCTTGAAGTAGAGCGACAGCGGTACGAGGGCCAGGCCGCCCTCCTTGGTCCTGCCGGCGAACTCCTCGATCTCGCGCTTGTTGAGCAGCAGCTTGCGGACCCGGCGCGGGGTGTGGTTGTTCCAGGTCCCCTCGGTGTACTCGGGGATGTGCGCGCCGTGCAGGTAGACCTCGCCGTCGGAGATGCTGGCGAAGGCGTCGGTGAGCGAGCAGCGGCCCTGCCGCAGCGACTTGACCTCGGTGCCGGTGAGCACCATCCCGGCCTCGACGACGTCCTCGATCGAGTAGTCGTGGCGGGCCTTCTTGTTCTGCGCCACCAGCTTGGTCCGCCCGCCGCGCGCACCGTCGGGCACACCCTTGCCCGGGTTGCGGCTCTTGGCAGATCCCTTGGTCACCCGCAGGAGTCTAGGGCGGGCTCACGTAACGCAGCGGGTCCACCGGTTCACCGCCCAGGCGCACCTCGAAGTGCAGGTGCGGGCCGGTTGAGTTCCCCTCGTTGCCGATCGAGCCGACCTGCTGGCCGCGGGTGACGAGCTGACCGACGCGGACGCTGATCCGGCCCATGTGGGCGTACGCAGAGGACAGATCGCGGCCGCCCACCGTGCTGTGGCTGACGACGACGAGCGTGCCGTAGCCGCTGGCCGGGCCGGCGTAGGTGACGTAGCCGTCGTCGGTGGCGCTGACCCGGGCGCCGAGCCCGCCGCCGATGTCGATGCCGGCGTGGAAGCGCTTGTCGCCGAAGATCGGGTGGGTGCGGTAGCCGAAGCGGGAGGTGAGCCGACCGGGAGCCGGCCACTGCCAGCCGTCGGCGCGGGCCGGGGCGGCGGCAGGCGCAGGCGCGGGGGCGGGGGCCGGCTTCTGCCCGGCAGCGGTGCGGCGCGCGGCCTCCGCGGCGGCGGCAGCGGCCTTGCGCGCGGACTCGGCGGCGGCCTTGCGGGCGGCCTCGACGGCGGCCTTGCGGGCGAGCTCGGCGGCGGCCTGGCGAGCAGCCTCGGCGCGGACGGCGGCTTGGCGGATCTGCTCGGCCAGCGCTCGGCTGGCGGCCTGGGCGGCCTCGTAGTCGCGGGCGTCCTGCGCGCGGTACTGCTCGGCCTCGGCCAGGGCTGCCGACTGCTGCACCACCAGCGCTTCGACCCGGCCGGCGGCGGCCTCGGCCTCGGCGGTGATCTGCCGGGCGCGGGCCTCGCCCTCCTCGGCCCGGGCGCGGGCGGCGTCGACCTCGCGCTCCTCGGCGCTGAGTCCGGCCTCGGTGACGGCTAGCTCGAGGCGGTCGTCGGTCAACCGGGCCAGGCTCGCGTTCTGGAAGCGGAAGACCGAGCGGAGCATGTCGGCGCGCTCGACCGCGTCGGCCGGCTCGGCGGACTCCATCAGCTGGCGCAGGTCGTCGAGGCGGCCACGGGTGTAGGCGCGCCGGGCCATCCGGCCGACGTCCTGCCTGCCCTCGTCGACGCGCTCGCCGGCGGCCCGGACCTCGGCCTCGGCAGCCTCGCGGGCGGCCTCGGCACGGGCCAGCTCGGCGCGGGCGGCGGTGACCTTGGCCTGCGCGCCGACCAGCTCACCCTTGGCCTTGGCGACGTCGGCCCGCGCCGTGGCCAGCTGGGCGTTGACGCCGGCGAGCTTGGCAGCGGCGTCTCGTACGACCTGGCTGGAGTCCTCGAGGTCGCCGGCGGCCTCGCTCTCGCGCAGCCGCAGCTCTTCCAGGCTCTGCGCGCTGGGCGGTGCGGCGGCCGGCAGCGGCGCGGCCGAGGCCGGTCCGGGGACGACGAGCAGGGGGGCGGCCGACAGGCTCAGGAGGGCGAGCGCCGCCCGTCCGCGCAGGCGGCCACGGCGGCGCCCAGGGAAAGCAGGGACGTCCACGAAACCAGTCCTAGCACGTCAGCCCCAGGAGCACCGTCAGACACGCAGATGGCGCCGCAGCGTGACGAAGGAGGACAAGCCCGCCAGCAGCATGCCGGTGAGGAACAGCCACGGCAGGATCGCGAGCACGTCGCTCCAGCCGACGAAGGCGATCACGGGGAAGTTCGGGCGCAGCTGGCCGTCGACGAGGACGGCCTTGACCGCGACCAGCGCGCCGGCCGCGAAGCCCGCTCCGACCAGGCCGGCGAGCACGCCCTCGAGCAGGAACGGCAGCTGGATGTAGAGGTTGCTGGCGCCGACCAGCCGCATGATCCCGGTCTCTCGCCGCCGACTGAACGCCGCGACGCGGATGGTGTTGCTGATCAGCAGCACGGCGGCGACGACCTGCACGCCGGCGATGATCAGCGCGATGAGCTGCAGCTTGTTGAGGACGTTGAAGAAGCCCTCCAGCAGCGCCTTCTGGTCCTGAACCTCCTCCACACCCGGCCGCTGCGCGAAGGCGCTCGCCACGATCGCGAACTGGGTCGGGTCCTGCAGCTTGACCCGGAAGGACTCCGGCAGCGCCTCGGCGGTGACGTTCTCGACCAGGTCCGGCGAGTCCTCGAACTGCTCGCGGAACTGCGCGTAGGCCTCCTCCTGCGACTCGTAGAAGACCGTGTCGACCTCGGGCATCGCCTCGAGGTCGGCCTGGATCTCATCGCGCTGCTGCTGGGTGACCGCGGCGCCGCCGCACGTCGCGGCCTGGCTGGACTCGCCGCACAGGTAGACCGAGACCTCGACCTTGTCGTACCAGAAGTCCTTCATCGCCTCGACCTGCGCGCGGATGAGCAGGCCGGAGCCGAACAGCGCCAGGCTGATCGCGACCGTGACGACCACGGCGATGGTCATGGTGAGGTTGCGGCGCAGACCGATGCCGATCTCGCTGAGGACGAACTGGGCGCGCACGGGAGGTCCTGTTCCTAGGCGCCGTAGCCGTAGACGCCGCGGCTCTGGTCGCGCACGACCCGGCCGTCGGACAGCTCCACGACGCGGCGTCGCATCGAGTCGACGATCGCGGCGTCGTGGGTGGCCATCACGACGGTGGTGCCTGTGCGGTTGATGCGGTCGAGCAGCTTCATGATGCCGACGCTCGTGGACGGGTCGAGGTTCCCGGTCGGCTCGTCGGCGAGCAGGATCATCGGTCGGTTGACGAACGCCCGGGCGACGGCGACGCGCTGCTGCTCGCCGCCGGACAGCTCGTCGGGCATCCGCTTGCCCTTGCCGTCCAGGCCCACCAGCTCGAGCACCTCGGGGACGACCTTGTCGACGACGCTGCGCGGCTTGCCGATCACCTCGAGGGCGAAGGCGACGTTCTGGAAGACGGTCTTGTTCGGCAGCAGCCGGAAGTCCTGGAAGACGCACCCGATCGAGCGACGCAGCGCCGGGACCTTCCACGAGCTCAGCTTGTGCAGGTCCTTGCCGGCGACGTGGACGTGGCCCCCGGTGGGGACCTCCTCCTTCAGCAGCAGCCGCAGGAACGTCGACTTGCCCGACCCGCTGGACCCGACGAGGAAGACGAACTCGCCCTTGTCGATCTCGACCGTCACGTCGTCCAGCGCCGGCCGGGTGCTGGTCGGATAGCTCTTGGTCACGTTCTCGAGGCGGATCACGGACGGCTCACAGGCACCGAGTGTAGGTCGGGCGGGGCGGGCCGCCGATGCTCCGACGCGCGCGCGCTCAGTCCTGTCCCTCGTCGCCGCTGGTGCGGCGCCAGCGGATGGCGGCCTCGACGAAGTCGTCGATCTCGCCGTCGAGCACCGGCCCGGTGGAGCCGCTCTCCATACCGGTCCGTAGGTCCTTGACCATCTGGTACGGGTGCAGCACGTAGTTGCGGATCTGGCTGCCGAAGGCGATGTCGCCCTTGGTGCCGCGGATGGCGTCCATCGCGGCGGCCTCCTCCTCGCGGGTGCGCTCGAGGAGCTTGGTCTGCAGGACGATCATCGCGGTCGCCCGGTTCTGGATCTGCGAGCGCTCGTTCTGGCAGGACACGACGATGCCGGTCGGCAGGTGGGTGATCCGCACCGCGGAGTCGGTGGTGTTGACGCCCTGCCCGCCCGGGCCGCTGGAGCGGAAGACGTCGACCCGGATCTCCTTCTCGTCCACCTCGACAGCGTCGGCGGTGTCGACGACGGGGGTCACGTCAACCATGGCGAAGGAGGTCTGGCGGCGCGCCTGGTTGTCGAACGGCGAGATCCGCACGAGCCGGTGCACGCCGTGCTCGCCCGCCAGCGTGCCGTAGGCGTAGGGAGCCTTGCACTGGAAGATGACGCTCTTGACGCCCGCCTCCTCGGCCTCCTGCCACTCGTGCACGTCGAGTGGGTAGCCGTGCCGCTCGGCCCAGCGGTAGTACATCCGCCAGAGCATCAGCGCCCAGTCCTGGCTGTCGACGCCACCCGCGCCGGGCGTGATCTGCACCAGCGCCTCGCGCTGGTCGAACTCGCCGGACAGCAGGGTGCGCACCTCCAGGCTGCTGACGTCGCGTGTCAAGGTGGCGAGCTCGCCGTCGGCCTCGGCCTCGACGCCCTCGTCGGACTCCTCCGCCGCCATCTGGAACAGCACGGTCAGGTCGTCCAGCCGGCTGCGCACGCCCTCGACCCGCTCGATGTCGGTCTTCACGCCGGACAGCCGGGTCGTGACCTCCTGCGCCTTGGCGGTGTCGTCCCAGAGTCCGGGCTCGCCGGCCTGAGCCTCGAGGTCGGACAGCTCGACGCGCAGCCGCGGCAGGTCGAGCACCGTCTCGATGCTGGTGAGGGTCGCGTCGAGCGCGGCGAGCTCGGTGCTGCGGTCCACGGCCATGGACGGCGAGGCTACCGGCGGGCGGTCAGGGCACGACGGGCGCGCGGGCGCGGGCCTCGGCCTCGACCCGCACCGGTTCGAAGCCCAGCAGCCGACCGAAGGGCAGCTCCACGCTGCGCGCGCCCTGCACCACGACGGTGGTGCCGGCGTCGATGCGGGCCAGCCGCAGCTGGAGCCCGGGCTGCCCGTCCTGAGCGTCGGCCTCGTAGGCGGCGATGCGCCCGGCGGCCTCGCCGGCGTCGAGCGGGATGCGCCCGCCGGCCAGTCCGCCGGCGTAGAGCGCGTCGAGGTCCAGCGACTGGGCCGCGGACACGGCGGCCCCGTCGGCCGCGCTCACCACGCCGCGCTTGGCGAGGATGACCGCCGAGACGTTGACGACGACAGCCACCATGAGCAGCAGGACGGCGACGAAGCCGAGCAGCAGCACCAGGATCGTGCCGGAGTCATCGCGGGGGTCGGGGCGGGAGTCGGGGCGGGAGTCGGGGCGCGTCACGGGGCCGGGGCCTCGCGGAAGCGGTCGACGACCTCGACGTGGGTGGCCCGCACCGGGATGCGCGGCTCGACCCGGCCGAA
>JBBSLB010000094.1:0-9198 GCA_038255675.1 Mycobacteriales bacterium
AAGGCGGTGCAGGGCAACCTCGACCCGACGCTGGTCTTCGCGCCCGAGGAGGTCGTCGCCCGCAAGGTCCGCGAGGCCCTCGAGCAGGGCAAGGCCGCCGAGGGGCACGTGTTCAACCTTGGTCACGGCGTGCTGCCCGAGACCGACCCGGACGCGCTGCTGCGCGTGGTCGAGCTCGTCCACGCCGGCCTGTAGCCGCTACTGGACGGCGTCCAACAGGTAGCGGTGGTGCCCGAAGTCCTCACGCCACGGCAGGTCGAGCATCTCCATCACCCGGGAGTCGTACGGCCGTCCGCTCGAGAGCAGGATCCGCCGCAGCTCGGCGTTCACCGCGGGGGAGGTGAACTCCACCCGCCGCAGCCGCATCGTGCGGCCGTCGCCGGTGCGCAGCACGAGCACCCCGCCGCGGGTGCTCGGCCGCATCCCGCCCGCGACGATGCCCTCGGCCGCCGCGACGCGGTACGGACCGAACTTGCGTACGGCGACGAAGCTCGGTCCGACGACCACGCGCCGGGACCACAGGGCGTACGACAGGACGACCACGGCGAGCAGCGCGACGAGGTAGTTCCAGGGTGCGTACTGCGTGAAGAGCGCGATCGGCACATAGGCAAGGGCCCCGAGGAAGACGCTGCTCACGCCCTCGGCCAACGGGACGCCGACCATGCCGGTGCGTGGCGTGGGCAGCTCACTGCCGCGCCAGACGGTCGTGACGGGCGGGGCGTCCGGGTCGATGGGTGGCGGGGCCGGGGTGCGCGACGCCTTCGCTGCGGCGCGCTCCGCCGCCCGCAGGCGTCGGCGCTCGCGCTCGGTCTCTGTCAGCAGGGCCATGCCTGACCGTAGGCTGGGCGATCGCGCTTGTCGAACGCTCAGGCCAGCCGGCTGGTCACGGCGTCGACCATGGCCTGCTCGGCCTCGGCCAGGGTGAAGTCCGGGTCACCGACGTGGTCGCGCAGCATCGCGGCAGGCGCGGGCTGCTCGTCCTTGGCGGGCCAGGTCGCCGGGTCCCACAGCCCCGAGCGGACGAACGCCTTGGGGCAGTGCGTGAAGACCTCCTCGACGGCGAGCACCAGCGCGGCGCGCGGCGGCTTGCCGACGGCGGTGAGGCCGGCGAGCAGGTCGGGGTTGGTGCTCACGCAGGCGCGGCCGTTGACACGCAGCGTCTGGCCGCGGCCCGGGAGCAGGAGCAGCAACCCGGCCCGCCCGGTCTGCAGCACGTTGCGGAAGGTGTCCAGGCGGCGGTTGCCGGTGGCGTCCGGGATCGCGAGCAGGCGGTCGTCGAGCACCGAGATGAAGCCGGCCGGCCCGCCCCGCGGCGTGACGTCGGCGCGGCCCTGCGCATCGGCGCTCGCGACGAGGGCGAAGCGGCAGAGCGACACGTACTGCCGACAGTGCGCGTCGAGCCGGTCGATCGTCTTGTTGGCGACGATCTGCGACGGCGGCTCGTAGAGAGCCGCGAGCTCGGCGTCGGAGCGCAGGGCGCTGTCGAAGTAGTCCACGGCCGCACGCTAGGCGACCGGGCGTGACCGCCGGGCACGGACCACGAACAGGCCGGCCAGCAGGAGCAGCGGCAGGAACGGCAGCAGCGCACCGGCGGTCACCGCGACCACCCGCGCCACGGTGGTGACGGCGTCCCAGCCGTTGCGCAGACCGTCCCCGAAGCCGAGCGCACCGGCGTCCCTCGGCTCGTCGCCGACGGTCCACAGCCGGACCGTGATCGTCGAGAGCTCGACCTGCCCCTCCAGGGCGGCCAGCCGGGCCTCGAGCGACTCGAGGTCGGCGGTGCGACGGGTGAGCTCGCCCTCGATCTGCACGACCTCCCCGAGGTTGGTCGCCTCGGCGAGCAGAGCGGTCACCCGCGCGACACTCGCGCGCTGGGTGTTCAGCCGCGCCTCGAGGTCGACAACGGCGTCGGTCACGTCCTCGGTGCCGATCCGGCGGCCGCGCTCGGCGCCGAGGGCGGTGAGGTCGCGTACGGCCCCGTCGAACTCCGCCGGCGGCACGCGCAGCTGCAGGGTGGCCGAGCCGTCCTCGTCGCTGCCGCTGCGCTCCTCGCCGGCGACCCGGCCGCCGGCGTCGCGGGCGATCTGGCCGGCCCGGTCCGCCGCCGGCCGCAGGTCCTCGACCTCGACGTCGAGGTCGGCGGTGCGGATCACGGCGTCGCCCGGCAGGACGCGCGCGTCGATCGTGACGTCACGATCGGCCGCGGGCTGCGGCTCGCCGGGAGCGGCCTCGGGAGCGGCGACGCCGGCGGAGTCGCCACCGGCGTCGGACGAGGCCGTCTCGGCGTCGTCCGACCCGCCACCGGTGCACCCGGTCAGCAGCAGGGCGCCGAGCAGGACGGTGGACAGGGCCTTGCGTCGTGCGCTCATGACGACCTCCGCAGCCGGGGTGGGGACAGCGGTACGACGGCTGCTGGCGCCCGCCGGTTGCACCCCGGCGATCTCGGACCGGTCACGGTTCGCGCCGCTGCCTAGGCTGGCCAGGTGCACGTGGTCGTGGTCGGAGGGGGCGTCGCCGGGCTGTCGGCTGCCGCGGAGGCGTGCCGCCGCGGCGCGCGGGTGACGGTGCTCGAAGGCTCGTCCCGGCTTGGCGGCAAGGTCGCCGTCAGCGAGGTCGGCGGGCTGGCTGTCGACGAGGGCGCCGACTCAATGCTCACCAGGGTGCCCGACGGCCTCGCGCTGGCCCGTGAGGCCGGCCTGGAGCCCGAGCTCGTCGCCCCGGCGACCGGGCAGGCCTTCGTCTGGAGCCGCGGGGCCCTGCGGCCGCTGCCGACCGGCACGCTGCTCGGTCTGCCCACCGACCTGGCGTCGCTGGCCCGCAGCGGTCTGCTGTCCGCCCGCGGGCTGAACCGGGTGCCGCTGGACCTGCTGCTGCCCGGGCGCCCGGTCACCGAGGACGTCAGCGTCGGAGACCTCGTCGCCCGGCGCTTCGGCCGGGAGGTCGTCGACCGGCTCGTCGAGCCGCTGCTCGGCGGCGTCTACGCCGGCCGCCCCGACCGGCTCTCGCTGCGGGCGACACTGCCTCAGCTCGTCGGCGCGGCGGCGCGGCATCGGAGCCTGCTGCTGGCCGCGCGCGAGGCGCGGGCGGCGACGCCCCCGACCGACGGGCCGCTGTTCGCCTCGCTGCCAGGGGGTCTCGGGCGGCTGCCGGCCGCGGTCGCCGCCGCGTCGGGCGCGGAGGTGCGGCTGTCCACGGCGGTCCGGGAGCTGAGCCGCACCCCCACCGGCTGGCGTCTGGTCACCGGCTCGGCCGCTGACCCGCAGGCGCTGGAGGCCGATGCCGTCGTGCTCGCCGTCCCGGCCGCCCCGGCGGCGCGCCTGCTCGCCCACCTCGCCCCGACCGCTGCCGCCGATCTGGCCGGTGTGGAGTACGCCTCGGTCGCGATCATCACCCTTGTGCTCGACGGCCCGGTCGGCTCGGGCAGCGGCTACCTGGTCCCGGCCGTCGAGGGCCGCACGACCAAGGCCGTCACCTTCACCAGCCGCAAGTGGGCCCACTACGCCGGGTCGTCGGTGCTGCGCGCCAGCGTCGGGCGGGCGGGGGACACCGCCGACCTGCAGCGCGGCGACGAGGAGCTGGTCGCCGCCGTCGTGGGTGAGCTGGCCCAGGCCGTCGGGCCGCTGCCGCGGGTGCTGGACAGCCGGGTCGTCCGCTGGGGCGGCGGGCTGCCGCAGTACGCCGTCGGCCACCTCGACCTCGTACGACGCGTGCGCGCCGGGGTCGCCGGGTGGCCGGGCCTGGCCGTGGCCGGGGCGGCGTACGACGGGGTGGGGGTGCCGGCGGTCGCGAGGTCGGGCCGCGAGGCAGCTGCGGGTGTCGTCGGGGACACTGGGATGCATGACAGACAGCAGGCTTGAGTCCACCAAGGCGCGCGAGCTGAACGACCAGCTCCTCTACACCGTCTACGCCGTCTACAAGGCCGTCACGCCGCTGCCGGAGGACCGCACGGTGCTGGCCGAGGACGCCCAGGCGTTCCTCGACGCGGCGCTGCAGAAGGACGTCTACACCCGCGGCACCTACGACCTGGGCGGCTTCAAGGCCGAGGCCGATCTGCTCGTCTGGTGGACCTGCCCCGAGGTCGACGTCCTGCAGGACACCTGCAACCGGTTCCGCCAGAGCGCCCTGGGGCGCCACCTCGAGCCGGTCTGGACGAGCATCGGCATCCACCGGCCGGCGGAGTTCAACCGCAACCACATCCCGGCCTACGTCCGGCGCGAGGACCCGCGCAAGTACGTCTGCGTCTACCCCTTCAACCGCTCGCTGGAGTGGTACCTGCTGCCCGACTACGAGCGCAAGGGGATGCTGTCCGAGCACGGCATCCAGGGCCGGGAGTACGAGGACGTGCGGGCCAACACGGTCGCGGCCTTCGGGCTCGGCGACTACGAGTGGCTGCTGGCCTTCGAGGCCGACCAGATGCATCGGATCACCGACTGCCTGCGCCACCTTCGCACCTCGCGGGCGCGGCTGCACACCAAGCTCGAGACGCCGTTCTGGTCCGGCATCCGCAAGCCGGTCGCCGACATCGTCGCCGCCCTGCCTTAGAGCAGCGCCCCGTCCTGCCTTAGAGCAGCGCCCCGTCGCCGGGGTCCGGCAGCGCCGCCGGGTCGACGGGCAGCTCGAACCAGACTGCTTTGCGGTAGGGCGGCGCGCTCGGCTCGCTGCCCCAGTCGGTCGAGAGGGTGGCGAGCAGGCCGAGGCCACGCCCGGTGCCGGCGTGGACGCCGTGCCGCCGGCGCCGTGCCTGCTGCGGCGACCCGTCGTAGACCGTCACGCGCACCACTGCGCCGTCGCGCTGCACCTCGACCCTCAGGTCGGTGCCGGCGTGCAGCACCGCGTTGGTGACCAGCTCGCTGGTGAGCAGCGCTGCGGTGTCGTGGAGGTGGGGCAGGGACCACTCCCGCAGGGCACGAGCAACCACCCGGCGGGCGCTGCTCACGCTGGCGGGCGCGTTGGGGAGCTCCACCTGCACACGCGCGCCGCCCCCGTCCACCTGCGGCTCGTTCCCCGCTGCCGCAGCATCATGTCGCCCGTTCGGGCTAGCGCTCGGCAGGCTCCAGTCGCAGGCTGACGCTGTTCATGCAGAACCGGTCCCCGGTGGGCGTCTGGGGAGCGTCGTCGAAGACGTGGCCGAGGTGGCTGCCGCACTTCGCGCACAGCACCTCCACCCGGACCGTGCCCAGGGACCGGTCCTCGCGCAGCTCGACGGCGTCACCGTCCCGGGGGGCGTAGAAGCTCGGCCAGCCGCAGTGCGAGTCGAACTTCGTGTCGCTCCGGAAGAGCTCGTTGCCGCACGCGCGGCAGGAGTAGACGCCCTCGGTCGTCGTGCCGTCGTACTCGCCGGTGAAGGGCCGCTCGGTCCCCGCCTGGCGAAGCACGGAGTACTCCTCGGGGGTCAGCTCGGCGCGCCACTGCTCGTCGGTCTTGGTCACCTGGTAGGTCATGCCAGGTGCAGCGCCGGGAGACCCCTCCGGGATTCCTGCCGGTCACCGCGGCGTGGTCCGACCGTCACCTGGCGCGCCTAGGGTCGCTCCTTTCGTCCGCCCCCGTCACGAAGGACCCCTGTGAGCAGATCCCGTACATCGGCGACCCTGGCCGTAGCGCTGACCGCCGGCGCGCTGGCCGTCATCCCGTCCTCGCCTGCCAACGCGCAGGTCGCCAGCACCGTGGACATTCAGATCCTCGGCATCAACGACTTCCACGGCCGGCTCGAGCCCGTCGTCAGCAAGCGCGAGGCCACCGCCGACGCCCCCGCCCGGGCGGCTGTCGGCGGCGCCGCCTACCTGGCCGGCGCCGTTGACGCCTACACGGCCGAGAATCCGAACACGCTCTTCGTCGCTGCCGGCGACAACATCGGTGCCTCGCCCTTCGTGTCGGCTGTCCAGCAGGACGTGCCGACGCTCGAGGTGCTGAACGCCATGGGCCTGGATGTGTCGGCGGTCGGGAACCACGAGTTCGACCGCGGCTACGAGGACCTCGCGACGCGCGTCGACGCCCTGGCCGACTTCCCGATCCTGGGCGCCAACGTCGAGGGGGAGACCCCCGACATGCCGTCCTCGTTCGTCGAGACCATCGCCGGTGTCGACGTCGGCTTCGTCGGCGTGGTGACCGAGGAGACCGCCTCGCTGGTCTCGCCGGACGGCATCCGCGGCATCAGCTTCAGCGACCCGGTCGCGGCTGCCAACGAGGCCGCGGCCGCCCTGACAGACGGCAACGCCGCGAACGGCGAGGCCGACGTGCTGGTCCTGCTCGCCCACGAGGGCGCCGCCACCTCCGCCGTCGACGCGATCGACTGCACCGCGATGGCCACCGCCGACGACGCCTTCGGCGACATCGTCCGGGGCATCGACACCGCCTACGTCGCCATCCTCGGCGGCCACACCCACCTCGAGGTGGACTGCGAGGTGTCCGGCCTCGGCCGCACCGTGCCGCTGCAGGTCCTCGAGGCCCAGTCCTACGGCACCGCCATGGACGTCCTCAACGTGACGGTCGACACCGCCACGGGCGATGTCACCGCCGCCTCCGGCGAGGTCGTCGACATCACCAGCAACGCCTTCGAGCCGGACGCCGAGGTCCAGACCCTGGTCGACACCGCCGTGGCCGAGGCCCAGGAGGTCGGTCGGCAGCCGATCGGCACGATCACCCAGGACATCACCCGTGCCGTCACCGCCGACGGCGAGGAAGACCGCGGCAGCGAGTCCCTGCTCGGCAATTTCATCGCCGACGTCCAGCTGGCCGCCACCCGCGCGCCCGGCCTCGGTGGCGCCGAGATCGCCTTCATGAACCCGGGTGGACTGCGCGCAGACCTGCTGTTCGACTCCTCGGCGGAGGGCGAGGGAGACGGCGTCGTCACCTACGCCGAGCTCGCCGAGGTGCAGCCGTTCGCGAACGGCGTCATCACCATGACCCTGACCGGTCAGCAGGTGAAGGAGGTGCTCGAGGAGCAGTTCCAGCCGGACGGCTCGTCGCGGCCGTTCCTCGCGCTCGGTGTCTCGGAGGGCTTCCGCTACGCCATCGACGCCTCGCAGCCGCGCGGCTCGCGCATCTCCGGCATCACCCTCAACGGCTCGGCCCTGGACCTGGCCGGGGAGTACCGCGTCGCCGTGAACTCCTTCCTGGCCAGCGGCGGTGACAACTTCGGCACCCTCGCCGACGGGACCGATCGCCGCGACGGCGGCTTCAACGACCTGAACCTGCTGGTCGACTACGTCCAGGAGAACAGCCCGATCACGCCGAGCCTGGCCGACCGGTCCGTCCCGGCCGGGACCGAGCCCGCCCTGCTCCTGGAGCGCCTCGCCGGCGCGGACCGCTTCGGCACCGCCGCCGAGGTCGCACTGGAGACCTTCGGTTCGGCGCCGGAGGCGCTGCTCGGCAACGGCTCGGCGCCGGCCGACGCGCTGGCCGGCAGCTACCTGGCCGGCGTGCGCTCGGCCCCGGTGCTGCTCACCGCCCGTGACACCCTCCCGGCCCGCACGCTCGACGCGCTCCGTCGCCTCGGTACGGAGACCGTCACGATCCTGGGCGGGACCGACGTGGTCGGCGCCGGCGTGGTGGCGGCCCTCGAGGCCGAGGGCCTGACTGTCACCCGCATCGGCGCAGCTGACCGCTACGCCACGGCCGCTGCCGTCGCCACCGCTGAGGGCCCCGCGGCCGTTGGCGAGGTCGACGGACTGCGCACCGCCGTGCTGGCCAACGGGCTCAGCCCGGTCGACGCGCTCGTCGCGGGCGCCCCCGCCTACGCGGCCGGACTGCCGGTGCTGCTGACCGAGGCGGGCACGCTGTCCTCCTCAGCCGCCGCCGCGCTGGCGGCGCTCGACGTCGAGCAGGTGCTCGTCGTCGGCGGCACCACCGTCGTGTCGGCGAAGGTCGTCACCGACCTGGAGGCCCTTGGCCTCACCGTCGAGCGCCTGGCCGGTGCCGACCGCCGCCTCACGGCGCTGGCCGTGGCGGAGTACGCCAAGGCCAACCTGGGCTTCGTCGACACCCTTGTCGTCCTGGCTCGTGGTGATGACCCTGCGGACGCCCTCGTGGGCGGCCCGCGCGCCGGTCGTGACGGTGCGCCGATCCTGCTGACCGAGAGCGTCTCGGCGCTCGGCAGCGTGAACCGCGACTACCTCGCGGCGGGTTGCGACGCGCTGTTCGACGGCCGGGTCCTGGGCGGCCCGCAGGCTGTCTCGGCAGCTGTCGTCGACGCCGCCGCCGCGGCCTCGGTGTGCACGCCGGGCTAGCCCTCACCGCACGTCCCTGCGGGGCGGTCCCCTTCCCGGGGGCCGCCCCGTCGGCGTTCGCTGCGTAGGGTCCGGGGATGCCGTCGCCCTTCGTCGAGCTCGAGGTGGACACGCCCTCCGGGGAGCGCACCGTCAAGGTGACCAACCCCGAGAAGACCTACTTCTCCGGCTTGCCGGAGGGCCGGGGCCGCAAGCTCGACCTGGTCGAGTACTACCTGGCGGTCGGCGACGGGATCGTCCGTGCGCTGTTCGAGCGGCCGACCGTGCTCAAGCGGCACCCCGGCGGGGCGGAGACGCCGGCGATCTACCAGAAGCGGGTGCCGGACAACCGGCCGCCGTGGATGGAGACCGTCACGGTGGCCTTCCCGAGCGGACGCAGCGCGACCGAGCTCTGCCCGGTCGACGTCGCGCACGTCGCGTGGGCCGCCAACAGCGGCTGCCTGGACTTCCACCCCTGGCCGTCGCGGCGGCCGGACGTCGAGGCGCCTGACGAGCTGCGGATCGATCTCGACCCGATGCCGGGAACCGGCTGGGAGGACGTCGTCGAGACGGCGCTCGAGCTGCAGGCGCTGTTCGACGAGCTCGGCTTCGTCAGCTTCCCGAAGACCAGCGGCAGCAAGGGCGTGCACGTCTACGTCCGCGTGCGCCCCGACTGGACCTTCACCGAGGTGCGGCACTGCGCGGTGGCCATCGCCCGCGAGCTCGAGCGCCGCCGGCCGGACCTCGCGACGGCGCAGTGGTGGAAGGAGCAACGCGGGGAGCGGGTCTTCGTCGACTTCAACCGGATGGCGCGCGACCAGACGATCGCCTCGGCCTACAGCGTCCGGGCCCGGCCCCAGGCCACGGTGTCGGCGCCGGTGACCTGGGCGGAGCTGCCGTCGGTGGTGATCGCGGACTTCGACATCTGGACGATGCGCGCCCGCTTCGCCGAGCTGGGTGACGTGCACGCCGCCATCGATGACGTCCAGCACGA
>JBBSLB010000095.1:0-9198 GCA_038255675.1 Mycobacteriales bacterium
CCAAGGAAGCCCAAAGGGCGACGCGAGGATCAGTACGAGGGCGTGGCGTGGCCGTCGGCACCGCGCTCAGCGCGCGCGGCGGCGGCCGCGCCGGGCACGCAGGTAGTCGCTGACGACGTACTCGCCGAGTCGCTCGGGGTCGGGAGCGAAGACCCGACCGCCGTTGCGGGCGGCGATCGTCTCGACGAAGTCGACCAGCCGCGGCTCGTCGTCGAGCATGAAGACGTTGATGGTCGCCCCGCGCCGGGTGACCCGTTCGACCTCCGCGAGCGTCAGCTCCAGGGTCTCCGGCAGCGGCGGCCAGCAGAACTCCGCGTAGCCGCTGCGCGTGAGGTGCGCGGTGGGCTCGCCGTCGGTCACGACCAGCACCACCGGCTCGCCGTCGGGGTGCTTGGCGAGGTGCCGCCCGGCCAGCACCAGAGCGTGCTGCAGGTTGGTGCCCTGCACGCGCTGGGCGTCCAGCCCGGCCAGCTTCTCCGGCGAGAGCACCTGCGCGTAGTCGCTGAAGCCGATGATCTCGATCGCGTCCTGCGGGTACTTCGTCGTCACCAGCGAGTGCAGCGCCAGCGCGGTCTGCTTCGCGGTGCCCCACGTGCCGCGCAGCTCCATCGAGAACGACAGGTCGACCAGCAGCGCCACCGTGGCGCTCGTACGCCGCTCGGTCTCGACCACCTCGAAGTCCTCGACGTGCAGCCGGACCCGGCCCGTCCCACCGGCGGCGGGCGAGGAAGCAGGGCCCGACCTCAGCACCGCGTTGCGCACCGTGCGCACCACGTCGAGCGGCTGCTCGTCGCCGAACTCCCACGGCCGCGAGGCGCCGGTGCGCTCGCCTGCGGCGCCGGCGTCCTGTACGTCGTGGCCGCCGCGCCCACCCGCCTCGAGCTTGGCGAAGACCTTGCGCAGCGCGGTCGCGCCGACCCGGCGCACCGCCCGCGGGGACAGCTCGAGCCGGCCGCGGGCGTCGCGGACGAGATAGCCCTGCTCCATCAGCTCGCGCTCGATCCGGCGCAGCGCCGCGACGTCGTCGACGGCGCCGCGGCCAAGAGCCCGCTGCACCGCCGCCTCGTCGATGTCGTCCAGGGAGGACCCCGGGTAGTCCTGCCCGAGCGAGGCCTCGAGGTCGTCGAGATCGGCCAGCTCCTCCAGTGCAGTGGTGGCGTCGCCCATCCCCATGCCCTGCTCGCCGCGCATCCGCTCCCTGCCGCCCCAGGGAAGGTCCGGCCGGGCGTTGCGCAGGCTGTCGCCGAGCTGCGCCATCTGCGCCTGGAGGTCGAGGTCCATCGCGCCCTGCATGAGCTCCCCGAGCTCCTGGCGCTGCTGCGGGGTGAGCGAGTCCATCAGCCGCTGCTGGGCGGCGGCCCGCCGGGCGAGGTCGTCGACCAGCTCCTCCAGCGTCTCCGGCGTCGACGGGAAGAACTCCCCGTGCCTGCCCATGAAGTCGTCGAACTGCTCCTGCGTGTGCTCGCCGCGGGCGTCGGCCCCGAGCATCGCGTTGAGGTCGGCGAGCATGTCCTTGACCGCCTGCATCGCCTCGGGCGAGGCGTTCTCGAGCGCGTCCTTCATCCCCTTGAACTGGCTGTCGAGCACCTCCCGCCGGAGCAGGTCGTCGATCGCCTCGTACGCCGCCCGCGCCTGCTCGCTGCGCCAGTCGTAGGGCTTGAGCGCCTGCACGGCCCGGGCGGTGTCGGTCGGCAGGGTGTCGAGCTCCAGCTCGGCCATCCGGGCGGCGTCGGACGGGTCGGGGAACAGCTCGCGCCGCTCGGCCTCGAGCGCCTGCTCGAGTAGCTCCCGCACCTCCTGCAGCGTGCCGTCGAGCTGGCCCTTCTGGCGGGCCTGCCGCTGTCGCTTGGCGACCTGCCGGCGCAGGTCGTCGAGCCCGCGCAGCCCGTCGGCGCCGCGGCGCATCAGGTCGCGCAGCGCCTGCCGTGCGCTTGCACCGTCGAGCACCGCCTCGCCGATCTCGTCGAGTGCAGCGGCGACGTCGTACGGCGGCTCGAGCGGGTCGCGCCCGCCGGACCAGGACCCGTAGCGGTAGGCGGCGCTGCTCATCGCCGGCCGGCCCGGGCGTTGAGGCGGCGGCAGCCGGCCTGCAGCGCCAAGGCCACTCCCACCACGGCGATCACGGCCCCGGGCGGCAGCCACTGGCCCGACAGCAGCTTGATCGGGACAAGTGCGAGGACGACCGCGAGCACCGCCTGCGGCAGCGTGGCGAGAACCGCCTGCGTGCGCCCGCGGAGCGCGAAGTCGTAGAGGAACGGCAGCCGCGACAGCCGGTTGGTGCGCGCCCGCTCGGCCTGGCGCGCTGCCTTGTCGCGCGCAGCGCGCTCGGCGCCGGCCTCAGCCACGACCGTCCTGCTTCTGCTCGAGGTAGGCCTGCATCGCGATCCGGCGCTGCAGCCGGTTGGCCGACAGCACCGGCGCCATCAGGGGGCGCACGACCATCACCACGACGAGCAGCATCGCCGGCAGGAGCAGCCAGGGCGGCGCCTCGAGCGCGGTGATGGTGTAGCCGAGGACGACGAACGCCCCCAGCGTCAGCACCGCCGTGAGCAGCACCCGCCGCCGCAGGGCGAACGAGTCCGGGGTGTCCGGGTGGAGGTCGTCATGCAGGTCAGGGGACACGTCAGCCGCCGTAGACCGTGCGGCCGGCGACCTCGTCCTTGGCCAGCCGGCGGTTGAGGTGCAAGCCCTCCAGCGCGAGCTCGAGCGCGGCCGCGGCGAGCCCGGGAGACTCCTGCTCGATGCCGAGGCGGGACAGGATCGCGGCCAGCCCCGGCACCGGACCGAGGCCGGCGAGCAGGTCGGCCGCGGGGACGAGGTCGCCGGTCTCGACGGTCGCGCCCTCGTCGAAGCGGCCCTGCAGCCCGCTGAGGTCCACGCCGGCCAGCCGGGCGCGGAAGACGTCGGCGGTCGCCTTGCGCAGCAGGTGGGCCAGGACCTCGAGCTCGCGACCCTCCTCGGCCGACTCGAACTCCACCTTGCCGCGTGCGGCGGGCACCACCGACGGCAGGTCGCAGACGCGGGCGACCGCCTGCGCCTCGCCGGTCACGGCCGCCCGGCGCACGGCCGAGGCAGCGACGGTCTCGGCAGCGGCGACGGCGAAGCGCGCGCTGACCCCGGACCGCTGGTCGACCTGCGGAGACTCGCGCACCAGCCGGGTCCACCGCGCGATGACCTCGATCAGGTGCTCGGGCACGACGACGGTGGCGCCGGGCCACTGCAGCTGGGCCTCCTGCTCGATCAGCTCGACCTCGTGGGACAGGTCGAGCGGGTAGTGCGTGCGCACCTCGGCGCCGAAGCGGTCCTTGAGCGGGGTGATGATCCGGCCGCGGTTGGTGTAGTCCTCCGGGTTGGCCGACGCGACCAGCAGCAGGTCCAGCGGCAGGCGCAGCGTGTAGCCGCGCACCTGGATGTCGCGCTCCTCCAGCACGTTCAGCAGCGCGACCTGGATCCGCTCGGCGAGGTCGGGCAGCTCGTTCACGCTGAAGATGCCGCGGTTGGTGCGCGGCACCAGCCCGTAGTGGACGGTCTCCGGGTCGCCGAGCGTGCGGCCCTCGGCGACCTTGATCGGGTCGACGTCGCCGATGAGGTCGCCGACCGAGGTGTCCGGCGTCGCGAGCTTCTCGCCGTACCGGTCGCTGCGGTGCTTCCACGTCACCGGCGTCGCGTCACCGTGCTGGGCGACCACGCGCTTGCCCTCCGGGCTGATCGGGGCGTACGGGTGCTCGTTGAGCTCGGAACCGACCAGCACCGGCGTCCACTCGTCGAGCAGGCCGACCAGCGTGCGGATCAGGCGGGTCTTGCCCTGCCCGCGCTCGCCGAGCAGCACCAGGTCGTGGCCGGCCAGCAGCGCCCGCTCGACCTGGGGCAGGACGGTGTCGTCGAAGCCGAGGATGCCGGGGAAGGCCGACTCACCCGCGGCCAGCCGGGCCAGCAGGTTGTCGCGCACCTCGGCCTTGACGCCTTTGAGGACGTGTCCGCTGGCGCGCAGGTCGCCGAGGGTGGTGTCAGCAGGGGCAGGGGGGACCGGGCTCGTCACCGCTCGACAGTACGTCCGCCCCGCCCGCCCGGCATCCCGCTCCCGGCCTGGTCCCTCGACTCACCCGGCAGGGGCGCCGGGACGGTGGCCCACCTGTGACACTGCAGGGGTGGCGCGCTTCGGGGACGGACTGGCGGTGGGCGGCGACCTGCTGGCTGCGGCCGAGGCGGCGACGGTCGATGCGCTGGCCCCGCTGGGGGGGCGCGTCCCCGATCTCGTGTGCGTCTTCGTCAGCGGCGCCGATCCCGAGGAGTGCACCGCCGCGCTCGAGCACGCGGCCGCGTCCTCGCCGGCCGGGGCGGTGTTGGGCTGCAGCGCCGGCGGTGTCATCGGCGGTGCGACCGGGGTGGAGGGACGGCCGGCGGTCAGCGTCTTCGCCGCGGTCCTGCCCGGGGTGCGGCTCCGCAGCTTCCACCTCGAGGTGATGCGCACCGACGCCAAGGCCGCTGTCGTCGGCATGCCCGAGCTGGACGGCGACGACGTCGCGGTGCTGCTCACCGACCCGTACAGCTTCCCGGTCGACGGCTTCCTCGCCCAGGCCAACACCGCCCTGCCCGGCCTGCCCGTCGTCGGCGGCGTCGCCGCCGGGCCGCGCGGCGCCGGCTCGACGCGGCTGCTGGTCGACGGGCGGGTCGTGGACCGCGGGGCGGTCGGGCTGCTCCTGCAGGGCTCGGGTGTGCGCACCCTCGTCAGCCAGGGCTGCCGCCCGGTGGGCCCGGCGATGACGGTGACCGCCGCCGCGGGCAACGTCGTGCGCGGGCTGGCCGGGGTGCCGGCGCTGCAGCGGCTCGAGCAGCTGCTGCGCGAGCTCCCGCCCGCCGACCAGGCGCTGGCGAGCACCGGCCTGCAGATCGGGCTGGCCGTCGACGAGTACGCCGAGGAGCACGACTACCTCGTGCGACCCATCCTCGGCGTCGAGCGCGAGACGCAGGGCGTCGTCGTCGGCGACCTCGTCGAGGTCGGCAGCACGGTGCGGCTGCAGGTCCGCGACGCCGACGCCGCCGACGCCGACCTGCGCCGGATGCTGGCCGGCTACCGCCGCGACACCCTCGACGCGCCGGCCGGTGGCGCGCTGCTGTTCTCCTGCAACGGCCGCGGCGCGCACCTGTTCGGCTCGGCCCACGGCGGGGCCGACCACGACCCGGCGCTCGTGCGCGGCGAGCTGGCCGCGCAGGGGGTGGCCGGCTTCTTCGCCGGCGGCGAGCTCGGCCCGGTCGCCGGCCGCAACTCCCTGCACGGCTTCACCGCCGCGGTCCTCGCCTTCCCCGGCTGACTCCCGCCCCGCCCCGCCCCGCCCCGCCCCGCCCCGTGCTCCCTGTGGCTGCACCCGGTTCCGCGGCCGAGACGGCCAGGCCCCCGCTCGGCACGCTCCTCCGAGGCCAGCGCCCGGCGAACTGGGTGCACCCGCAGCGGGAGACAGGTGGCAGGCGGCCAGATCGGGCCGGGTGATCCACGTGCGGTTGCGGGTGCGTAGGCCGGTCAGATCCACCTGCAACTTCACGTGGATCACCGGAGGGTGGGGCAGCCGCAAGCAGGGGGCGGGCCGGTGTGGGTGACCGGCGCGCGGGCGCCGCGGTGCCAGACTGCCCGCGTGACGCTGCCGCTGGGACTTGAGGATGTGCGCGCGGCGCGGCTGCTGCTGGAGGGCATCTCGCGCGAGACGCCTGTGCAGGGGCTGCGGGGGCTCTCGGACCAGGTCGGCGGTCAGGTCCTGCTCAAGTGCGAGAACCTCCAGCGCACAGGCTCCTTCAAGATCCGAGGCGCGTACGTCCGGATTGCGCGGCTGACCGACGAGCAGCGGGCGATCGGCGTCGTCGCTGCCAGCGCCGGAAACCACGCGCAGGGCGTGGCGCTGGCCGCGTCGCTGCTCGGCTGCGCGTCGACAGTCTTCATGCCGGAGGCCGCACCACTGCCGAAGGTCGCGGCGACGAGGGCGTACGGCGCGCACGTCCGGCACGCCGGGCACACCGTCGACCAGGCGCTGGTCGCGGCGAAGGCGTTCGCCGAGGAGACCGGCGCGACGCTCATCCACCCCTTCGACCACGCGGACATCGTGGCCGGCCAGGGGACCGTCGGGCTCGAGCTGCTCGAGCAGTGCCCCGACGTCAAGACCGTCGTGGTGTGCACCGGTGGCGGCGGGCTCGTCGCCGGGATCGCCCTGGCGGTCAAGGGGATCCGACCCGACGTGCGCATCGTCGCGGCGCAGGCCGCCGGCGCCGACACCTTCCGGCCGTCACTGGCCGCCGGCCACCCGGTGCCGCTGACGACCATGACGACCATGGCCGACGGCATCGCGGTGGGCTGCCCCGGGGAGCTGCCGTTCGCGATCGTCCGGGAGCTGGTCGACGACGTCGTGACCGTCGACGAGGAGGCGCTCTCGCGTGCACTGCTGCTGGCCCTCGAGCGGGCCAAGCTCGTCGTCGAGCCCGCGGGTGCGGCCGCGCTGGCGGCGGTCATGGAGAACCCGACCGCCTTCGAACCGCCTGTGGTGGTGGTGCTCTCGGGTGGCAACATTGACCCGCTGCTGCTCACCAAGGTCGTCCGCCATGGGCTGGTCGCGGCCGGTCGCTTCCTGTCCCTGGAGGTCGCCATCTCGGACCGGCCCGGCGCGCTGGCCCGGCTGCTGTCCGTGCTCGGCGACACCGGCGCGAACGTCCTCGACGTCGAGCACTCGCGTACCGGCGCCGGGCTGCACGTCGACGAGGTGGCCGTCGGGCTGCAGGTCGAGACCCGTGGGAGCGAGCACGGCGACGAGGTGCTCGCCGCGCTGGCTGCCGCGTCCTACCAGGTCTCCTTCTGACCGCGCCGTCCGCGCGCGGCCTGGGCGCCGACGTCGTCGCCTACCTGGCCATCGGTGGTCTCAGCGTCGCCGTCGACCTCGGTCTGCTGGTGCTCCTGGTCGAGGTGCTTGACGCTCCGCTGGCGCCGGCCACCGCCGGCGCGTTCCTCACCAGCGTCGCGGTCAACTTCGGCCTCAACCGGCTGCTTGCCGGCGGTGGCGGGCTGCTCGGCCGCCAGGTCGTCCGCTACGCCCTGCTCCTGCTCGCGAACCTGCTGCTCACCGTCGCCGTGGTGACGGGCGCCGAGGGCATCGGCGTGCCGTACGTCCTGGCCAAGGGTGCTGTCGTCCTGGCCTCGACGCTGTGGAACTACGTGCTCTACAGGGCCTGGGTCTTCGCGCCCGACGGCTGAGGCCACGCCGGTACGGTGGCGTCCATGCCTCTGCCGTCCCGGGTGCTCGTGGTCATCCCGGCCTACAACGAGGAGGCGACCGTCGCCGGGGTGGTGCAGGAGGTCCGGGCCGCCCTGCCGTCCGTGGACGTGCTGCTCGTCGACGACTGCTCGACCGACGGTACGCGCGCCGTCGCGCTGACAACCGCCGCGCAGGTGCTGACCCTGCCGATCAACCTGGGCGTGGGCGGCGCGATGCGCGCCGGCTTCCGCTATGCGCTTCGCTACGGCTACGACGCCGTGCTTCAGGTCGACGGCGACGGCCAGCACGACCCGCAGGACGCGCCACGGCTGATCGCCGCGCTCGCCGACGCGGACCTCGTCATCGGCGCGCGGTTCGCGGGCACTGGCGACTACGACGTGCGCGGCCCGCGGCGCTGGGCGATGCGGCTGCTCGCCCGGACCCTGTCGCGCGTGACGGGGGCGCGACTCACGGACGCGACGTCGGGCTTCCGGGTCTGCAACGGACGCACCCTCGAGCTGTTCGCACGGCACTACCCGGCCGAGTACCTCGGCGACACCGTCGAGACGCTCGTCATCGTCGCTCGCGCCGGCCTGACGGTCGCGCAGGTGCCGGTGACGATGCGTGACCGGGCGGGCGGGCAGCCGAGCCAGTCCCCGGTCCGGGCGGCGGTCTACTTGTTCCGGGTGGTGCTGGCGCTCGGCCTCGGCCGCCTGCGCCGCTACGACTTCGCCGAGGGCGTCAGGGTGCCCGTGTGAACGACGTCAAGATCGTCAGCCTGGTCGGCGGCATCGCCATCGTCCTGGTGATGGTCGAGCTGCTGCGGCGTCGGCAGCTGAAGGAGAAGTACGCCGTCCTGTGGTTGGCCGTGGCGCTGGCCGTGGCCGTCCTGGCCGTCGCGCCCGGGCTGCTCGACGCCGTGGCCGGCTGGCTGTCCGTGGCTGACCCGGTCAACCTGCTGCTGTTCGTCGGCATGCTCGTGCTGCTGTCCGTCTGCGTCCACCTGTCCTGGGAGTGCAGCAGGCTGGAGGACGAGACGCGTTCGTTGGCCGAGGAGATCGCCCTGCTGCGCAACCTGGTGGAGCAGCGCGAGCCCCCTCCGTGAGCCGTGCCGACGGCTGGTCCTGGCGGACGTTCTGGGTGTCGCTCGTCGCGTTGTCGTCGCTGCTGGGGCTGTGGGGCCTGGCGACCCCGCCGTTCGCCGTTCCCGACGAGCCGGCGCACTTCCTCAAAGCGGCCGGGGTCGCGCGCGGACAAATCACCGGGCTGCCCGGCCTGCCCACCGCCGTCGAGGTCCCGCCGGCGCTGGCCGCCACACGCTTCCAGACCGGCTGCTTCGTCTTTCTGCCGGACGTGCCGGCCGCCTGCGCCCCGGGCTACGACGGGCCGGACGGCCCAGACACCGAGGCCCGCACCCAGGCAGGCCGCTACCCGCCCGGCTACTACGCGCTCGTCGGCCTCCCGACGCTGGTCTGGACCGACCTGGACGTGCTCTACGCAGTGCGAGGCATGTCGGCCGCCCTGTGCGCCGCGCTCCTGGCCGCCGCGGTCACCGCGGCGGCGGCGACCGGTCGGCGACTGCTGATCACCTCGGTGGGCATCGCCGTCACACCCATGGCGCTGTTCCTCTGCTCCGGCGTCAATCCGAGCGGGCCGGAGATCGCCGCAGCCCTCGCGCTCTGGACCGCGGGCGTGGCGCTCGTCCTCGACCGGGCCGCGCCGCCCCGCCCGCTGGTCGTGACAGCGGGGATCGCGGGGGTGGTTCTGGCGCTGTCCCGGCCCATCTCGCCGTTTTGGCTCGCGCTCATCGGCCTCACCCTGCTGTTGCTGGCCGGTCGACGTCGCGTCGTCGAGCTGATCCGCCGTCGCGGGGTGCAGGTCTGGTCGGGGGCGCTGGTGCTGGCGGCTGCGGCCCAGTCGGCCTGGGTGCTCGGCGTGGGATCGCTCGAGCTCTACGGCAGCACCC
>JBBSLB010000096.1:0-9163 GCA_038255675.1 Mycobacteriales bacterium
GCCGCAGAGCGGGTGCAGCACCTTCGGCGTGGTCGCGCTCTTCATCCGGGTGCCCTCGCCGGCGGCGAGGACGACGACCGCGGCGGGGCGCGGGTCGGTCACGGAGGTGCTCCTCGCAGGAGGGGAACGCCGGAGAGCCCGGCGGCGGCGAGTCTAGCGAGGGGCCCGGCCTTCCGAACAGCCCGCTCCCGCCCCACCTTCCGAACGCTCCGCCCCCAGGATTCGAACCTGGACCCAGCTCCACCAAAGGGAGAGGTGCTGCCAATTACACCAAGGCGGAAGGGAGGTCCGCACCGTCCTGCAGTTCGGCAGGGGCCTCGGCGTCATCGTGCCATTCCTCGATGTTGCGCGGCTGCGAGGCCAACCCCTGCACCAGGCCGTGGATCACCTCGTAGAGCGCGCGGCTCTGAAGGACGGTGACGCACAGGCATCCCTTGTACGTGTCGCCAGTGTTCTGCCGGACGGTCTTCGGATTGTGCGTCTTGATCGTGCTGCGACGGAACTGCTCCGGCGGTACGCCCGTGCGCTCCGCCCACCATGCGCGAGCAGCGGGCTCGTCAGCGCTCTCGTGAATGTGCACGCGCAAGGAGAGCCGATGGCGCGGGATGCCGACAAGGGCCAAACCCTCCAGGAAGAGCCCGACGAGCAGCGGGTCGCTGTTCATCCACTGGACGACCTTGTGACGGTTCCACGGCTTGGACTTGGCACCCTCGCACCAGTAGGAGATGGCCATCGCGATCACCAGATCGCGTGAGGTGACGGCTCCAAGGCTCTCGGCCGCTCCCAGCAGCTTCTGCTGGCCTGCCTCGTCCCGGGCGTCCCGGTCCCGGCGGGCACGGACCCGCAGCGCCGCGACCCGGCGTTCCTGGGCAGCCGCTGCCGCCTCCGGCTCTGCTTCGGGGTGCGGCAGGTCTCGAAGCCACAGCGAGCAGGTGCTCTTGCTGACGCTCAGCGCAACGGCGATCTGGTCATAGGTAGCCCCTTGTCGACGCAGCTCGATCGCCTCCTGGCGGAGCTCGTCCTTGGCCCTCGGCCGGCGAAGGGCATCCGGCAGTTCGGTCCCGCGCAGGAACGCCTTGGCCAGATCGTCGCCGATGCCGAGCTCGGCCTGAATGTCCCGCCGCGACCTTCCGGCGGCTCTCAACTCCCGCGCGCGCTCCCCGAGCTCGCGCTTCTCCTCCTGCGTGCGATGCCTGCCCATGGCGGATCGAACCCCTTCCCGTCGGCTCGACCCTCCTGAGGCAATCTTCCCCTCGACCTCCGACAGAAGCGCAGCTCCTGATCAGCCGACGGTCGTGCTGCGTGACGCCCTTCGGGGCGGCGCCATCTCTCACACGGCGACCTGGGGCTGCGCTCGGCTGTGCGTGCCCGGACGAAGGCCCCGCCGAAGGACTATCCGGGCCACGCGGATCGCCGGGCAGCAGCTGGACGGCTCCAGGCGACCGCGGGCTGAGCTCGCCGCCCTCCCGCTTGACCCCCCTCCACCCGGGAACAGGAGCAACATGCGCAGCACCCACCTCCGACGATCCACGGTCGGTGCCACCCTCGTCCTCGGTCTGCTGGGTGGCGGACTCCTCGTGCCGGCCACGGCCGCCGCGGACGACCACTGCGCTGGTCGAGCCTGCGCCGAGGTCCGACCCGACAAGGGCCGGCCAGCCACTCCCACCCCTGAGCCCGAGCCGGTTTCCACGACCGCGCCTCCGGTCGCGCCCGCCCCGGTCGTGCCGCCGCCCCCCGCGCCGGAGCTACCCGTCCCCGCGCTGCCCACCACCGAGCCGGTCGTGCCCACCGCGCCACCGCCCGACATGCGCCCGCCCACCACGGCCGCGCCGGCACAGCCGCCCGCGACGTCCACGAGCCCGGGGGGCGCCCCCATCGTCCCGCCCGTTCTCACGACGCCCGCGACGACTGCCCCGCCGTCGCCGACCACGGCGCGAACACCTGCAACAGACGACCAGGTACAGATCGACGCCGCCGCGGTCGCTCGGGCCGAGGCGGTCCGACGGGCGGCCGCTGAGGAGCAAGCCCGGGCGCAGTCCGCCCTGGAGGCAGCCCGCACCGAGCAGGCCTCCGCGCAGCGCGCGCTCGCAGCGGCTGACACCCCCGCTGAGCGCGCCGAGGCAACGGCCGCCCTCGCGGAGGCCACGGCTGAGGCCGACCAGGCGAGCACCGAGGTCATCGAGGCCACGGCGGCTGTCGCCGAGGCGGCCGAGCAGGCCGCCGCCGTCGCCGAGACGGTGGACGAGCGTCGGCTCGCCGTTGGCCTCCCGCCGCTGGCAAGCGCCTCCCCGAGCCCGCCCAGGCCGATCAGCGGGGGCTCGAACGACAGCGCCGCGGCGCAGGCTGCGTCCTACGTCCAGGACGCGGTCCCCGGCCGCAGCACCACGCTGCTGCTCGCGCTGGTCGGTGGCATCGTCGCGCTGCTGGTGCTCATCGCCCGCGAATGGACGCGCTGACTCCCGCGCCCAGCTGAAGCCGCTGACGGGGCAGCCCACTGTGGCGCTCGCGCCAGGCTGGGCTACGGGTGCGTAGGTTACGGTCTCGTAGGAACCTGACCCGACCCCGCGAGGACCGATGACCGCCACGCTCCCGGACGCCCCCGTCACTACCGTCGACGACGACGGCGACCAGGCCCGGCCGCTCCAGGACCTCCCGCGTACGAAGCTCTGGGCCCGGCTCGAGCAGGTCGCGCTCGGTGCCTTCATCGCCGTACCGCTGCTCGCCGTCGTCGCCAGCGGCTTCGTGCTCTGGGGCAACGGCTTGTCGCTGCGCGACGTCGTCATCAGCACCGTGGCGTACGCCGTCACGGGTCACGGGATCACCGTCGGCTTCCACCGCTACTTCACGCACGGGTCGTTCAAGACCGGTACGCCGCTGCGCGTCGCGCTCGCGATCGCGGGCTCAATGGCCATCGAGGGCCCGGTCACCCGCTGGGTCGCCGACCATCGCCGCCACCACGCCTTCTCCGACAAGGAGGGCGACCCGCACAGCCCCTGGCGCTACGGCACGAGCTTCCCCGCGCTGTGCAAGGGGCTGTGGCACGCCCACGTCGGCTGGCTCTTCGACGTCGAGCAGACCGACCAGAAGCGCTTTGCTCCCGACCTGCTCGCCGACCCGGCCGTGCACCGCGTCAACAAGCTGTTCCCGCTGTGGGTTGCCATCAGCCTGGTGCTGCCTGCGGTCGTCGGCGGCGTGTGGGCCGCCGCCGTCGGGGACGGCTTCTGGTACGGCGCGGCCACCGCCTTCTTCTGGGCCAGCCTGGTGCGTGTCGCCGTCCTGCACCACGTCACCTGGTCGATCAACTCGATCTGCCACGCCTTCGGCGACAAGCCCTTCCTGACCCGCGACGAGTCACGCAACGTCTGGCCACTGGCGCTGATCTCGATGGGCGAGAGCTGGCACAACCTGCACCACGCCGACCCGACAGCGGCCCGCCACGGCGTCGACCGCTGGCAGTTCGACACCAGCGCCGAGCTCATCCGCGGCTTCGAGAAGCTCGGCTGGGCCCACGACGTGCGCTGGCCCAAGCGCGAGCGCCTCGAGGCGCGCCGCGTCGCCCGCACCTGAACGTTTCGCGCAACACTGCTCTGATGACCACCCCCGCGCCCGTTCCCGTACGTCGCGTGCGGATGACCGGCAGCCAGCGACGCGACCAGCTGCTCGACGTCGGCCGGCGGCTGTTCGCCGAGCGCGGCTTCGACGGCACCTCCGTCGAGGAGATCGCCCTGCGGGCGGGCGTCTCCAAGCCGGTCGTCTACGAGCACTTCGGCGGCAAGGAGGGGCTCTACGCCGTCGTCGTCGACCGCGAGGTCCAGCGCCTGATCACCAGCTTCACCGGCGCGCTCACCGCCGACTCGCCGCGGCGGCTGCTCGAGCAGGCCACGCTGGCTCTGCTCACCTACGTCGAGGACGAGTCCGACGGCTTTCGGATCCTGGTGCGCGAATCACCGGCCCAGCTCGCCGACAGCGGCGGATTCGCGACGATCATCAGCGACGTCGCCGCGAAGGTGGAGCACATCCTCGCCGCGGAGTTCGCGGCCCGCGGGTTCGAGACGACGCTGGCCGGGCTCTACAGCCAGGCGCTGGTCGGGCAGGTCGCGCTGGTCGGCCAGTGGTGGCTCGACGCTGAGACCCCCGGCCGCGACGAGGTCGCCGCCCACCTGGTCAACCTGGCCTGGAACGGCCTGTCCGGCCTGGAGACCGCGCCCACGCTCAGCATCGCGCGCCCGCGCTCGGCCGGCCCCACCCTGCGGTGATCTTCGTCTTGTAGGGCGGTGCCAGGCGTGTCGCGGCACCACAAGACGAAGATCGGCACAAGGGGGGTCGGCGCAAGGGGGGCGTACGCAAGGACGGGGGGCGTGCGGACGGGCGCTGGCGGGTCAGGCCTGGCTGGACTCGTAGAGCTCGAGCCAGGAGTCCTCGAGGACGACCTTCGCGGCGTGCACGCCGCGCAGCTGCTCGTCGAGCGCCGCGACCCTGTCGAAGTCGGCGGCCGCCGCCGCAAGCGCGGAATGCAGCTCCTTCTCCTTCTTGTCCAGCCGGGCGATCTCCCGCTCGACCCGTGACAGCTCCTTCCTCGCCGCGCGGGTGTCGCCGCCGCCCTTGCTCTTCGGTGCCGCCGCCGGCGCCGCCTTGACCCGCTTGGCGAGGTACTCGTCGACGCCGCCCGGCAGCGCCGCCACCGTGCCGTCGCCCATGAGCGAGGCGGTGACGGTGGTGACCCGCTCGAGGAAGTAGCGGTCGTGGCTGACGACGACCAGGGTGCCGGGCCAGCCGTCGAGCAGGTCCTCGAGGGCGTTGAGGGTGTCGATGTCGAGGTCGTTGGTCGGCTCGTCGAGCAGGATCACGTTGGGCTCTCCCATGAGCAGCCGCAGGATCTGCAGCCGCCGGCGCTCGCCGCCGGACAGGTCGCCGACCCGGGTCCACTGGGCGTTGCCGGTGAAGCCGAAGCGGTCGGCCAGCGTGGACGCGCCGACGGTCTTGCCGCCGCCCAGGTCGACGACCTTGGCGACCTGCTCGACCGCCTCGAGCACGCGCAGCGCCGGGTCGAGCTCGGCAACCTCCTGCGAGAGGTAGGCGGGCTTGACCGTCTGGCCGATGACGATGCGGCCGTTGTCGGGTGCCTGCTGACCGACGAGCATCTTGAGCATCGTGGACTTGCCGGCGCCGTTGACCCCGACGATGCCGATGCGGTCGCCCGGCCCGATGTTCCAGTCGACCGCGTCGAACAGCACCCGGTCGGCGAAGGCCAGCGTCACGTCGTGCAGCTCGTACACCGTCTTGCCGAGCCGGGCGGCGGAGAAGCGCTGCAGGGCGATGTCGTCGCGCGCCGGCGGCTCGTCGGCGATGAGGGCGTTGGCCGCATCGATCCGGAACTGCGGCTTGCTGGTGCGCGCAGGCGGACCGCGCCGCAGCCAGGCGAGCTCCTTCTTCACCAGCTGCAGGCGCTTCTGCTCGGCGGTGGAGGCCATCCGGTCGCGTTCGGCGCGGGCCAGGACGTAGGAGGAGTAGCCGCCCTCGTAGGCGTCGACGACGCCGTCGTGCACCTCCCACGTGGTGGTGTTGACCTCGTCCAGGAACCACCGGTCGTGGGTGACCACCAGGTGGGCCTGGGAGGAGGAGCGCTGCGTGAGGTGGGCGGCCAGCCAGGCGACACCTTCGACGTCGAGGTGGTTGGTGGGCTCGTCGAGCACGAGCAGGTCCCACTCCTGCACCAGCAGCGAGGCCAACGCGACGCGGCGGCGCTCGCCGCCGGACATCGTCTCGATCACGCTGTCCAGGCCGATGCCGTGCAGGCCGAGGCCGTCCAGGACCTCGCGCACGCGCGCGTCGCCGGCCCAGGTGTGCTCGGCGGTCTCGCCCAGGATCGCCTGGTGAGCGGTGAGCCGGACGTCGACCCGGACGTCCTGGGTAAGCACGCCCACGCGCAGCCCGCTGGTGTGGGTGACCCGGCCGGAGTGCGGCTCCTCGGCCTTGACCAGCGTCTTGAGCAGCGTGGTCTTGCCGCCGCCGTTGCGCCCGACGATGCCGATCCGGTCGCCCTCGGAGACGCCGAGCGAGACCCCGTCCATGAGCAGCCGGGTGCCGTGCGCGACGGTGACGCTCTCGAGGTTGACCAGGTTGACAGCCATCAGGCGACCTCCACCACGCGCGCACCGGCGACCGGACCGTCGGCGCGGCGCACGGCCCGGCAGACGCCGTGGCCGGCGAGCGCAGCGGCGAGGTCCACCGCGTGGCCCTCGTCGCGGGCGAGCAGCGCGACCGTCGGTCCGGAGCCCGAGACGAGCACGCCCAGGGCGCCGACCTCGCGGCCGGTGTCGAGCAGCAGGCGCAGCGCGGGGCGCAGCGCGACCGCGGCCGGCTGCAGGTCGTTGCCGAGAGAGCGACCCAGGGCCACCGCGTCGCCGGAGCGCAGCGCGGTCAGCACCTTTGCCGGATCGCGCACGACGCCGACGGGTCCGGTCTCGCGCTGCCGGTCGAGCTCGGCGTAGACCTCGGGGGTCGACAGCCCGCCCTCGGGCAGCGCGAGCACCCAGGAGTACGTCCCCTGGCCGAGCACGGGGCTGAGCTGCTCGCCGCGGCCGGTGCCCAGCGCGGTCCCGCCGTGCAGCGAGAACGACACGTCGCTGCCGAGCTGGGCCCCGACCGTGCCGAGCTCGTCGCGGGACAGCCCGGTCCCCCACAGTGCGTCGCAGCCGACCAGCGCGGCGGCGGCGTCGGCCGAGCCGCCCGCGCAGCCGCCGGCGACCGGGATGCCCTTGCGGATGCTGATCGCGACGTCCGGCGACTCGCCGGTGCGCGCGGCGAGCAGGAGAACGGCGCGCGCGGCGAGGTTGGTCTGGTCGGCCGGCACCCGGTCAGCGTCGTCGCCGGTCACCTCCACGGTGAGCGCGTCGGCCCGCTCCAGGACCACGTCGTCGTACAGCCCGACGGCCTGGAAGACGGTGGTGAGGTCGTGGTAGCCGTCGGGTCGACGCCGGCCCACCGACAGGTGCAGGTTGACCTTGGCGGGGGCGCGCACCGTGACGCGGTCGGGCGTACGGCGGGAAGGCAGGACGGGCTCCAGATCTCGGGCGGAAGAGCTCAGGCTACGGGGTCACGGCGAGCCGTGCGCAGGGGCGACCGCAGCCAGCCGCGCGAAGTCCTCGACGCCCAGCACCTCCCCGCGCGCGGACGGGTCGATGCCCGCCGCACGCAGCCGCTGCTCGGCGGCAGCGGCCGACCCGGCCCAGCCGGCCAGGGCGGCGCGCAAGGTCTTGCGTCGCTGGGCAAAGGCGGCATCGACCACGGCGAAGGTGGCGGCGCGGTCCCCGGCCGGTGGCTCACGCCGGGTGAAGGCCACCAGCCCGCTGTCGACGTTCGGCGCGGGCCAGAAGACGTTGCGGCCGATCGCGCCGGCCCGACGCACCTCGGCGTACCAGGCGGCCTTCACCGACGGGATGCCGTACGTCTTGCTGCCGGGCGGCGCGACGAGCCGGTCCGCGACCTCTGCCTGCACCATGACCAGGCCGGTGCGCAGCGAGGGCAGCTGCTCCAGCAGCCGCAGCAGCACCGGTACCGCCACGTTGTACGGCAGGTTGGCGACGAAGGCGGTCGGCGGCGGACCGGGCACCCCGTCGAGCAGCAGCGCGTCCTGCAGCACGACCTCGAGCCGGTCCGCCCGCTCGGGCAGCCGCTCGGCGACGGTCAGCGGCAGCTGCTGGGCCAGCGACAGGTCGATCTCGACGGCGACCACGCGCGCGGCCGCCTCGAGCAGGCCCAGGGTCAGCGAGCCGAGCCCCGGGCCGACCTCCACCACGACGTCGTCGACCCCGACACCGGCGGTGCGCACGAGGCGCCGCACGGTGTTGGGGTCGATGACGAAGTTCTGCCCGAGCGCCTTGGTCGGGCGCAGGTGGAGCCGCTCGGCCAGCTGCCGCACGTCCTTGGCGGTCAGCAGAGCGTCGGTCACGCTCCAGTCTCGCCTACAGGTACCTGCCGCAGTGCGGCCACTGGCCGGCGCCGGAGCGGTTGTAGAGCAGCTGGGCGCGGTAGGTCTGCTCGCCCGCGCTGTTGGCGGCCGGGTCGCCGGCGCCGCCGACGCTTGCCCAGGTGGCGTAGGAGAACTGGTAAAGACCGCGGTACTTGCCGGTGGAGCTGACCGCGCTGGGGTTGCCACCGGACTCGCACTGCGCCAGGGCCGCCCAGTTGAGGCTGCCCGCGCCGCCGGTGCTGGAGCGGGGCGCGCTCGAGGTCGACGTCGTGGCGGGGGCGGCGGCCGAGGCGCGCGCCGGGGCAGGGGCCGGAGCCGGCTTGGGCTTGGTGCCGACGGCGACGACGCGCGTCACGGGCGCGGCCAGCTCGGTCAGCGACACCAGGGTGCGCGTGCTGACGGCGCCGTCGACGGTGGTCTGCAGGGCGACCTGCCGGGCCGAACCGGCCTTGCCCGCCTGCAGCACCTTCGTCTGGCCGACCACCAGGCCGGCGTCGTCGCGGTTCTCGGTCCGGAACGGCACGGCGAGGGTCTCGGTGACCTCGGCAGTCGCGACCCGGGCCACCTGGAGGAGGTCGCCGTCGACGACCCGCTCGGCCGGGTACTTGGAGAAGCCGTCGTCGTCGTCGTAGGCGATGCCGGCGGCTGCCAGCGCCTCGCCGACGGTCGCGGTGGTGGTGGTGAAGGGGCGCGCGACGCCGTCGGCGACGACCACGACGTCCTTGGGCGTGCCGACCTCGAGGCGGAAGCCCTCGAGCGGCAGCGAGCGCGAGCGCGACGCCGACAGCGCCAGCGCGCCGTCGCGCAGGCCGATCTGATCGAGCGCCTCGTCGACGGAGGTGGCGGTCACCCAGACCTGGCGCTCCTCGCCGTCGACCACGAGCGTGATCTGGCGGGCGCGACGCAGGGCGACCCGGTCGCCGTTCTCAACCGCAGCACCGACAGCCGGCACGACGACGTCGCGCTCCCCGGCCTCCATGCCGGCCGCTGCCAGAACGTCCTGCACGGTCGAGCCGCGCAGCTCGACCTCCTGCTGCTGTCCGTCGACGGACAGCAGCACCGTCTTGCCGGTCATCGTCCAGGCGATCGCGCCGGCCAGCAGCGCGGTGAGGACCACGGCGACCACGATCGGGAGGGCCGGTCGGCGGACCGCAGCGGCCAGACCTGGACGGGAGAGCAGGGCGGGGCGGA
>JBBSLB010000097.1:0-9112 GCA_038255675.1 Mycobacteriales bacterium
CGCGGAGCGGGGATGCCGGCCAGCAGAGCGCGGACCTCGGCCTCGCGGTAGCGGCGGTGGCCGCCCAAGGTGCGGATCGAGGTCAGCTTGCCGGACTTGGCCCAGCGGGTGACGGTCTTGGGGTCGACACGGAACATCGTGGCGACCTCAGCCGGAGTGAGCAGGGCCTCGGAGTCAAGGGGGCGGTTGCTCATGGGGGCGTCCTCTCGGGTACGGGCCGAGTGCCCGCGTACGCACGATCGTGTGCGATGTCGTCTTTGAGCGTAATGGCCCGTCCGGGCCATCTTCTGCCTAGTCCTTGACATCGGGGCGCCCTCGGGGCTCTGCCCAGCCCGCTCAGTTGGCGCTCTCGACGCCCTGCAGCGCCTTCATCCGCGCCGTCACCCGGCCGTACGCCGCGGCCGCCCGCTCCGGGTCGCCCTCCCCCAGCGCGGCCAGCGCCAGGGTCACGTCGCGGGCCGACTCGTCCTGCTGCAGCTCGGCGTCATCGAGCAGGTCGACCAGGCCGCCGTAGTCGAGCTCGACCAGCGAGCGCGGGTGGAACTCCTCCAGCCAGCGGCCGAGGTCCTCGACCCCGGCAGTGACGACGCCGTCCTCGACGGTGGTGCGCAGCACCGCCAGCGCGCGCGCGACCCGGCGCCGGGCCCGCGACATCGGGGTCCGGTAGACCAACGAGCGCCCGAGCAGCCGGCGGGTGCCGCCGGACCCGTCACCGAGCGCCACCTCGCGCTCCTTCGCGTCGACGAGCACGAACCAGCGCAGGGGGACGTGCCAGGTTGCCGTCAGCAGGTGCGTCCGGGCGTCCGGGTGTGCCAGCCGGTGCGCGTCGACCGCGTCACCCAGGCCGTCGGCCAGCTCGCGCGGCACCCAGGCGTCGAGCAGCAGCGCCGGCACGTCGGCCAGGAACTCCTCCAGACCCTCCAGCGAGCGCAGCGCCGTGCTCCACGGACAGACCAGCGTCACCCCGTCGACCTCGGTGACGAAGGCGTGCTCCTCGAGCTGCGGCAGCACCACAGGCGACCCGCTGACAAGCGCCCGCACGGCCGCCTCGCGTTCGAGGACGGCCGCGGCCGCAGGGCTCGGCGCCGCGCCGCGGGCGGCGTACGCCTCCCAGTGGGCGCGCTGCTCACCCTCGAAGGCGGCCAACGGCTCGTACACGCGCAGGGAGGCCACGTGCGCTGTCATGACGGCGATGCTCGCACGGGCGGTGCCGCGGGGGCGCCGGCTCGCTACCCTCCGAGCGGGGCACACCACCCTTGCACTGCGCCGGGCCTCACGAGGGACCGGCGACCGTCACCCGGCCGGGTACCCGGCGGGCCAGCGACAGGAGCGACGCCGTGGGCGTCTTCGACCGGACCGACCACCTCAAGGACGCGGGCCACGAGCAGGTCGTGTACTGCCAGGACCGCGCCAGCGGCTTGCGGGCGATCATCGCGATCTACTCCACCGCGCTGGGCCCAGCGCTCGGCGGTACCCGCTTCTACCCCTACGCCGACGAGGACGCCGCTCTCGAGGACGTGCTCAAGCTCAGCCGCGCGATGGCCTACAAGGCGGCCTGCGCCGGCATCGACCTCGGCGGCGGCAAGGCCGTCATCCTCGGCGACCCCAGCCGCGACAAGACCGAGGCGCTGCTGCGGGCGTACGGCCGCTTCGTGCAGTCACTCGGTGGCCGCTACTACACGGCCGCCGATGTCGGCACCTACGTGCAGGACATGGACGTCATCGCCAAGGAGACCGACTTCGCGACCGGCCGCTCCCCGGAGGATGGCGGCGCCGGCGACAGCGCGGTGCTCACGGCGTACGGCGTCTTCCAGGCGATGCGGGCCGCGGCCGAGCACACCTGGGGTGCGCCGACGCTGGCCGGCCGCCGGGTCGCGGTCGAAGGCGTCGGCAAGGTCGGCCACCACCTCGTGGAGCACCTGCTCGAGGACGGCGCGAGCGTTGTGGTCAGCGACGTGAGCCCGGCCGCGATCGACCGGGTCCGCGCGGCCTTCCCGTCGGTCGAGGTCCTGGACGTCGAGGCGCTGCGGACCGGCGCCATGGACGTCTACGCGCCGTGCGCCCTCGGCGGTTCGCTGACCGACGAGCTCGCGCCCGTTGTGCAGGCGAAGGTGGTCTGCGGAGCGGCCAACAACCAGCTCGCCCACCCCGGCATCGAGAAGACGCTCGCCGACCGCGGCGTGCTCTTCACGCCCGACTACGTCGCCAACGCCGGCGGCCTGTGCCAGGTCGCCGACGAGGCCGTCGGTGCGGGCGGCTTCCGCTTCGACCGGGCCAAGGCCAAGGCCGCCCGGATCCACGAGACGACGCTGCAGGTCTTCCGGCTGGCCGAGGCCGAGGGCGTCCCGCCGGTGGTGGCGGCCGACCGGCTGGCCGAGCGCCGGATGGCCGACGTCGGGCGGCTGCGCACTGTCCTGCTCCCCGGCCGGAGCTGACTGTCCGCGACCACCGCGTGCACTGCGCCCGCACCCTGTACCGTGGGCGCCAGGCGGACACCCTCGACAGGCGAGCAGGTGCCTGTCGTCCAGGAACGCACACCACTTCGGGGCCCTGGGGTCCCGCCGTAGCGAGGGGGTCGAGCCATGGGGCGCGGCCGTGCCAAGGCCAAGCAGACGAAGGTGGCCCGCGAGCTGAAGTACAGCAGCGGCAGCCTGGACCCCGAGCGGCTCAAGGCCGAGCTCGCGGGTGGGACGCCCTTCACGGCTCCCGCTGCGGCCGACGAGGACGAGGACGAGGACGACTTCGACGACCCCTACGCACCGGCGGACAAGCCGGCGCGCTAGGAGCTCCCCCGTCTGCCCCGTGCCCCCGCGCCCGCCCCCCGGCCCGCCCCCCGCGACGATCTTCGTCTTGTGGGGAGGTGGCTGGCGTGTCGCGGCACCTTACGACGAAGATCGTCCGCGTACGGGCGGGGGCTCGGGCGTACGGGGGGCGTCAGGACGTGTGCGTGCCGGTGAGGGTGACCGTGCCGTCGCCGTCCACCACCTCGCCGGCGACCCAGGACGGGACGTGCCGGGCGGTCAGCAGCGCCAGCGCGCGGTCGACGTCGTGTGGCGCGACCAGCGCGACCATGCCGACGCCCATGTTGAAGGTCCGCTCCATCTCGGCCAGCTCGACCCGGCCGCGGGTCTGCACCAGGTCGAAGACCGGCTGGGGTCGCCAGGTGCGGCGGTCCACGGTGGCCGACAGGTGCTGCGGGAGCACCCGGGCGAGGTTCGCCGCCAGCCCGCCGCCGGTGACGTGGCTGAAGCCGTGCACCTCGGTCTCGGCGATGAGCGACAGGCAGTCCAGCGCGTAGATCCGCGTGGGGGTGAGCAGGTGCTCGCCCAGCGGCTCGGCCAGGTCGTCGACCATCGCCTCGAGGCGCATCCGCGCCCCTTGCAGCAGGACGTGCCGCACCAGCGAGAAGCCGTTGCTGTGCAGGCCGCTCGAGGCCATCGCGATGACGACGTCACCGACCCGCACGCCCTCAGCCGACAGCAGCCGGTCCTCCTCCACGACGCCGACGCCGGTACCGGCGATGTCGTAGTGGTCGGCGGGCATGAGGCCGGGGTGCTCGGCGGTCTCGCCGCCCACCAGCGCGCAGCCGGCCAGCTCGCAACCGCGGGCGATGCCGCCGACAATCTCGGCGATGCGCTCGGGAACCACCTGACCGCAGGCGATGTAGTCCTGCAGGAACAGCGGCTCGGCGCCGCAGACGACCAGGTCGTCGACGACCATGCCGACCAGGTCGATGCCGACGGTGTCGTGCTTGTCCAGCGCCTGCGCGATGGCCAGCTTGGTGCCGACGCCGTCGGTGGAGCTGGCCAGCAGCGGGTTCTTCCACTTCGCGGTGTCGAGCCGGAACAACCCGGCGAAGCCGCCGAGCCCGCCGACGACCTCGGGCCGGCCGGCCCGCCCGAGCCGGCCCTTCATGAGCTCGACCGCCCGGTCACCGGCCTCGATGTCGACGCCGGCGGCGGCGTAGGACTCGCCGCTCACGGTCGGGCCAGCGCCTCGTGGTCGGCCGCGACGGAGGTGGCCGCCACCCTCGCGATGCCCTCGAGGACGTGCTTGCCGATGAGGTCGCGCTGCGGGATCGCGATCGGGTAGTCGCCGTCGAAGCAGGCCCGGCACAGCCGGTCGGCCGGCTGCGCACTAGCGGCGGTCAGCCCGTCCAGGCTCACGAAGGCGAGCGAGTCGGCGCCAATGCTCATCCGGATCTCCTCGACCCCGAGGCCGCTGGCGATGAGCTCGGCGCGGGTGGCGAAGTCGATGCCGTAGAAGCACGGCCACATCAGTGGCGGGCTGCTGATCCGCACGTGCACCTCCTTGGCGCCCGCCTCGCGCAGCATCCGCACGAGGGCGCGCTGGGTGTTGCCGCGCACGATCGAGTCGTCGACGACCACCAGCCGCTTGCCGCGCACGACGTCGCGCAACGGGTTGAGCTTGAGCCGGATCCCGAGCTGGCGGATCGTCTGGCTGGGCTGGATGAAGGTCCGCCCGACGTAGGAGTTCTTGACCAGCCCCATGCCGTACGGGATGCCGCTCTGCTCGGCGAAGCCGATCGCGCCCGGCGTGCCGGACTCCGGGACCGGGATCACCAGGTCGGCGTCGACCGGCGCCTCGAACGCCAGCGTGCGACCGACCTGGACCCGGGTCGTGTAGACCGACTGGCCGGCGATCGTGGTGTCCGGGCGGGCGAGGTAGACGTACTCGAACAGGCAGCCCTTCGGGGTCGCCTCGGCGAAGCGCGAGCTGCGTACGCCGTGCTCGTCGATCGCGAGCAGCTCGCCTGGCTCGACCTCGCGCACGAAGCTCGCACCGACGATGTCGAGCGCGGCGGTCTCGCTCGCGACGACCCAGCCGTTCTCCGACCGGCCGAGGACCAGCGGCCGGACGCCGTGCGCGTCGCGGGCGGCGTAGAGCGTGTGCTCGTCCATGAACGTCAGGCAGAAGGCCCCCTTGAGCAGCGGCAGGATCTGCTGGGCGGCCTCGGCGAGTGAGAGATCCGGCTGACCGGCGAGCAGCGTGGCGATCAGGTCGGAGTCAGTCGTCGCGCCCATGGCACCCGAGCGCGGGTCCAGCTCCTTCACCCGCTCGGCGAGCTCGCTGGTGTTGGTCAGGTTGCCGTTGTGGCCGAGCGCAAGGCTGCCGCCCGTGCCGAGGTTGCGGAAGCTGGGCTGGGCGTTCTCCCACGTCCCGCTGCCGGTGGTCGAGTAGCGGGTGTGGCCGATCGCCAGGTGCCCGACCATGCTCGACAGCGTCGCCTCGTCGAAGACCTGGGCGACCAGGCCGAGCTCCTTGTAGACGACGACCGCGCTGCCGTCGCTGACCGCCATCCCGGCCGCCTCCTGCCCGCGGTGCTGCAGGGCGTAGAGGCCGTAGTAGGTCAGCTTGGCGACGTCCTCGCCCGGGGCCCAGACGCCGAAGACGCCGCACTCCTCGCCGACGGGTGCCTCTGGCTGGTACGGGTCGAGCTCGTCCTGCTGGCCAGAAGGCACGCGGATGCTCCTCGAGGAATGCGGGGGGAGGCGGCGTCCAGGAGTGTACGGGGGCAGCGACAGCGGTGACCGGCGCTCAGTTGACCGCGCGGTCGCGACCCTCCCAGTACGGCGCCCGCAGCTCGCGCTTGAGCACCTTCATCGCGCCGGACAGAGGTAGCGGCTCCTCCCGGAACGTCACGCCCTTCGGGATCTTGTAGCCGGCGATGAGCCCGTGGCAGTGCTCGATGACCTCGTGCTCGGTCGCGGCCTGGCCGGGAGCGAGCACGACGATGGCATGCACGGCCTCGCCCCAGGTGTCGTCCGGGACGCCGATCACCGCCACCTGCGCGACCGCCGGGTGGGTGGCGACGGCCTGCTCCACCTCCGTGGAGTACACGTTCTCGCCACCGGTGACGATCATGTCCTTCGTGCGGTCGACGAGGTAGAGGTAGCCGTCCTTGTCGAGGTAGCCGGCGTCGCCGGAGTGGTACCAGCCGTCGCGGAAGGCCTCGGCCGTCTCCTCCGGCCGGCGCCAGTACTCCTGCATGTACTGCCCGCCGCGCACGCATACCTCGCCGACCTCGCCGAGGGGCAGCCGCGTCCCGGTCTCGTCCTGGATCGACAGGATCGTGCCGGGCACGGGACGGCCGGCCGACTTCAGCAGCTCGCCGCCGCGCTCGTGGTCCTCCGGGTGCAGCACGCACACCAGGGCAGCGCTCTCCGTCATCCCGTAGCCCTGGAACAGCCCGATCTGCGGGGCGTCCTGGCGCAGCCGTGCGAGCACCGGCGCCGGCATCGGCGAGGCGCCGTAGGTGAAGCGCTGCAGCGACGACAGCGCGTCGGGCGTGTAGTCGTCGTGCGCCATCAGCATCGAGATCATCGTCGGGACCATGATCGTGTTGCTCGGGCGGTGGCTCTTCAGCACCTTGAGCACGGTGCCGGGATCGAAGAACGGCACGGTGACGAGCTGTCCGCCGCTGACCGGCGAGCCCAGGATCGCGCCCATCGACGCCGCGTGGAACATCGGCACCTGCGCCAGGAAGACCTCCTCCGCGTCGAGCCGGAAGGTCATCTGCAGGTGGTAGAGCGTCAGCATCATCGAGCGCTGGGTCAGCAGCACGCCCTTGGGCAGACCGGTCGTGCCGCCGGTGTACATCAGCATCACCGCGTCGTCCTCCTCGGGCTCCGGGGGCACCACCTCCTCCCCGGCCGCGATGAGGTCTTCGTACGACACGTCGTGCGGCGCGTCACCGTCGCCCAAGAGGACCACGGTGCGCACCCCCGCCGCCTCGCGCACCGCGTCGACGACGGGGGCGAAGACGGCATCGACGAACACGACCTTGGTCGCCGAGTCAGCCAGCACGTGCGTCAGCTCGCGTGGAGCAAAGCGAAGGTTGAGCGGGTTGACGACCCCGCCGCCCATGAGACCTGCGTGGTAGAGCTCCTCGAACCGCCCGCTGTTGAGCGACAGCACCGCGAAGCGGTCCTCGCGCGCGAGGCCCAGCTCCTTGTGCAGGGCGTTGGTCAGCCGCAGCACCCTCGAGCCGTGCTCCGCGTACGACGTGGTCGTGCCGGCACCGGTGTCGGTGACGAACGGCCGGTCGGCGAACCGGTCGACGGCCGGCAGCAGCTGCCGGTGCCAGACGAGCTCCTTCACGCGGGACCTCCAGGGCTGATGTGGGCTGGGTCACAGCGAACCTAGATCACCTCGGACCCGTCGTCAGGCGAGCGGCAGCCAGGCCGACAGGTCCGCCCGGTCGCCCCAGGTGCGGACCCGGCCGTCGCGCACCGCGTCGGCCCAGGCCAGCCGGCCGGCGCACAACTCGACAAAGGCGAGCGGGTCGGCCTCGACGACGTTGGGCGGGGTGCCGCGGGTGTGCCGCGGGCCCTCGACGCACTGCACCGCGGCGAAGGGCGGCACCCGCGCCTCGACGTGGTGACCGGGCGCGGCCTCGGCCAACCGATCGACCAGACCGCGGACGGCCAACGCCAGGTCCGGCCGGTCGTAGGACCCCGAGAGCACGCGCGCGACGGCGACGGCGACGGCAGCCGGGTCGCGGCGCTTGGGCGGCAGCGCTCAGCCGAGCTGCAGGGCGGTCGCCGGCGCGGTCGCGACCGGGTCGGCCGGCGCGGTGGCCCCGGCCAGCGGGCCGAACAGCGCCGGCAGGGTCGCCTCGTGGGCGGTGCGCAGCTCCTCGAGCGGGACGCTCAGCACGTCCTGGACCTCGAGCGAGCTGCCGTCGGTGACACCGATCCGGGCGCACGGCAGGCCGCGGACACTGCACATCTCGGTGAAGCGCAGCTCCTCGGACCGCGGCACCGTGACCAGCGCGCGGCCGGCCGACTCCGAGAACAGCTGGACGAACGGCCCCAGCGCCGCGGGCAGCACGATCCGCGCGCCCACCCCGCGGGAGAGGGCGGACTCGACCAGCGCCTGGGCCAGCCCGCCGTCGGACAGGTCGTGGGCGCTGGAGAGCATCCCGTCGCGCGAGCCGCTGACGAGCACCTCGCCGAGGACCCGCTCGCGCTCGAGGTCGACCGCGGGCGGGCGGCCGCCGAGGTGCCGGTGCTCGGCCCAGGCCCACTCGGAGCCGCCGAGCTCCTCGCGCGTCTCGCCGAGCAGCAGCACCGATTCACCCTGCTCCTGGAAGCCCATCGGGGTGCGCCGGGCGACGTCGTCCAGCAGGCCGAGCACGCCGATGACCGGCGTGGGGTTGATCGCCGTGTCCGCGGTCTGGTTGTAGAAGCTGACGTTGCCGCCGGTCACCGGGGTGGCCAGCGCGCGACAGCCGTCGGCCAGCCCGCGGGTGGCCTCGGCGAACTGCCACATCACCTCGGGGTCCTCCGGTGACCCGAAGTTGAGGCAGTTGGTGACCGCGATGGGGATGGCACCGGTGGCGGCGACGTTGCGGTAGGCCTCGGCCAGCGCGAGCTGCGCCCCGGTGTACGGGTCGAGGCGCGCGAAGCGCCCGTTGCCGTCGGTGGCCAGTGCGATACCGAGCCCGGTCTGCTCAGACAGGCGTACGACCCCGGCGTCCTCGGGCCAGGCGAGCACGGTGTCCCCGAGCACGATCCGGTCGTACTGCTCGACGATCCAGCGGCGGCTGCAGAGGTTCGGCGAGGCGACCATGCGCAGCAGCAGCTCGCGCAGCTCACCGGTCGACGGGTGGGCCGGCATCGCCGCCGACTGCAGCGCGTCGAGGTCGGCGGGACGCGTCATCGGCCGCTCGTAGACCGGTCCGTCGTCGGCGAGCGAGCCGGGCGGGACGTCCACGACGACCTCGTCGTGCCAGGTGACGACGAGCCGGTCCCCCTCGGTGACCTCGCCGATGGCGGTCGCGAGCACGCCCCACTTCTCGGCCAGGGCGAGGACGGCGGGCAGGTTCTCGGGCGCGACGATCGCGAGCATCCGCTCCTGCGACTCGCTGGCGAGGATCTCGTGCGGCTCCATCGACGCCTCGCGCAGCGGCACCCGCTCGAGGTGCGCCCGCATACCGCTCTTGCCCGCCGCGGAGGTCTCGGTCAGGGCGCAGGTGAGGCCGGCGCCGCCGAGGTCCTGGATGCCCTGGACGAGCTTCGCGTCGTACCTCTCGAGGCAGGCCTCGATGAGCAGCTTCTCGGTGAAGGGGTCGCCGACCTGGACCGAG
>JBBSLB010000098.1:0-9092 GCA_038255675.1 Mycobacteriales bacterium
CGCCCTGCAGGAGCTCATCGCGACCCAGCCGGTGCACGGCGTCGTCTTCCGCGGCCGCCGCTACGACACCGGCGACCGGCTCGACTACCTCAAGGCCGTGGTGCAGCTCGCGGCCGACCGCGAGGACCTCGGCCCGCCGCTGACCGCCTGGCTGCGGGAGTGGCTCGGCACCCGCCCGTGATCACCGTCGCGGAGCACCTGGCCCGCATCCTCCAAGTCGTCCAGCCGTTGGAGCCCCTGCAGCTCAGCCTGCAGGACGCGCACGGCTGCGTCCTGACCGAGGACGTCGTCGCGCCCGAGCCGCTGCCGTCGTTCGACAACAGCTCGATGGACGGCTACGCCGTGCGCGCCGCCGACGTGGCAGGCGCCGGCCCGGGCTCGCCGGTCGTCCTGCCCGTCACCGGCGACGTGGCGGCCGGCCCGGCCTCGCCCCTGCGCGTCCAGCCCGGTGTCTGCGTGCGGATCATGACCGGCGCGATGATGCCGGCTGGTGCCGACGCCGTCGTCCCGCTGGAGTGGACCGACGGCGGCGTCGCGCAGGTGACCATCACCCGCGCCCCGGACGTCGGGGCCCACGTGCGCCGGGTCGGCGAGGACGTCGCCGCCGGGGAGCTGGTGCTCGAGCGCGGCAGCCACCTCGGCGCTGTCCAGATCGGGCTGGCCGCCGCGGTCGGCCGCTCCCGGGTGCTGGTGCGCCCCCGGCCCCGCGTGGTCGTCGTGTCGACCGGCAGCGAGCTCACCGACACCGGGGTCCCGCTCACCCCCGGCAAGATCTACGACAGCAACAGCATCGCGCTCACCGCTGCGGCCCAGGAGGCCGGCGCGATCGCCTACCGCGTCGGCATCGTCCCGGACGACCCGCGTCAGCTCGCCGCAACGCTCGAGGACCAGCTTGTGCGGGCCGACGTGCTGGTGACCAGCGGGGGCGTCAGCGTCGGGGCGTACGACGTCGTGAAGGAGGTGCTGTCGCGGCTCGGGACGGTGCAGTTCGACAAGGTCGCGATGCAGCCCGGGATGCCACAGGGCTTCGGCACCATCGGCCCTGACTCCACCCCGGTCTTCGGCCTCCCGGGCAACCCGGTCAGCGCGCTGGTGTCCTTCGAGGCGTTCGTGCGCCCCGCCCTGCGGACCATGCTCGGCGCGACCCCGGTGGAGCGCCCGCGGGTGCGGGCCGTCACGACGCAGCCGCTGACCTCCCCACCCGGCAAGCGCTCCTTCCTGCGGGTTCACCTGGAGGTGAAGAAGGGCGCGTACGTCGTCACGCCGGTGAGCGGACCGGGCTCGCACCTGCTGGCCGGGCTGTCCCGTGCCAACGCGCTGGCGCTGGTGCCCGAGGGCGTGGAGAGGGTCGCGGTGGGGGAGCCGGTGGAGGTGCTCGTGCTGGAGCGCCGCGGCCGGTGACGGGCTTCACGCACCTCGACGAGGCGGGCGCGGCCCGGATGGTCGACGTCGGGGCCAAGGAGGTCACCGCGCGCAGCGCCACCGCGACCGGTCGGGTCGACCTGTCGCCTGCGTGCGTCGCCCTGCTGCGGGGCGAGGGCGTACCGAAGGGTGACGCGCTGGCCGTCGCCCGCGTCGCGGGGATCATGGGCGCCAAGCGCACCCCCGACCTCGTGCCGCTGTGTCACCCGATCGGGCTGTCCGGCGTGACGGTCGACCTCGTCGTCGACGACGACGGCGTGGCGGTCAGCGCGACCGCTCGCACGAGCGACCGGACCGGCGTCGAGATGGAGGCGTTGACCGCCGTCACCGTCGCCTGCCTCACCGTCGTCGACATGACCAAGGCGGTCGACCCGCGTGCCGTCATCGGTCGCATCCAGGTCGAGAGCAAGACCGGCGGCAAGAAGGGCGACTGGGCCCGGTGAGCTGGCGCGCACTGGTCATCACCGTCTCCGACCGCTCCTCGCGGGGGGAGCGGCCCGACACGTCGGGCCCGCTGCTCGCCTCGCTGCTGCGCGAGATCGGCCTGGAAGTAGGTGATCCCGTGGTCGTGCCCGACGAGGTCCCGGCGATCCAGACGCGCCTGCGCGAGGGCGCCCTGGCGTACGACCTGGTGGTGACGACCGGCGGGACCGGCCTGACGCCGCGTGATGTGACGCCCGAGGCGACCCGGCCGCTGCTGGATGCCGAGGTGCCGGGGATCGCCGAGGCGCTGCGCCACAGGAACGCCGGGACCGTCCCGACCGCGGTGCTGTCGCGCGGGCTGGCCGGGACCATCGGCCGGGTGCTGGTGGTCAACCTCCCGGGCTCGACCGGTGGGGTCCGCGACGGCGTCGCCGTGCTGGCGCCGGTGCTCGACCACGCGCTGTCCCAGCTCCGCGGCGGCGGGGACCACGAAGGCGCATGACGGCTCCCGGCTGATGGCGGCCCCCGGCTGGCCGGCGCGGCTGGCCCACGGCGCGGTGGAGGTGCGGCCGCTGCGTGCCCGTGACGCGGGTGCCTGGAGCGAGGTCCGCACCCGCAACGAGGCGTGGCTGCGCCCGTGGGAGGGGCGCGCCCCGTCGCAGCCCCGGCTGGAGTGGCGGGACCGGCACACGCCGGCCGTCTTCGCGGCGATGCTGCGCCACCACCGGCGCGAGGCCCGGGCCGGCAGGATGCTGCCCTTCGCCGTGGTCGTCGGCGGCCGGCTGGCCGGCCAGCTGACCGTGAGCAGCGTCGTGCGAGGCGCTTTCGACGCCGGAGCGATCGGCTACTGGGTGGACGAACGGGTCGCGGGTCGCGGGGTGCTGCCCACGGCACTGGCCCTGGTGGCCGACCACTGCTTCGGCCCCGTCGGCCTGCACCGGCTGGAGGCCAACGTCCGCCCCGAGAACACGGCGTCCCGGCGGGCGGTCGAGAAGCTGGGCTTTCGCGAGGAGGGCCTGCACCGGCGCTACCTGTTCATCGACGACGACTGGCGCGACCACGTCGCCTACGCGCTGCTGCGCGAGGACCTGCCGGCGGGGGTGCTGGCCACGCTGCTCCGGCGCTGAGAAGAACTCGCGCGCGCTGCGGCGCGGCGTCACCACTGTGGGCGGTCTGCTCACTACCGTCCGGCGCCGTGGGCAGTGGTCTGATTCTCCTCGTCATCGTGGGTGCCTGGCTGGCCGTCCTCGTGCCGATGGCCCTGCGCAGCTCCGACGCCGCCAACGCGCTCGGCTCCGTGGACAAGTTCCACGACGCGATGCGGGTGCTGTCCCGGCGCGACGCCCGTGCCGCTGCCCGGGAGGCCGCCGACGAGGTGCCGCCGGAGCCGCCGGGCGGCGGTGAGCCGGCCCCGGTGCCGTACCGCCGCAGCTCCGCGTCCTCGCCGGAAGCGGCCCGCGCCCGGGCCACCGCCGCAGGTCGACGCGTGAAGGTGCTTCTCGCCCTGGTCGCCCTCGCCGTCCTCACCCTGGTCGGCGCGGTCGTCGGGCCGCTGTGGCTGCTCGCGCCGCACCTGCTCGTCGACCTGCTCCTGGGCGGCTTCGTCGTCCACCTGCGCCGGCTGGCCGTGACCCGGGCCGAGCGCGACTGGCGCGTCGCGATGGCGGCCCGCGCCGCCGCCGCGCCCCGGCGCGCCCCCGAGCGGGTCGTCGCCCCGGCCGTGCGCCACCCCGTGCACGTCGCCGGGGTCCCGGACCGGATGCCGCCGCGGCCCCTGCCGCTGGGGGTGCCCGTACCGGCTCAGGCCGCCCCCGCCGAGCAGGTCGCCGTCGCGGTTGCCGTCCGCGGCGCGCAGGGCGAGGCGTGGTCGCCGGTGCCCGTCCCGACCCCCACCTACCTCACCGCACCCACCGCGCCGCGCCGCGTCGTGGACCTCACCCGTCCCGGCGCCTACGCCGACGGGTTGGCCGCTGCGGAGCGCGAGGTCGGCATCGTCGACGAGGGCCCTCAGCTCGACGAGATCCTCGAGCGCCGGCGGGCCGTCAACGACTGGTGAGCAGGCCTGTGGCCGGCCGCCCCTGCTAATCTCTCCAGCCGCGGGGCTGTGGCGCAGTCCGGTAGCGCACCTCGTTCGCATCGAGGGGGTCAGGGGTTCGAATCCCCTCAGCTCCACCCGCACGTGCAGGCCCCGTTCCCCTTCAGGGACCGGGGCCTTCGCGCTGCTAGATCCAGCTGCTGAACCACATCCGGTCGCGCCAGGCGTCGTACGGCAGCGTCTGCGCGGCGAGCACCGGGTAGAGCCACGCGAAGCTGACCACCACCAAGGCGACGTAGGCGCCGGCGATGAGCGCGCCCGTGGTCCGTCGCTCGCGCGAGGCGCCCGGCCCGCCCAGCAGCCAGCCCGCGACCAGCGCTAGGCCCAGGCAGAAGAACGGGACGGCCGGCAGCGCGTAGAACAGGAACATCGTGCGGCCGTCGAGGTCGTCGCGGACCCACGGCACGATCGCCGTCAGCACCATCGTGAGCACCGCCGCCGCGCGCCAGTCGCGCTGGGAGGCCCACAGCCACAGCAGCGCGAGCAGCATCGGGATCGCGGCCCACCAGATCGCCGGCGTGCCGATCGCGAGCACCTCGCGGGCGCACGACGCGACCTCGCAGCCGTAGTCGCCGGGCCCGACCCCCTGCGGGTAGTAGTACGAGACCGGCCGGGCGAGCAGCAGCCAGCCGGCGGGGTGCGACTGGTACGGGTGGCTGGTGCGCAGCTCGTCGTGGAAGCGGAACTGCGCCACGTGGTAGTGCCACCAGGACCGCAGGCCGTCCGGCACCGCGCTCGCGAGCCCCGCGGTCGGGTTGTCCTGCGCCCACCCGCGGTCCCAGGCCACCGAGCCCTCGCCGTCGGCGAGGAACCAGCCGGCCCACGAGGCGACGTAGAGCGCGGCGGGCAGCAGGACCAGCGCGCCGAGCGCGGGCGCGGCCGACCGCAGCACCGTCGCGCGCACCGGGGTGCGCACCCCGGCGGTGCGACGCGCGCCGATTTCCCAGGCGAAGGCCAGCAGGACGAGCACGGCAACGTAGTAGAGGCCACTCCACTTGGTGGCGACAGCCGCTCCGAGGCAGACGCCGGCCGCGATCCGCCACCAGCGCACGCCCAGGCGCGGCCCCCAGCCGAGCAGGTCGGCGTCCGGCGCCACGGCCAGCCGGCGTCGTACGTCGTCACGGTCGGCGACCAGGCAGGCGAAGGCACCCAGGACCCAGGCGGCGAGGAAGATGTCGAGCATCGCCACGCGGCTCTGCACGAAGTGCAGCCCGTCCAGAGCGAGCAGCACCCCGGCGAGCGCGCCGAGCAGCGTCGAGCCGGTCATCCGCCGGGTGACCCGTACGAGCACGAGCACCATGAGCGTGCCGGCGACAGCGGCGGAGATGCGCCAGCCGAGCTCGTCGACGCCGAACAGCCGGATCCCCAGCGCGATCGCCCACTTGCCGAGCGGCGGGTGGACGATGAAGCCCGGTTCGCCGGTCAGCTCGCAGCGCATCGCCGCGGCCGGGTCCTCGTCGCTGTTGCCGACGGTGCCGGCCTCGACGCCGAAGCGCAGCAGGTTCTGCGCGTCGCAGGCGTAGTAGACCTCGTCGAAGATCCGCCCGGCCGGGATGTCCAGGCGCACCACCCGCAGCAGGCCGGCGAGCAGGGTCACCGCGAGGGTGACCAGCCAGCCACCGTGTCGCAGGCCGTCGGTCGGCGGGAGGATCCGGGCCCGCCAGGCCCCCTCGGGCGCGACGGGGCGGTCCAGCGTCGCGGTCACGCGCGGGAGCCTACGAGAGCCCGGCCCGTCCTGAGGGAGACTGCTGCGCGTGCCCCTCGTCCTTGCCGGAGCGCCCATCGGGCAGAGCGCCGACGCGAGCCCGCGGCTGGCGGCGGCGCTCGGGTCGGCCGACGTGGTCGCCGCCGAGGACACCCGCCGGCTGCACCGGCTGTGCGCCGACCTGGGCGTCGCCCTGACGGGCCGGGTGGTCAGCTACTTCGAGGGCAATGAGGCCCAGCGCACCCCGTCTCTGCTCGAGGCTCTGCGGGCCGGCTCGACCGTCGTGCTGGTCACCGACGCGGGCATGCCGACCGTCTCCGACCCGGGCTTCCGGCTCGTCGCCGCCGCGGCGGCGGAGGGCCTGCCGGTGACCTGCGTGCCGGGCCCGTCGGCGGTCACGACCGCGCTGGCGGTGAGCGGGCTGCCGACCGACCGCTTCTGCTTCGAGGGCTTCCTGCCCCGCAAGGGCGGTGAGCGGCGGGCCCGGCTCTCCGCGCTGCAGGCCGAGCGGCGCACCTGCGTGCTGTTCGAGGCGCCGCACCGGCTGCTCGACGCGCTCACCGACATGGCTGCCGTCCTCGGGCCGGACCGTCGCGCCGTCGTCTGCCGCGAGCTCACCAAGACCTACGAGGAGGTCGTGCGCGGCACCCTCCCCGAGCTGGTCGTCTGGGCTCAGGGCGGGGTGCGCGGCGAGGTGACCCTCGTGCTGGAGGGCGCTGCGGAGCCGACCGTGGAGCTGACGCCGGGGGAGCTGGTCCGCCAGGTCGGGGTCCGGGAGGCCGCCGGGCTCACCCGCAAGGAGGCGCTGGCCGCGGTCGCCGCCGAGACCGGCCGGCCCAAGAGTGAGGTCTACGACGCCGTCGTCGCCGCCAAGCAGGGCGGCCCCGCCGGTCCGTCCTCCTAGGCTGCCCGCATGTCCCGCGTCCTCACCGCCGTCGCCTGGCCGTACGCCAACGGCCCGCGCCACATCGGCCACGTCGCCGGCTTCGGCGTGCCCTCCGACGTCTTCAGCCGGTACTGCCGGATGGCCGGCCGCGACGTGCTCATGGTGAGCGGGACCGACGAGCACGGGACGCCCATCCAGGTCCAGGCCGACCGCGAGGGCGTCACCGCCCGCGAGCTCGCCGACCGCTACAACCGCGTCATCGCCGAGGACCTGCAGGGGCTCGGCCTGTCGTACGACCTGTTCACGCGCACCACCACGCGCAACCACCACTCCATCGTCCAGGCGATGTTCACCGCCTTGCACGACAACGGCTACGTCGTCGAACGCTCCGAGCTGTCGGCGATCGACCCGTCCACCGGCCGCGGCCTGCCGGACCGCTACGTCGAGGGCACCTGCCCGATCTGCTCGTACGACGGGGCGCGCGGCGACCAGTGCGACAACTGCGGCAACCAGCTCGACCCCAAGGACCTCATCAACCCGCGCAGCAAGATCGACGGCAAGCCGCCGCAGTTCGTCGAGAGCGCGCAGTTCTTCCTGGAGCTGCCGGCCTTTGCCGAGGCGCTCGGCGGCTGGCTGCAGACCCGGCAGGGCTGGCGGCCCAACGTCTTGAAGTTCAGCCAGAACCTGCTCGAGGACCTCAAGCCGCGAGCGATCAGCCGCGACCTCGACTGGGGCGTCCCGATCCCGCTGCCGGGCTGGAGCGAGCGCGGCGACAAGCGGCTCTACGTGTGGTTCGACGCGGTCATCGGCTACCTGTCGGCCAGCGTGGAGTGGGCCCGCCGCACGGGCGACCCCGATGCGTGGCGACCGTTCTGGGACGGCAGCGCCGACGCCCGCTACTTCATGGGCAAGGACAACGTCGTCTTCCACTCCGTCATCTGGCCGGCGATCCTGCTCGGCGCGAGTGGCAAGCCCGCCGGGACCGCGGGCCCGCTCGGTGAGCTGCAGCTGCCGACCGAGGTGGTGAGCAGCGAGTTCCTCACGATGGAGGGCCGCAAGTTCTCCAGCAGCCGCTCGGTCGTCATCTACGTCCGTGACGTCCTCGAGCGGTACGGCGCCGACCCGCTGCGCTACTACCTGTCCGTCGCGGGCCCTGAGACGAGCGACACCGACTTCACCTGGGAGCAGTTCGTCACCCGCAACAACACCGAGCTGGTCGCCGGCTGGGGCAACCTCGTCAACCGCTCCCTGTCGCTGGTCAACAGGAACGGCGGCGCGATCCCCGCCCCGGGCGAGCTGACCGGCGCGGACGTGCAGGTGCTCGAGGCCAGCCGCGCGGCGTTCGGGACCGTCGGCGCACTGCTGGACCGGTCGCAGCAGAAGGCCGCCATCACCGAGGCGATGCGGGTCGTCGGCGAGGCCAACAAGTACCTGTCCGACCAGGCGCCGTGGCAGCTCAAGGACGACCCGGCGCGGCGCGACAGCGTGCTGCACGTCGCGCTGCAGCTCGTCGACGACGCCAAGGCGCTGCTCACGCCGTTCCTGCCGGCGTCCTGCGACACCGTCGACGCCATGCTCGGCGGCGACCGGCCGTGGGCCGGTCAGCCGGAGCTGCGCGAGGTCGAGGACCTTGACGGCGGCCCCGGCTACCCGGTCCTGATGGGCGACTACGACACCGCCGCGGTGTGGGAGTCGCGGCCGGTCCGGGTCGGGCAGCCGATCGACAAGCCCACACCGATCTTCGCCAAGCTCGACCCCTCCGTGGTCGAGGAGGAGATCCGGCGGCTCGAGGACGAGGCCGGCGAGTGACGAGGTCGCACGGGCGGGTCGGCGAGCCGCCGCCGTTGCCCGAGCCGCTGGCCGTCCCGGTGCTGGACAGCCACGCCCACCTCGACCTCATGGACGTCGACGTGGACGAGGCCCTTGCCGCGGCGCGCTCGGTTGGCATCGACGTCGTGGTCCAGGTCGGTGTCGACCTGCCGTCCAGCCGCTGGTCGGCCGAGCTGGCGAGCCGGTACGACGACGTGCACGCGGCCGTCGCGCTCCACCCCAACGAAGCCGGGCGCGGCGCAGCGACCGACGAGGCGCTGCGTGAGGTCGAGCAGCTCGCGGCGCTGCCGCAGGTCAAGGCGGTGGGGGAGACCGGGCTGGACTTCTTCCGCACCGAGACGGCGGAGGGGCACCGGCTCCAGGAGGAGTCGTTCCGCGCCCACATCGCGATCGCCAAGCGCACCGGTACGACGCTGGTCATCCACGACCGCGACGCGCACGACGACGTGGTGCGGGTGCTGCGCGAGGAGGGCGCCCCCGAGCGGGTCGTCTTCCACTGCTTCTCCGGCGGGCCGAAGCTGGCCCGCACCTGCGCCGAGCACGGCTGGTTCGCCAGCTTCGCCGGGCCGGTGACCTTCAAGTCCAACGACGACCTGCGGGCTGCGGTGCAGGTGCTGCCGGTCCAGCTGCTGCTCGTCGAGACCGACGCGCCGTTCCTCACCCCGGTGCCGTTCCGCGGCCGGCCGAACGCGCCCTACCTCGTGCCGCTCACCGTGCGCTCGCTGGCCGAG
>JBBSLB010000099.1:0-9083 GCA_038255675.1 Mycobacteriales bacterium
CTCGACCAGGTAGGAGAAGTACTCGACGTGGCCGCCCTGGTAGGAGGAGACGGCCACCCCCTGGACGTCCTCCTGCACCGCCGCGGTGACGACCTCCTCGACGCTGCGGTCGTGGCCGAGGTGCACGACCTCGGCGCCCTGGCTCTGCAGCACCCGCCGCATGATGTTGATCGAGGCGTCGTGCCCGTCGAACAGGCTGGCGGCCGTCACGAAGCGGACGGGGTGGGTCGGCACGTGCAGGTCCATCGCGGGTCTCCTCGGGCGGTGACGAGCTCCCAAGGTAGCTGGACGTCCTCGTACTTGGCTAGGGCCCTGACCCTCAGGCCACTGGCACGATGTCCGGCGCACCGAGGCGTGCGGCGTCGGCCGTGGAGTCGTCGGGCTGCGCCTGCGCGTCGCGCTCGGCGGCGACCCTGCCGAGGTAGTGCTCGACCTCGCGGGCCCGCTGCTCGGCGCTCCAGCCGAGCACGTCGCCCATCAGCTCGGCCACGACCGGCGCGGCGTCCACGCCGCGGTCCCACGACTCGATCGAGATGCGGGTGCGCCGGGCCAGCACGTCGTCCAGGTGCAGGGCCCCCTCGTGGGCGGCCGAGTGCACCACCTCGGCCCGCAGGTAGTCGTCGCTGCTCGGCAGCGGCTCGCCCAGCGACGGGTCGTCGGCGACCAGGGCCAGGACGTCGTGCACGAGCGAGCCGTAGCGCCGCAGCAGGTGCTCGATCCGCGCGACGTGCAGGCCGCTGCTGTCGGCGAGCGCGTGCCGGCGGTTCCACAGCGCCTTCCAGCCGTCGGCGCCGACCAGCGGTACGTCCTGGGTGACGCAGTCGGCGGTCACGCCGTCCAGCGCGCGCACGGCCTCGTCGACCGCGTCCTTCGCCATGACGCGGTAGGTCGTGTACTTGCCGCCCGCCACGACGACCAGCCCGGGGACGGGGTGGCCGACCAGGTGCTCGCGGGAGAGCTTGCTGGTCTCCTCGGACTCGCCGTGCAGCAGCGGGCGCAGCCCCGCGTAGACGCCGACGACGTCCTCGGGCGCGAGCGGCGCGGCCAGCACCTTGTTGACCTCGTCGAGCAGGTAGCGGACGTCGCGCGCGCTCACCGCGGGGTGGCTCTTGTCCAGCGCCCAGTCGGTGTCGGTGGTGCCGAGGATCCAGTGCCGGCCCCACGGGATGACGAACAGCACGCTGGTCTCGGTGCGCAGGATCATCCCGGACTCCGAGGAGATCCGGTCCCGCGGCACGAGCAGGTGCACGCCCTTGGACGCGCGGACGTGGAACTGACCACGGGTCTGGGCCAGGGCCTGCGTCTCGTCGGTCCAGACGCCGGTGGCGTTGACGACCTGCTGGGCGCGCACGTCGAAGGTGCGGCCGGACTCAAGGTCCTTCACGGTCGCGCCGGTCACCCGCTCGCCCTCGCGCAGCAGACCGACGACCCGCACCCGGTTCGCGCAGGCGGCGCCGTAGGTCGCAGCGGTGCGCACGATCGTCATGGTGTGGCGGGCGTCGTCGACCTGCGCGTCCCAGTACTGCACGGCGCCGACGAGTGCGTCCGGCGCCAGGGCCGGCGCGATGCGGCGCGCGGCCCGGCGCGAGAGGTGCTTGTGCCTCGGCAGCGCCGGCCCGGTCCCCAGCACCGCGGCAAGCCCGTCGTACAGCGCGATGCCCGCCCCGACGTACGGCCGCTCCCAGCCGCGGCCGGTCAGCGGGTAGAGGAAGGACACCGGGCGCACGAGGTGCGGGGCCAGCCGGTTGAGCAGCAGCGACCGCTCGCGCAGCGCCTCGGCGACGAGCCGGAAGTCGAGCATCTCGAGGTAGCGCAGGCCACCGTGCACGAGCTTGCTCGACCGGCTGGACGTGCCGCTGGCCCAGTCGCGAGCCTCGACCAGGCCGACGCTCAGCCCGCGGGTGGCGGCGTCGAGCGCGGCGCCGGCGCCGACCACGCCGCCGCCGATGACGAGGACGTCGAGGACCTCCGCCTCCAGGGCGGCCAGGGCGGCGGTACGGGCCTGCGGACCGAGGGAGGAGCTGGGCACGTCAGGGCGTCGTGTCGGCCGGGGACATGGGCGCCAGCCTAGGCGTCGGGGTCCAGCCGGAGGTCGACCGCGCCGTTCGCAGCCGGTCCACAGGTGCACCGGACCGCGTTGCCAGGCAGCGCTACGACGTTGGTCGCACGGCAGGGCGACCGGGCCCGCCGGGACGAGGAGAACCCCCATGCGCACCACGCTCACCACCGTCGCCCTTGCGGGCGCCCTGGGTCTGACCGGCGCCGCCGGTGCGGCCCTGCTCACCCCTGCTGCGTCCTACGCCGAGACCGGCGACAGCGCCGCCCTCACCGCGCGCGTCGCGTCCATCAAGCAGGCGCTGGCCGGGCTGGTGACCGACGGCACGCTCACCCAGGCGCAGGCCGACAGCGTCGCCGGCGCGGTCGCCGAGTCCGCACCGCTGCGCGGCCCAGGCGGTCATGGCGGTCACGGCGGTCACGGCGCGGTCGGGCATGGCGTCGGGCTGTCCGCCGCGGCCGAGGCCCTCGGCGTCACGGAGGAGGAGCTGCGCGCTGCGGGCGAGGCGGGCAAGACCCTCGCGGGGGCGGCGAGGCGCCCGTCGGTGATCAGCCGTCGGCGGGGGCGAGCTCCTGGTCCGGCTGACCGGCGGCCGTCGGCGGGGAGCCGGGCGCTGGCTCGAGCTCGGCGACCTGCTGGCGGAGGTAGCGGATGACGACGGCCGCGACGGCCACGACCGGCACCGCCAGGAACGCGCCGATGATGCCGGACAGCGTGCCGCCGGCCGTGACCGCGAGGATCACCACTGCGGGGTGCAGGTCAAGGGTTCGGCCGACGAGGATCGGCTGGAGCACGTTGCCCTCGAGCTGCTGCACGACGAGCACGAGCACCACCACGATGAGCGCTGCCGTCACGCCGTTGGTGACCAGGGCGACCAACGCGGCCAGGGCCCCGCTGACGACCGCACCGATGATCGGGATGAACGCGCCGAAGAAGACCAGCACGGCGAGCGGCAGAGCCAGGGGCACGCCGAGAACGGCGAGGCCGATGCCGATGAAGACGGCGTCGACGAGCCCGACGGCGGCCTGCGCCTTGATGAAGCCTGACAGCGTCACCCAGGACCGCTGGGCGACGGCCGAGACGTGCGGCGCGGCGCGCGGACCCACCAGACCGCCCATCCAGGGCAGGAACTTCGGCCCGTCCTTGAGGTAGAAGAAGCACAGCACCAGCGACAGCAGGCCGGTGATGAGCAGCGACCCCGCGGCGACGGCGCCGCTGAGCACGCGCCCGGCGATGTCCTGCGCGTTGGCCTGCAGCTCGCCGATGACGTTGTCGACGGTCGCCCCGATCCGCTCCTCGCCGAGGTTGAACGGCGCGCCCGTCAGGCCGTCCTGCAGCTCGCCCAGGCCGGCGGTGACCTGGTCGGCCAGCTCCTGCGCCTGACCGGTGACCTGCGGCGCGAGGCCGCCGACGATGCCGATCAGCAGCAGCAGCGCCACGAGCAGCACACCGAAGGCGGACAGCGCGGCCGGGACGCCGCGCCGGCGCAGGAAGCGCACGGGCGGCCACAGGACGGTCGCGAGCAGCAGCGCGAGCAGGATCGGGAGCAGGACGACCCACAGCTTGCCGGCGATGTAGCCGAGCACCACCAGCGCCAGCACGATGAGCAGGAAGCGCCCGCTGACCGCGGCCACACGCGCCCACGCCTGGCCGAGCAGCGCCTCACGGCGCTGCGACACCTCGGGCACGTCGCGCCCGCGCGGGGGGACGGGCGCGACAGCGTCGGCCTGGCTGCGGGCGGGGTCGTTCTCGACCGGGTCTTCGGAGCTCACGCGCGCATCCTGCCCCGTCCGGGAGTCAGGATGCGACGGCGAGGGTTGTGTTCGGGCCGGAGTACGGGGGAGGGTCGACAGGGTGATCACCTCCTTGGGCCTGCCGGCCGACGTGCGTCTGTGCCTGTTCGACCTGGACGGCGTCCTCACCGACACCGCGGCCGTCCACACCGTGGCGTGGAAGGCGATGTTCGACGCGTTCCTGCGTGCGCGGGACCCGGACAGCCGGCCGTTCGACGCGGGCGAGGACTACCGCCGCTTCGTCGATGGCAAGCCGCGCGCCGATGGTGTGCGGTCCTTCCTGCAGTCCCGCGAGATCTCCTTGCCTGATGGTGATCTCACCGATGGTCCCGACGTCGAGAGCGTGCACGGACTCGGTCGCCGCAAGAACGACCTGCTCCTCGCGACCATCGCCCGCGACGGCGTCCAGGTCTTCCCGAAGTCGGTCCGCTACCTCGAGGCGGTGCGCGCGGCCGGCCTGCGCACGGCCGTGGTGTCCTCCAGCGCCAACACCGAGCAGGTGCTCGAGGTGACCGGGCTGGCGCCGCTGCTCGAGCTGCGGGTCGACGCGCTCGTCGCGCGTGCGCACGGCCTGGCCGGCAAACCGGCCCCCGACACCTTCCTGTTCGCCGCCGAGCAGCTGGGCGGCACCCCCTCCGACGCGGTGGTCTTCGAGGACGCACTTGCCGGCGTGCAGTCCGGAGTCGCGGGAGGCTTCTCGTACGTCGTCGGCGTAGACCGGGCCGGCCAGGCCGAGGCTCTGCTCCAGGCCGGCGCGCACCGCGTGGTGGACGAGCTGGACGAGCTGATGGAGGCGCCGTGAGGACCGAGGACGACTTCCCGGTGGAGCCGTGGGCGCTGCGCGAGCCGATGCTCCGGCTGGACCGGCTGGCGCGCACGGAGTCGCTGCTCGCGGTGTCCAACGGGCACGTCGGCCTGCGGGGCAACCTCGACGAGGGCGACCCGCACGTCCTGCCCGGCAGCTACCTCAACTCGGTCTACGAGCTGCGCCCCCTGCCGTACGCCGAGAGCGGCTACGGCTACCCGGAGTCCGGTCAGTCGATCATCAACGTCACCAACGGCAAGCTGGTCCGGCTGCTCGTCGACGACGAGCCCTTCGACGTCCGGTACGGCGAGCTGCGACGGCACGAGCGGTGCCTGGACTTCCGCGCGGGTCTGCTCGACCGGCAGGTCGAGTGGGTGTCGCCGGCCGGGCAGGAGGTGCTGCTGCGCAGCCGTCGCCTGGTCTCGCTCACCCAGCGCTCGATCGTGGCGCTCTGCTACGAGATCGAGCCCATCGGGAACGAGGCCCGGGTCGTCGTGCAGTCCGAGCTGGTCGCCGACGAGGAGCTCGTGGAGCTGGCCAAGGGCGACCCACGCGCGGCCGCAGCGCTGGCCCACCCACTCGTCGCGGAGGAGGCGTACGCGAAGGGCACGGCGGCGCACCTCATCCACCGGACGAAGAACAGCGGCATCCGCATCGGCGCCGCGATGGAGCACATGCTGTCCGTGCCGGAGGGCGTCGACGTCGAGGTGCGCGCCGACGCGGTCGAGGACTGGGCCCGCACCACCTTCACCGCCCGGCTCAGGCCCGGCCAGCGGCTGCGTCTGGTCAAGATCGTGTCGTACGGCTGGTCCCATCGGCGCTCGCTCCCGGCCGTCCGCGACCAGGTCGCGGCCGCGTTGACAGCCGCCTGCGCGACCGGGTGGGAGGAGCTGCTGGCCGAGCAGCGCTCCTACCTCGACGACTTCTGGGACCGGGCCGACGTCGAGGTCGACGGCGACCCCGAGCTGCAGCAGGCGGTCCGCTTCGGGCTGTTCCACGTGCTGCAGTCGGGCGCCCGTGCCGAGCAGCGGCCGATCCCGGCGAAGGGGCTCACAGGGCCCGGCTACGACGGTCACGCCTTCTGGGACACCGAGACGTTCGTGCTGCCGGTGCTGACTCACACGACGCCCGCCGCGGCGGCCGACGTGCTCCGGTGGCGGCACGGCACGCTCGACAAGGCGCACGAGCGGGCCCAGACCCTGGGCCTGGCCGGCGCCGCCTTCCCCTGGCGCACCATCAACGGCGACGAGTGCTCGGGTTACTGGCCGGCGGGTACGGCGGCGTTCCACATCAACGCCGACATCGCCGACGCGCTGGTGCGCCACGTCGCTGCGACCGGCGACGTCGACCTGGAGCGCGAGATCGGCGTCGACCTGCTCGTGCAGACCGCGCGGCTCTGGCTGTCGCTCGGCCACCGGACGATGAGCGGCGCGTTCCGGCTGGACGGCGTCACCGGTCCGGACGAGTACAGCGCCATCGCCGACAACAACGTCTTCACCAACCTCATGGCGGCGCGCAACCTGCGCGCCGCGGCCGAGGTCTCCGTGCGCCACCCGGACCTCGCCGCGCTGCTCGGTGTCGGCGCCGAGGAGGTCGCCGCCTGGCGTGACGCCGCCGCCGCGATGTACATCCCCTACGACGAGCGGCTCGGCGTCCACCCCCAGTCGGAGGGCTTCACCGACCACGCGAGGTGGCACTTCGCGGACACCGATCCGACCGAGTACCCGCTGATGCTGCACTTCCCGTACTTCCAGCTGTACCGCCGCCAGGTGGTGAAGCAGGCCGACCTGGTCCTGGCGATGCAGCTGTGCGGCGAGGCCTTCACACCCGAGCAGAAGCGCCGCAACGTCGACTACTACGAGCCGCTCACGGTCCGGGACTCGTCGCTGTCCTCGGCCACGCAGGCGGTCCTCGCTGCGGAGGTCGGCTACTTCTCCCTGGCGTACGACTACGCAGCCGAGGCCGCGCTGATGGACCTGCGGGACCTGCACGACAACACCGCGGGCGGGTTGCACATGGCCTCGATGGCGGGGGGCTGGACGGCGCTGGTGAACGGCTTCGGCGGCATGCGGGACTCCGGGGGTCGGCTGTCCTTCCGGCCCGGGCTGCCGGAGGGGATCGACCGGCTGGCCTTCCGCATCGTGCGCCGGGACGGCGTCCTGCTGGTCGAGGTGGAGCAGCACCAGGTCACCTACTCCCTGGTGCGCGGCGAGGAGCCGCTCGTCGTCCGGCACGAGGACGAGGACGTCGAGGTGCGCCCGGGCGAGCCCGTGCTGCGCCCCCTGCAGCGCCGCCCCGACGGCGTGTCGCCACCCCAGCCTGCGGGCCGGGCACCCGCTCGGCGGCGCCGGGGCTGAGGCCGGCTCTGGCACAGTCGCGTGGTGACGCAGGCGACGTGGCAGCGGGTGCAGCGCTCGTCCTCCAGCCTGAGCAGCCAGTGCGTGCGGGCGATGGAGGAGCTGCCGTGGTTCGGCGCGCTGCCGCCGGAGCAGCGGTCCTACGTCGGGCTGGTCCTGCAGGCCGGGCTGTCGACGTTCGCCCAGTGGCTGCGCACGCCCGGGGAGCCGCTGCCGGTCGGGCCCGAGGTGTTCGCGGCCGCGCCGCGCGAGCTGGCCCGGTCGGTGAACCTCAAGCAGACCGTCCAGCTCATCCGCATCGCGGTCGGCGTCGTGGAGGAGGCGGTGCCGTCGCTGGCCGCGCCCGGCGACGAGGCGGTGCTGGCCGAGGCGGTGCTGCGCTACTCCCGCGAGCTGGCCTTCGCCGCCGCGGACGTCTACGCGTCGGCTGCCGAGTCGCGCGGCGCCTGGGACGCCCGGGTCGAGGCCGGGGTCGTCGACGCGCTCGTGCGCGGTCACGCCGGCGAGCTCACGCTGTCGCGCGCAGCCTCGCTCGGGTGGAGCCGGGTCGACTGGGTCGTCGCGCTGGCCGCACCCGCCCCGGTCGACCTCGACCTGCCCCAGCTGCGGGCCGGTGCGCGGCACAGCGGCCTCTCGTTGCTCAGCGGCGAGGCGTCGGCCGCGCTCGTCCTCATCGTCGGCGGGACCACCTCGGTCGAGCGAGCGGTGCAGCAGCTGGTCGCGGCGCTGCCGCCCGCGCCCGTCGTCATCGGGCCGGTCGTCGGCGAGCTCGCGGCGGCCTCGCCGTCGGTGCAGGAGGCGCTGGCAGGGCTGGCCGCAGTGCGGGCCTGGCCCCAGGCGCCGCGCCCCGTCGGGGCGAGCGACCTGCTGGCCGAGCGGGTGGTGCTCGGCGAGGAGGCGGCGCGTCGCCGCTTGGTGGAGGAGGTCTACATGCCGCTGGGGGCCGCCGGTGGCGACCTGCTGGCCACTGCGGCGGCCTACCTGGAGGGCGGCGGATCGGTAGAGGGCACCGGTCGGGCGCTGTTCCTGCACCCGAACACCGTGCGCTACAGGCTCAAGAAGCTCGCGGAGGTCACCGGGCGCGACCTGACCGACCCGCGCCAGGGCCTGGTCGTCCGGTTGGCCCTGGTGATCGGCCGGACCAGGTCTTTGTAGGTTTCCCACAACACCTGGCCGCGTTCTCCGTCCGAGCCGCACGCGGGCTACCGGCCGGTACTCGGGCAGGCTCTCTTTCGTGCTGCTCCTTCTCTCGCCCGGTCAGGGCTCCCAGGCTCCGGGCCTGCTCACGCCGTGGCTCACGTTGCCCGGTGCCGGCGACCGCCTCGCCCGCTGGTCCGCGCTCACCGACCTCGACCTGCTCGAGCTCGGAACGAGCGCGCCCGCCGAGGCCGTGCGGCAGACCGAGGTGGCCCAGCCGTTGCTCACCGCCGCCGCGCTGCTGAGCGGACGCGCACTGCTCGGCGAGGGTCGGCCCGACCTGGTCTGCGGGCACAGCGTCGGCGAGCTCTCCGCACTCGCGCTGGCCGGTGTTCTCACCGACGACGAGGCGGTGCTGCTGGCCGCCGGCCGTGGGCGGCTCATGGCCGAAGCTGCCGCCGTGCGCCCGACCGGCATGGCCGCGCTGCTCGGCGGGTCTGCTCTCGACGACGCCGACGTCGTGGCCGCCGGGCTGCAGGTGGCCACGGTGAACGTCGCCGGGCAGGTCGTCGTCGGCGGACCGCTGGACGCGCTCGATGCCTGGACCCCCGCCAACGGCGCGCGGGTCCGCCGGCTCGCGGTGGCCGGCGCCTTCCACACCGACGCGATGGCCCCCGCCGTGCCTGGGCTCACCGCCCTGGTGCGCGACCTGGAGCCGAGCGACGCGCACTGCGACGTTGTCGCCAACGCTGACGGGGCGCGGCTGCGCGACGGCCGCGAGCTCCTGGACCGGCTGGTCGCCCAGCTCACCCATCCTGTCCGCTTCGACCTGTGCCTGGCCGCGGTCGGCGACGCGACCCGCGCCGTCGAGCTGGCCCCTGCGGGCGTGCTCGCCGCGCTGGTCAAGCGGGCCCGGCCCGATCTGCCTGTGACCA
>JBBSLB010000100.1:0-9043 GCA_038255675.1 Mycobacteriales bacterium
CCCTCGACGGGGTGCCGGGCTCCGGTGCGGCTACAGCTGGATCACGTGTCCGGTGCGCGGGTCGCTGCTGCCGCCGAGCACCTCGAGGTAGGCCGCCTGCAGTGCCTGCGGTCCCTCGCCGACGGTGACGTCGACCCAGCCCTCGACCACCGGCGCGAAGGACGACCACGCCGCGCCGAAGCGCTCGTCGAGCCCCTCGCGGCCCCAGTCCTCGGTCCGCTGCCGCATCCGGTCCGGGGCGAAGAACACCGTCGGGCGCGCGCCCTCGAGCCGCCCGGCCGGCGCGCTGTCCTGGTGGGTGACGCCGACGACGAGGTCGAGCCCGAGCGAGGAGCCGAGGTGCGCGTGAAGCGCCTGGCGCAGCGGCGTGCTGCCGGCCACGTCGACGTACGCCGTCGGGACCTGCGCCAGCTCGGTCACGGAGTCGTAGGCGAGGACTCGGTCGTAGCAGCCGAGCGACTCGGTGAAGGCGACGTTGCCCGGTGAGGTGAGACCGACGACCTCGCGGCCGGCCTGCCGCAGCAGGAAGGCGGCGCCGTACGACGTCTTGCTGGAGGCCGAGCTGAGGACCAGGACGCCGCCCGTGTCCTGCAACTGGTCCGCAAGCATGAAGGAGGTGAAGAACAGCGGACGGAAGAGCACCTGAAGGTCCTCGCGCTCGGCGTCGTACGCCGCGTCGCCGGTCGTCAGCGCGTAGGCGTTGTAGGGCGAGGGCAGCGAGGTGCGGTGCGGCGTCGCGTCGCGGAAACCGCGCGCGTCGGCCCGCTCCGGCCGCACCACGAGGTGCGAGGCGGTCGGCAGGTAGCCGTAGACGCGCTGCCCCACCTCGACGCCCTCGGCCTGGGACGCGACGACCTCGGCGAAGCCCCACAGCGGCACCCGACCCTGGTCGGGCTGGGTCGCCGGGAAGAACTCCCAGTAGCGGAACGACGCACCGAGCACCGCGTAGGTGATGTTGTTGGCGGTCATCCCGACCCGGTCGACGCGCAGCACCGCCTCCCCCGACCCGGGCTCGGGCACGTCCAGGTCGTGCAGCACGGTCGCGGACAGGTCGCTCTTGGCGACCTCGAGGGCCCAGGCGTTCGTCATGGGCGCACCCTCTCACCCGACCGCGAGCGACCGCCCGACCACGAGCCCGCCCACCCGCCCACCCGCCCGCCTCCTGACCCGCCCGCCCGCCCGCCCGCCCGCCCGCCCGCCCGCCCGCCCACTCGCCCACCCGCCCGCCCACTCGCCCACTCGCCCACCCGCCCGTCTCCTGGTGATCATCAGGATGATCCCGTCCACGACACGCGCGCGTCCCGCCGGCAGGCTCCTGTTGATCTTCAGCGCGGAGCGCGGGGCGCGGGGCGCGGCAGCGCGGCAGCACTACGCGCGACGGCCCGGCGCCTCCACGAGGGAAGCGCCGGGCCGTCGGTCGTACGGGGCTGGGACTACTGCTCGGTGGCCTGCTCGGCCTCGGCAGCGGCGTGCTCGCCGGTGGTCTCGCCGTTGATCCACGCCTCGAGCGCGGGGCCGGCGATGTCGTCGCGGACCTGCTTGGGCGGGGACTTCATGAAGTAGGTCGACGCCGGGTGCACCGGGCCCCCCTCGCCGCGGTCAGCGGCGATCTTCGCGCAGCGCAGCGCGTCGATGATGACGCCCGCGCTGTTCGGCGAGTCCCACACCTCGAGCTTGTACTCGAGGTTCAGCGGGACGTCGCCGAAGGCGCGGCCCTCGAGGCGGACGTAGGCCCACTTGCGGTCATCGAGCCACTGGACGTAGTCCGACGGGCCGATGTGCACGTTGCGCGCGCCCATGTCGTGCTCCATGTTGGAGGTCACGGCCTGGGTCTTGCTGATCTTCTTGGACTCCAGCCGGTCACGCTCGAGCATGTTCTTGAAGTCCATGTTGCCGCCGACGTTGAGCTGGTAGGTGCGGTCCAGGATGACGCCGCGGTCCTCGAACAGCTTGGCCATGACGCGGTGCGTGATGGTCGCGCCGACCTGGCTCTTGATGTCATCGCCGACGATCGGGACGCCCGCGGCGCGGAACTTCTCGGCCCACTCCGGGGTGCCGGCGATGAACACCGGCAGCGCGTTCACGAAGGCGACCTTGGCGTCGATGGCGCACTGCGCGTAGAACTTCGCGGCCTGCTCCGACCCGACGGGCAGGTAGCAGATCAGGACGTCGACCTGGGCGTCCTTGAGCGCCTGCACGACATCGACGGCGGGTGCGTCGGATTCCTCGATGGTCTCGCGGTAGTACTTGCCGAGGCCGTCGAGCGTGTTGCCCTTCTGGACGGTCACGTCCATCGGGGGCACGTCAGCGATCTTGATGGTGTTGTTCTCGGAGGCAAGGATCGCCTCGGACAGGTCGAACCCGACCTTCTTGGCGTCGACGTCGAACGCCGCGACGAACTCGATGTCGCGGACGTGGTAGCCGCCGAGCTCGACGTGCATGAGACCGGGGACGCGGGCCGACGGGTCGGCGTCGCGGTAGTACTCGACGCCCTGGACGAGCGACGCGGCGCAGTTGCCGACGCCGACGATGGCGACACGGACGGAACCCATCAGGGCGCTCCTCTTCCTGTTGTGGGGTGTGTGGACGGTGCTTCGGTCTGGGGGGTGGCGGAGCGGCGCTCGGTCTCGATCAGCTCGGTGAGCCAGCGAACCTCGCGCTCCACCGACTCCAGCCCGTGCTCCTGCAGCTGGAGGGTGTAGCGGTCGAGCCGTGAGCGGGTGCGGGCCAACGACGAGCGGACGCCCTCGCGCCGCTCCTCGAGCCGGGTGCGCCGACCCTCGAGGATGCGCACGCGCACCTCGGGGTCGGTCTGGCCGAAGAAGGCGAAGTGGACGCCGAAGGTCTCGTCCTCCCACGCCGACGGCCCGGCCTCGGCGAGGAGCTCAGCAAGCCGCTCCTTGCCCTCGGCGGTCAGCTTGTAGACCACCTTGCCGCGCCGCCCGGTGAGGGGCGGCGCGCCGGCCACGATCTCCGCGTTGCCCTCGTCCTCCGCGATCCACCCGGCGTCCTTCATGCGGCGCAGGGACGGGTACAGCGAGCCGTAGGAGAACGCGCGGAACGTGCCGAGCGTGGCCTTGAGCCGCTGACGCAGCTCGTAGCCGTGCAGGGGGGACTCGTGGAGCAGTCCCAGGACGGCGAGCTCGAGCACGTCGTCCCCTTCTCTGCCGGTGCGATGTATCGGTGCGATACATCGCGATGAACGGACAGTACGTCCCCTCCACCCGCTGTGCAAGCGGGACGAGGACGTGCCGTGGACGACAGGTGGACAGCAGGTGACGTGCGATCGCCCGCGACCCCTCCACCGGGCACCGGACGGCACCGGCTGAGCGCGGGGAGTGACCAGCGGCTCACACGGGCCGCACGTCCCGTGAGCGACCATGGCTGCATGGGACGACTGTCGAACGTGCGCTGGGGCCGGCTGCTGCTGCTGGGCGGACTGGGCTCGGTGCTGGGCTTCCTGCTGCTCATGGGAGTGGGCTACGCCGTCACCGACGTGCCGGAGCCGAACGAGAGCGCGACGGCCACGGCCACCCGCATCCTCTACAGCGACCGGTCGGAGATGGGCCGGGTCGGCGAGCAGAACCGCATCCCGATCCGGCTCGACGCGGTGCCGGACGACGTCCAGCGCGCGGTCCTCGCCGCGGAGGACCGCAACCACTACACCGACCCGGGCATCGCCCCGCGCGGCATCGCCCGGGCGCTGTTCGCGAACGTGCGCGGCGGCGGCGTCGAGCAGGGCGGCTCGAGCATCACGCAGCAGTACGCGAAGAACGCCTTCCTCACCCAGGACCGCACCTTCAGCCGGAAGATCAAGGAGGTCTTCATCGCGCTGAAGATGAGCCGCACGGTCTCCAAGGACCAGGTGCTCGAGGACTACCTCAACACCATCTTCTTCGGTCGGCAGGCCTCCGGTATCGAGGTCGCCGCCAACACCTACTTCGGCATCCCGGCCTCCGAGCTCACCGTCGCCCAGGGCGCGGTGATCGCCAGCAGCATCAAGTCGCCCGCGCTGCTCGACCCGGAGAAGCACCCCGAGGACGCGCGCGACCGCTGGGAGTACGTCCTGGACGGGATGGTCTCCGAGGGCTGGCTGAGCGAGTCCGAGCGGGCGCAGCAGGTCTACCCCGAGGTGTTGCCGGCCGGCGCCGGCAATCGCAACAACGACTTCTCCGGCCCCAAGGGCCACGTCATCAACGCCGTGCTCGATGAGCTGGCTGAGCGCGGCTTCGCCCAGGACCGGCTCTCCGCGGGTGGGCTGACCGTCCAGACCACCATCCGCAAGAACGCCCAGGACGCTGCGGTCGCGGCGGTCCAGGAGATCACCGGGCCGACCCCGACGGCCGAGGACCTGCAGGGCGCGCTCGTGAGCGTCGAGGCCCGCACCGGCCAGGTGTGGGCCTACTACGGCGGCGCGAGCGGCACCGAGTTCGACTACGCCAACCAGGGTGTCGGCCGCCAGCCCGGTTCGTCGTTCAAGCCGTACGTCCTGGCCGCGGCCTTGGAGCAGGACATCAGCCTGCGCAGCACCTTCGACGGCAACAGCCCCAAGGAGTTCCCCGGTGTCGAGGACGGCATCGACAACTTCGGCGACCAGGACTTCGGCCGCGTCGACCTGGTCGAGATGACCCAGCGCTCGGTCAACACCGCCTACTACGAGCTCGGCCTCGAGGTCGGCCCGGCCGCCGTCGCCGCGCTCGCGCACAAGGCCGGGATCCCCGACGCTGTGCCGCTCGTCAGCTCCGACGGCGTCACCAACGGCGGCATCTCGCTCGGCGGCTACGAGGTGCACGTGCTCGACCAGGCGGTCGGCTTCGCGACCTTCGCCAACGGCGGCCAGGCGGTGCAGCCCTACCTCGTCGTCAGCGTCCAGGACGGCGACGCCCAGTCGCTGTACGAGGCGGAGTACCGGCCGGGCGAGCGGGCCTTCAGCGAGGAGGTCGCGGCAGATGCCACCTTCGCCATGCAGGCGGTCGTCGAGAGCGGCACCGGCCGCGGCGCGCGCCTGGAGGGCGGGCGCCCAGCGGCCGGCAAGACCGGCACCAGCTCAGAGAACAAGGACGCGTGGTTCGTCGGCTTCACCCCGCAGCTGTCCACCGCGGTCTGGCTCGGTTACGCGCAGCCGCAGACGATCCGCATCGACGGCGTCGAGGCGACCGGCGGTGGCTTCTCCACCCGGATCTGGAAGGCCTACACCGACGTCGCCCTTGCGGGCGTGGAGGAGGAGGACTTCCCCGAGCGGGCCGACGTCGGCCGCCGGCAGGGCTCGAGCGAGGAGTCCTCGCCGCGTCCGCGCACGACGCGCAGGCCACAGACGGCCACCCCGGAGCCGATCGAGACCGCACCGACCGAGGAACCGGTGCCGACCGGCGAGCCCGAGGTGATTGTCGAGCCCGAGCTGCCGCAGCTCCCTGGCCCGCCCCCGCCGGGCGCCGAGGAGCCGCCACCGGCCGACGCGACACCGGCGGGCTAGCCGCTCTGCCACAGTGACACGTGTGACCACGGTTCTGCCCTCGGTCGAGGACCCCGTCGTCCGCGGCGCGTCCGCGGCCGTGGGCGGTCCGCCCGGCCGGCACGCGCTGCTGGGGGAGCGCCGGTTCTGGACCCCCCTGCGCTGGCTGGTCCTGCTGACCCTGGTCAGCAGCCTGCTCGGCTGGTGGCAGAAGTCGCCGTGCCGGGTGCAGCCGTGGGCCGATCAGTACCAGTACACCCGCGGCTGCTACACCGACGTCTTCGCCCTCTACTTCGCCGAGCGACTCAACGAGGGCAAGGTGCCGTACGTCGAGCACCCGGTGGAGTACCCGGTCGTCATCGGCGCTGCGATGCTGGCCGCCGCGACCGCGGTCGAGGTGCTGCCCGAGAGCCGACGGCCACGGCACTTCTACGACGTGACCTGGTTGATCCTCAGCGCCTGCGCGCTCGTCGTCGTGGTGACCACCGCGAAGCTCGCCGGCCGGCGGCCGTGGGACGCGGCGATCTTCGCTGCAGCGCCGCTGCTGGTGCTGCACGGTACGACCAACTGGGACCTGATCGCGATGGCGCTGGCCGGCACCGGCCTGCTGCTGTGGGCACGGCGCAGACCGCTCGCCGCCGGCGTCCTGCTGGGCTTCGCCACCGCGACCAAGCTGTACCCGGTGCTGTTCCTCGTGCCCTTGCTCGCACTGTGCTGGCGAGCCGGCCGGCTGCGCGCCTTCGCCCTGACAGCAGGTGCTCTCGTTGTCACACCCGTCCTGGTGAGCCTGCCCTTCTACCTGGTCAGCCCGGTATTCGCCGACGTCGGCGGCACCCAGACGCAGATCGCCGGCAGCCCGCTCGACCGCTTCGGTGAGCAGGGCCTGGCCGCGCTGTCGCCGCACCACACGGTCGGTGGGGTGACCGGCGTCAACTCCGCCTACCGCTTCTTCGAGCTGAACACGACGCGTCCGGCCGACTGGGACTCGGTCTGGTACGTCCTGCAGACGGGGCGCGGGCAGGCCCTGGACCCGCCGGGCCAGACGCCGTCCACGCTCAACCTGGTCGTCGCGCTGTCGTTCCTGCTGTGCCTGGCGGGCGTCGTCGCCCTGGTTCGGCTCGCGCCGCAACGGCCGCGGCTGGCGCAGGTGCTGTTCCTGACGGTGCTGGCGTTCCTGCTGACGAACAAGGTCTGGAGCCCGCAGTTCTCGCTGTGGCTGCTCCCGCTCGCCGTGCTCGCCCGGCCGCACTGGCGGTCGCTGCTGGCGTGGCAGGCGGCCGAGGCGCTGGTGCTGCTCACCCGCTTCTACTTCTTCGTCGGCAACGGCTCGCCCGGTGACGGGATCGACGTCGACTGGTTCATCGGCGCCCTGGCCGTGCGTGACGCGGCGCTGGTCGTCGTCGCCGCGCTGGTCGTCCGAGACGTGCTGCAGCCCGACCGTGACCGCGTGCGCGCCGATGGCTCCGACGACCCGATGGGCGGGGTGCTCGACGGCGCACCGGACCGGGCCCGGGCCCGCGACCCCGTCCGCGCGTGACGGCGACCGTCCCCACCAGGACCCGCAGCGACGGCGACCTCGCAGCGATCGGCGTCTGGCTCGCCTCGCGCGTGGTCGTCGTCGTCCTCACCGTGGGCGGAGGATGGCTGCTCTCGGGTGCTCGTGCGGCCGACACCGAGGGCTTCCTCCAGCGCTGGGACCGCTGGGACGTCGGGCTGTTCCGCAAGGTCGCGGAGTTCGGCTACGCCGGCTACCCGCAGGACTACCCCGACCGGGGCATCGAGGCGTTCTTCCCTGGCGCGCCGCTCGTGCTCCGAGCGGCGCACCTGGTCGTGCCCGACTGGACTGCGGCGGGCCTGCTCGTGTCGCTGCTCGCCGGCGCCGCCGCGTCGGTCGCGCTTGGCCGGCTGGCGGTGCTCGAGGGGCTGCCCGCGTCACGCGCGGTGCTCTACCTGGTGCTGTCGCCCTACGCCGTCTTCCTGTTCGCCGGCTACTCCGAGGCGCTGTTCCTGGCGCTCGCGCTGTGGGGGTGGCTGGCTGCCCGGCAGGATCGCTGGGTGCTCGCGGGGCTGCTCGTCGCCGGCGCCGCGACGGTGCGGGTCAGTGGGCTTTTCCTGGCCTGCGGGCTGGTCGTGCAGTACCTCGTCGCGCACCGCGGGCGGTTGCGCGCGGACGCTGTCGCGCTGGCCGGGCCGTTTCTCGCGATCGCGGCCTACGTCACCTACCTGTGGAGCCTGACCGGCGACTGGCTGCGCTGGTCGCACGCGCAGGCCGAGGGCTGGGGCCGTGAGCTCACCGCGCCGTGGGACGCCTTCCGCACCACGCTGTCCGCGGCGCGCAACCTCGAGCAGGGCGCGGAGCACGCCTGGTCGTTCCGCGCCGAGATCCTTTCCGTAGCGGTCGGTCTCGTGCTGACCGGGGTGCTGGTCGTGCAGCGCCGCTGGGGCGAGGCGACGTACGTCGGGCTGTCGGTCGCCGCTCTCGCGACGTCGACCTACTACCTGTCGGTCGGGCGCGCGACGCTGCTGTGGTGGCCGCTGTTCCTGCTTCTGGCCGCGGCGGCGCAGCGCCGGCCATGGGTGCACCCTGCCTACGTCGCGCTGTCGGCGCCGCTGATGGCCCTGCTCGTGCTGACCTTCACCTCGGGCCGCTGGGTCGGCTGATCCAGCAGCGCGTCGCGGGCGCGTAGGAAGACGACGAACAGCAGCGCGAGCAGCGCGCACTTGGTCCACACGCCGACGATCAGCATGCGCTCCCAGAACTGCGGTTCGGTTCCGGCCACGAGCGCAGCGAACCAGCGGAAGACGCCGACGTAGACGAGGAGGTCGGTGACGGCGTAGGCCGCCCACCAGCCCCAGCGCAGCCGCAGCAGCGCGAAGAACGGCAGCACCCACAGCGTGTACTGCGGCGAGCTCACCTTGTTGAGCAGCAGGAACGCGACGAGCACCGCGGCGCACACCTGGAGCAGGGGGAAGACCCCCTCGCGTCGCGCGCGCAGCAGCCCGTAGCCGCACGCAGCGAGCAGCGCGAGCAGGACAAGCACCGGCACCAGGCGGTTGAGCTGCGCAGTGCTCAGGGAGGGCCACACCCAGAACCACAGGCTGTTGCTGCTGCTGTCCGCCGCGCGTGCGCTCTGGAAGGCGTACGTCGTCCACCAGCCGTCGCGGTCGAGCAGGACGAACGGCAGGTTGACGGCAAGGACCGTCGCACCCCCGAGGAGCAGCACCTCGCCGGCGCCGCGGCGGTCGCCCCGCACCCACCGGTCGGTGGCCAGGGGCAGCAGGAACAGCCCCGGGTAGACCTTCAGGCAGGAGCCGACGCCGAGCAGCGCCGCCGCCCAGCCGCTGCGCCCTCGCCACCATGCCCACAGCGCGCTGCTCGTCGCTGCTATCGCGAGCAGGTCCCAGTTGTGCAGCGCGTAGAGCGCCAGCGCCGGCGCAGCCGCGAACAGCAGCGCCCGAGCGCCGACCATCCGCGACAGCTGCCACGCCACGAGCAGCGCGAACGGAGCGAGCGCCAGCGCCGAGATCAGCAGGTACGAGGTGCGTCCGCCCGCCGGCTGCGCGGTGAGCCAGGCGAAGACCCCGGTGAGG
>JBBSLB010000101.1:0-8976 GCA_038255675.1 Mycobacteriales bacterium
CGAGAAGCAGATCGCTGCACACAAGGGCTCGTTCCTTTGGCTGCCGCGCAACGTGCAGCACGGCTTCACCGTCAGCGACGACGGGCCGTGCACGATCCTCGTCATCACCAGCCCCGCAGGGTTCGATGGGTTCGTCGCGGAGGTGGGCTCCCCGACAACCACCACGGACCGCCTGCCCGAGCCGAGCGAGCCCGACATCCCGCGACTCATCGAGATCGCAGGACGGTACGGGATTGAGTTCCCGCCCCCACCCACGCCCTGACCAACGCGTCACGGAGGCTGAGTCCCTGCGAGAGTAGGGCCGTTGCTGGTCATGGCCGCGAGGTGGAAACACCCGCCGGCTCAGGTGCATGAGCCGGGGCGGGTGCAATCACGGGCGTCAGCATCCGTCGAACAGAACGGCTTTCTGGAGGGAGGAGCGTCGACCTCTGATAGTCGATGAGCGGACGTCGCCAACCCCAGCTTCGTCCTCGTCCCACGTCTGCCACAGATGCCGCGCGACCGTCGCAGCCCCGCGGCCCCGCGGCTCTCCGTCCATGGGCATCCCCTTTTGGGGCTGGGCGACTCCGCGTCCACGGGCGGGCGGGCACAGTGCTGGCGGGGCTGGCCTTCCTGTCCAGCAGGGCTCCGGTCGACACCTGGAGCTGCGCTCATGACGTGTCGAAGCCCTCGCAGGAGCGCCGGTACGGTCCGAGGTCGCGCAGGTGCGTTCGCCACTCGGTCGGGGTGAGGTTGCGGCCGGCGAGGCGGCAGGCGGCTGCAACGAGGTGCGCCGGGTCGAGGTCCCACACCTGCACACCGCGGGCGTCGGTGACCGCCAGGGACAGGCCGTCCTGGCGGAGGTACGCCGGGTAGATCAGGGGTGCGTCGGAGGGGATCGGATCGCCGAGGCGGGTACCGCTGGCGACGTCGTAGAGCGAGGCGGTCTGATCATTCGAGGTCGCCAGCAGCAGCCGACCGTCGTCGCTGAATTGCAGGGTGTTGATCTCGCCTCGGGCCCCGGGGAGCTCGGCGAGCACCTGACCTGTCATCAGGTCGTAGCGGGTGAGCGTCCCGCCGGACGCCCCGACGAGCACACCGTCGAGGCTGACACCAGTGGTCTCCGGTGTTGCCTCGAGCGGTGCGGTGAGCTGCTCACCGGTCCCGCCGTCGTGCACGGTGGTGACAGGACCGTTCGGCCCGCGGGCGGTGACGACGACAACAGCGCCGTCTCGGGTGGCCGACACCGAGGAGGCCGGCCCGGAGACGCGGATCAGGGGAGGGATCCGTTCCCGGGTCGCGACGTCGAGCGTCCAGATCTCGCCGTTCAGCAGGCCGCAGTAGGCGCGCGTCCCGGCGGCGGCCGACCACAGGTGCTCGCACTCGGGGGTGATCTCGACACCCGGGACGAGCGCCCTGCGCCGCAGGTCGTACCAGCCGAACAGCTCGGTGCTGCGGTCGAGACCTACGAGGGTGTCCCGACCGGCCCAGCCGACGCCCTCCAGGTCTACCTCGACCGGGTCGACCTCTCGGTCGGCCGAGGCGTCCCACACCGCCCAGTCGTCGAAGTCCACGTCGACGGTGGCGGTCGGTCGCCGGGCGGCGACGAGCAGCCGACTCCCGTCGGCGGTGTCGAAGCCGTCGGCGAGGACGTGGCCCTTGGCGATGGACTGCGTGACCAGCCCACCGCCATCCAGCTGCCATCGCGAGACGGCAGGGACCTGGGCGCCGAAGGCCACCAGCTGCTCACCGTCATCGCTCGTGGCAAGCGGACCGACGTCGCCGAGCTGCGGGTCCAGGACGGTCCCGGTGCGCTGCCCGGTGCCGCGCGCCCGCTGCTCGATCTGCCCGAAGTGGTTGCCGCAGTAGACCGTGCCGGCCATCGCCGACACCGCGAGGAACGGGCACGGATCGGGGTGCCTGCCGCGCAGGTCCTGCACCCAGCGGCGCTGGCCAGTGCTCGCATCGGCTGAGAACAGCCACTCGGGGCCGCCGGTGACGAGGCCGCCGTCCGCCCCGACGTGCACGTGCTGGTTGGAGGAACCCGGCGGCGCAGCGATCGTGCGCACCACGGAGCCGTCGACGGGGTCGATGATGCGCACCGGCCCGGCGAGCGACCCGAGGTAGACCGACCCGTCCGGGCCGAAGGCGACTCCTGCGCTGTCCAGCCGCTGCTGCGCGTCGGAGGGCCGCGGCAGGCCGGGGACGACCGCGACCCGGCTCCCGTCCGCCGTCCGGTAGACCGCCAGTGCGCCGTCGTAGCCGCCGGCGACGGCGACGAGCGCTCCGTCGTCGCTCAGGGCAACGGCACCCGGTCCGACCGGGGGGATGAGGGGTCCGAGCAGGCGCGCACCAGTACGGACGTCGAAGACGTCGAGCGTGGCGCAGCCGTCGCCGTTGGTCGCCCTGAGCCGGTCGAGGTCGAAGCACGTGTCGTCGCGAAGGCCGCGGAGCACGACGGCGACGCGTCCGTTGGCGCTGACCGCGACCTGCCGGTCGAAGGTCCGGGGCGACGAGCCCCCGTCCGGGATCACGCGCGTCCGCCCGGTGTCGAGATCCAGGAGCTCGAGGCTCCCGCCATCCGCGGCGATGACCGCGTTGGGCGTTCCGGGCACGAGCGCGCCGGTGAGCGATCCGGCGTCGGCGACGTACCGGTAGCCCAGGAAGCCGGGGCTGCCGGTGAAGCTGCTCAGCAGGCCGGACAGCGGCAGCGGGTCACCCGCCCACCGCCGGGCGGCCTCCACTGCGAGCAGCGCGGCGACGTCTCGGTCGGTGCTGCGCAGAGCCAGGGAGGTGCTGACGAGCGACTGCAGGCGCGCGGTGTCCTGCGCCGCGCGGGCGGCGTCGCGTTGACCGCGCGCCTCGTTGCCGTTCAGAACGGCCGCCCCGCCGGCCAGCACGGAGACCAGGAGCAGTCCGAGCACGGCGGTGAGCAGGCCGCGCAGCCTGCGGTTGCGGCGGGCGTCGTAGGCGGCGCGCACCTGGGCGCCCAGCTGCTCGGAGTCAGCGTGGGCGATCGAGGCGTCGAGGAACGCCTGCTCGACCGCGGTGAGGTCGGTTCGGCCGTCCCGGCGTTGCTCGGCGGCGGTCGCCAGCCGCGCCCCGCGGTAGAGCTCGCTGTCGGGCCGGCGGAGCGCGTCCCAGCCGTCCGCGGCAACAGTGAGGTGTCGCAGGACGCGCTGGCCGGCGCTGTCGTCGTCGAGCCACGAACGCAGTCGTGGCCAGGCCCGCGCCAGCGCCTCGTGCGAGATCTCGACCACCTCGTCCTGGGCGGTGACGAGCCGGCTGCGGATGAGCAGCGCCAGGACCCGCTCGCGATCGCTATTGCCCCGCAGCCGGTCGGCCTGGACGCGGCAGCGGACCGGGTCCCCGTCCATGGACGGTGCGACGAGCCGGAGCAGCAGGGACCGGACGACGGGCCGCTGCTCGGGCGGCAGCCCTTCGTAGAGCCGGTCTGCCGAGCGGGACACCGCACCGCGGATGCCGCCGGTGGCGCGGTAGCCCTCGACGGTGAGCACGTTGCCGTCACGGCGCAGCCAGGTCTCGGTCAGGGCGTGGGACAGCAGCGGCAGGGCGCCTGGCTCGCCCTCGGAGTCCCGGACAAGGAGGTCGACCAGGCCCTCCTCGATGCGCAGGCCGGCGTCGGCGGCCGGCCGCTCGATCGCCTCGCGGAGCGCGCCGGCGGACAGCGGGCTGACCAGGTGCAGCCCCTGCTCGACGAGCTGCCCGAGTGAGGGGTCGGCGGCCAGTCCGGCGAGGTGGTCCGCGCGTACGGCCAGGACGACCGGCCCGACTTCGCGGGCGTGTGCGGCCAGCCGGGCGCAGGTCGCCCGGACCTGCTCGACGCCGTGAGCGGCGGCGAACACCTCCTCCAGCTGGTCGACGACGAGCACAGGCACGGGCTCGGCGTCACGGCGGCCGGGCAGGTCCAGCCCGCCGTCGGGGCCGGGCACGAGCAGCAGGGTGGATCGGTCCAGCCGGTGCAGCGCAGGCACGATTCCGGCGCGCAGGAGTGAGGACTTCCCGCATCCTGACGGGCCCGCCAGCACGAGGAACGGGCTGGACTGCAGCCGCGCGAGGCAGGCGTCGACCTCGCGGTCGCGGCCGTACAGCCGGTCGCCGGTGTCGTACCAGGACAGGCCCTTGTACGGGCAGTCGCCCGAGACGGCGCGTTGAGCGGGCACGCTGAGCAGCGCCGGCTCCTGGCGCAGGATGGCCGCCTCGAGCTCGACCAGCTCACGTCCCGGGTCGACGCCCAGCTGCTCCAGCAGCAGACGTCGTGCCCGCTGCAGGGAGCGCAGGGCGTCCGCCTGGCGTCCGCACTGGTACTGCGCCCGCGCCAGGATCGCCCAGCGGCGTTCGCGCAGCGGGTCCTCGGCGACCAGGGCCTCGGCCCTGCCGGCCACCTCGCGGTGCTCTCCGCACCGCAGCCGGGCGTCCAGCAGCTCCTCGTCCAGCGAACGGTGCAGATCCTCCAGGCGCAGGCGTTCGGCCAGTGCCGGCGACCACCCGTCGAGGTCGCTGAACGGGGTGCCCTGCCACAACGCCCCGGCTCGCGCGAAGGTGGCGGCAGCCCGGTCGAGCTCCTCGGCCTGCACCAGGACCCGGCCACGGACCACCAGCTGCTCGAAGTCGGTGACGTCAAGGTCCAAAGCGTCCGCCTGGAGCCGGTAGGCGCTCCCGACGGTCTCCACGACAGCGGCGCCCAGAGCCTTGCGCAGCCGACCCACGCAGATCTGCACCTGCTTGGGCCACGACGCCGGAGGAGCGGGGCCCCACACGGCGTCGGCGAGCTCGGCCGCCGACACCGCAAGGCCGCGCCGAACCGCGAGCGCGCTCAGCACCCGCAGGTCGCGGGGACGCAGCGTGGCATCCCCGTCCACACGGGCGGGGCCGAGCAGGCGGACGCCCATGCGCCGCATCCTGGGCCGTAGCGCAGGAGCGCGTCAACGGCGCGGATACCCGACGGATACCGACGGAAGGCGCCCGCATACCGGTGCGGCCCACGGTGGCGTCGTCGGCACGACAGGTGCCCCTGCCTCCAGGAGACGTCATGACCAGAACTCGCACGGGAGCCCTCGCCCTCGCCGGCGTGGTGCTGGCTCTCCTGACCCCGGTGAGCAGCGCGCAGGCCACTCCGAGCACGGTCGACGAGAGCCGCCTGCAGCCGTCCCTGAGCTCGGGCTTTGCGCCGTGGGACTGCAAGCTCAAGACCGCCGGGCCGGTCTGCACCGGTGAGCTGCACCGGGAGCTGGACTTCGGGCTGATCGAGGACTTCGGGTGCAGCGTCCCGCTGCGGAACACCGCCACCTTCGACCGCTACCAGACCCGCTACTACGACCAGGACTACCGCAACGTGGACCGGAGCTTTCGCACGAAGGACACCGACTTCCTGAGCCTCTCGCCCACCGGACCGGTGACCGCCACGATCGGCACCCACGTGCGGTTCACCGAGCCGTTCGCCGTGCCGGGCGACGACAGCACCCGGACGATCATCTCTTCCGGCACCGTCCTCGAGGTGCGGCCGGTCACCGGACCGGCGCTCTTCCGGATCGTCGGGACCCTGATCGAGCCCCCGGACGCACCCGCGACCTTCAGCGGGAACATCACGGTTGACGGCGTGACCACGCGCTACGCCGATGTCCCGTACGACAGCGTCTTCACCTTCGAGCTGTTCGCCGACGCGGTGTGCCGCGCGGCCACTGGATCAGGCGCCGCTCTCTGACGCAACCTCAGGGCCCTGTCGTGGGCTTGGGGGATCTTTCGCGGGTCAGCGGCGCTGCCGACACTGGCGGTTGCGGGGGCGAAATGCACGGCCCGTCGCCACCACGATCTCTTACCGCTTCGTACCGGTCATTTGAGCGCAGCAGTCCGGTTGTGCCCGTCCGCGGCGGCGTCCTCGGCGGTCCACCTGCGCGATGCCCGCCATCGACTTTGCGACGCAGTCGGCCTCTCTTTCTTGCCACCGTCCGCATGACGGGACGTCCGCTTCTGCCGATGACCGTGTGGGGGCGGGTGCGATCACCACCAAGCCGGGGCTACGGTGCGAACGTGGCGCTCCCGCGTGACCTCGTGCTCGGCCAAGCTCTCACCTGGGTTGGGCCACGCCTTCCGCTCGAACCCGACGTCGTGACCACAGGCGACTAGGGGGTCTTCCTGGACTACGAGGGCGACCCCGCGCACTACGTCGTGGAGTTCGGCGCAGCCATCTTCTGTTGCGCCGCCGACGATGTGCGCCCGGACCCCCGGCCGCCCGTGCCGGTCACCCGCAGGCACAACGCGACATAGGTGGCACCCTGCGACGTGCCGAACAGGGATTCGGCTTCCGGCTTGCCGCCCGACCTTGCGCCGGGCGCCGGCCGGAGGCTGACACCGGGCAGTGCTTGAGCCAACTGGCTATCATCGGGTCATGACGGTCTCTGGCCCCACCACTCAGCGGTACACAGAGCGGATGGCCGGCAACCTGCTGCGCCTGGCCCGGCAGCAGCGAAGCTGGTCCCAGCGCCAACTTGCCGACGCCGCCGGCGTGCCGGTCTCCACCGTCGCCCGGATCGAGTCCGGGGCCCGCCAGCCGTCGCTGGTCACGATCAGCCGGCTCCTGGCCGCCGCCGACCTGGAACTACGCGTCCGGGTCGAGGCATACGACGACCACGACGATGTCCTTGATGCGCGTCGGGCGGCCCTGACCAGCGAGCAGCAGGCCCAGCACGACCGCGCGTTCGAGCGCACCAGCCAGGCCCTCGCGACGGCTCGGCAGGCCGCGACGGCCAGCCCGTGACCGACGACCAGGACCGAGTGCCGCTGGACGCCGCTGCGCTGCTCGAGGTCCTCGAGCGCCACCGGGTTGCCTATGTCGTCGTCGGTGGTTACGCCGCAGAGCTGCACGGGTCGGTGCGCCGGACCGTTGACGTCGACGTGGTGCCGCGCACCATGTCTCGTGCCGGGTTTGATGGAGACCATCAAGCCACGGAGGATCGAGAATTGGCAGCACCACGGAAGTACCCGGAGGAGCTTCGGGTCGAGCGATCAGGTTGACGTTGGACGCGCGCAAGGACCCCGCCAGCCGCCCGAGCGCGTGCGTGCGGATCGGTGAGCAGCTGGGGATCAACCCCGAGACGCTCCGAGGCTGGGTGACGCAGGCCGAGGTCGACGCTGGCTCGCGCCCCGGTACGAGCACGACGGAGGCAGAGACGATCAAGCAGCTGGAGCGGGACAACCGGGAGCTGCGGCGCGCGAATGCGATCTTGCGGTCGGCGTCGGCTTTCTTCGCGGCGGAGCTCGACCGCCCATCTCGTTGATCGTCGATTACGTCGAGCAGCACAAGAACATGTTCGGAGTCGAGCCGATCTGCACCGCGTTGACCAGCGCGGATGTGCCGATCGCTCCGAGCACCTTCTACGCCGCCAGGACCCGCCCGCCGTCCGCGCGGGCGCTGCGCGACGAGGACCTCAAACCGATCATCGCTCGGGTCCACAAGGAGAACTAGGGCGTCTACGGGATCCGCAAGATGCACGCGTCGCTGGGCCGGGAGGAGGTCTTGGCAGGGTCGCAGCCGGTGGCCCGCTGCATGACGCAGCGGCTGATGAAAGACCTCGGCCTGCGGGGCATCTCGCGGGCCAAGGGACCTCGTACGACCGTGCCCGGCACCGGCCCTGACACCCGCAAGGACCTGGTCGAAAGGACCTTCACAGCCTGTGCGCCGGACCGGCTTTGGGTCGCCGACATCACCTATTGCCGGACCTTCGCCGGCTGGGTCTACGCCGCGTTCGTGCTGGACGTCTTCAGCCGTCGCATCGTGGGCTGGCAACTGTCGACCTCACTGCGCACCGACCTCGCGCTGGACGCGCTGAACATGGGCCTGTGGACCCGCCAGCACGACGGCCACGACACCAGCGAGCTGATCCACCACTCCGACCGTGGGGTCCAAGGCGGATTCAACCGGTCGTCGCAACACCTCATGATCACGGAGGTGGCAGATGGTGCGACGTCAGCAGCAGGCGGACCGGGCGTTACGACCCGCGATGCGGTCCCCGGGACGGCCAATGCCAGCCCGCCATGTCGAGCGCGTGTTCTGGCGCCTGATCGCGCAGGGCAAGAGCACCGAGGACGCCGCGCTCGAGATGGGCGTGTCGACGCCGGTCGGGGTGCGCTGGTTTCGCCACGCTGGCGGCATGCCGCCGCCGACTTTGGCCGAACCGTCCGGCCGCTACCTGTCCTTCGACGAGCGTGAGGAGCTTGCGCTGCTCCTGGCGCGGGGCCTGGGGGTCCGGGCGATTGCCCGTGAACTCATGCGGGACCCGGGCACGATCTCGCGGGAGCTGCGGCGCAACGCCGCGACCCGCAGTGGCAAGCGGGAGTACCGGGCCAGTGTCGCGCAGTGGAAGGCCCATACCGCTGCCCGCCGGCCCAAGCAGGCCAAGCTCGCCAGCAACCCGCGCTTGCAGGAGTACGTGCAGACACGCCTGAGCGGGCAGCTGCAGCGGCCGGATCAGACGATCGCGGCAGGCCCTGCTACGACGTGGAAGGGGCTGAACAAGCCGCACCGCGCCGACCGGCGCTGGGCGACGGCGTGGAGCCCGGAGCAGATCTCCCGGCGGCTGGTCGTCGACTTCCCCGACGATGAGACGATGCGCATCAGCCACGAGGCGATCTACCAGGCGCTCTTCATCGAGGGCCGCGGCGCGCTCAAGCGCGAGCTGGTGGCCTGCCCGCGGACAGGCCGGGCGCTGCGCAAGCCTCGAGAACGCTCTCGGAACAAGCCCCAGGGTCACGTCACCGCCGACGTCGTGCTGTCCGAGCGGCCGGCCCAAGCCGAGGACCGCGCGGTGCCCGGGCACTGGGAGGGCGACCTGATCGTCGGGCTGAACAGGTCCGCGATCGGCACCGTGGTGGAGCGCAGCAGCCGCTACACGCTGCTCGTCCACCTGCCTCGCCTGCCCGGGCACGGCACCGTCCCGCCGGTCAAGAACGGACCCTCGCTCGGGGGCTACGGCGCCG
>JBBSLB010000102.1:0-8887 GCA_038255675.1 Mycobacteriales bacterium
CCCCGGTCCGTGGACCATGCCGAGCGCGACGAGCTGACCGAGCCCGGCCGCCACCAGCACGTCGCCGACGCTGACCACCTCGGGCCGTACCGGCAGCGGCACCGGGATCACGTCGCCGAGCAACCGCAGCCGGGTGGCGGGGCCCTCGAGCTCGTGCCGGGTGTCGCCGAGGACCAGGTCCTGCACCCCGGTGCCGGCCCGCGCGGCTGCCTCGAGCCGCACCGGCATGGCGCCGTTCAGCCCGACGACCAGCGCGTTGGCCAGCAGCCCCAGCGCCACCAGGCCGGTGCCGCGCAGGCCGCGGTTGCGGGCCAGGAAGGCCACGACGAGGACGGCCGACACCGCCAGCCCGACCGGGTGAAGCGGCCCGCCGACCAGGATGCCGACGAGCTGGACGACCAGCGCGAGCACCACCAGGGCGCGGGCCCGAAGCGGGAGCGAGCCGAGCCGGTCCATGCTGCCGCCGCGCAGCCAGCCGGCTGCCAGGGCCACGAGCAGCACGACCACGACGAGAGACACATCGGTAGTCTCGCCGCCGCCGGGCGGGTCAGCACCCGCGACCCGCCGAGGAAGGACCGCCGTGAGCGACCTGCAGGTGACCACCGAAGGCGGGGTGCTCCGGCTCCACATCGATCGCGAGGCCAAGCGCAACGCGCTGTCCGGCGACGTGCTGCGCCCGATGCTCGAGGCCCTGCGGGCGCCGGGTGACGCCCGGGTCGTGCTCGTCACGAGCGCCGGTGAGCGGGTCTTCTGTGCCGGCGCCGACCTCGTGCAGATGGCCCCCGACGCCACCGGGCTCGAGGTGCACGAGGGTCGCGGGCTGCTGCGCGAGGTGGTCCTGGCGATGCGTGCCTGCCCCGTGCCGGTCGTCGCGAGCGTCCAGGGGCTGTGCCTGGCCGGCGGCGTCGGACTGGTCCTGGGCTGCGACCTCGTGCTCGCCGCCGACGACGCGGCCTTCGGCCTGCCGGAGGTCGACCTCGGGCTGTGGCCGTTCATGGTCAGCGCGCTGCTGGGCCGCCACGTCAGCCCCAAGCGAGCGATGGAGATGATGCTGTCGGCCCGCCGGGTCCCCGCCGCCGAGGCGCTCGAGATGGGTCTGCTGTCCCGGGTCGTCCCCGCTGCTGCGCTGCGCGAGCAGACCGAGGCCCTGGTAGTGGCGCTGGCCGGCAAGCCGCCGGTGGCCGTGCGGCTCGGCAAGGCGGCGTTCCTCGCGGCGATGGAGACAACGCTCGCCCCCGGGCTGGAGGCCATGCAGGCCCAGCTGTCGCTGCTCAACACCAGCGAGGACGCGGCCGAGGGCGTGGGCGCCTTCCTGCAGAAGCGCACCCCGGAGTGGAAGGGCCGCTAGTCGTACGCTCGGCGGCATGAGCGAGCAGCCGAGCGACCACGACACCCCCGGCACCGCCGGCCACGACCCCGACCGGCCGGCCGCCCTGCTGGAGTTCATGGCGACGGGGTGGGCGCCGCGCGTGGTGGAGCTGCCGGCAGAGCACCCCTCGGCGCCGCACCGCGCCCGGCGCCGACAGGCCCTCGCCGAGCGCTTCCCCGGGGAGCGGCTCGTCGTGCCGACCGGCGGCTACAAGACCCGCGCCAACGACACCGAGTACCGCTTCCGGCCGTCGACGGAGTTCGCGCACCTGGTCGGCTCGCACGAGCCCGACGCGGTGCTCGTCGTCGAGACCGACGGCGCGGCGGTGCTCTACCAGGCACCGGTCATGGACCGCTCCACCCCGGCCTTCTTCACCGACCGGGTCTACGGCGAGCTGTGGGTCGGTCCGCGGCCCTCGCTGGAGGCGACCAGCGCGCTGCTCGGCATCCAGACCCGCCCGCTCGAGGAGCTCGACAAGCTGAGCGGCCCGGCGCGGGTCGTGCGTGGCGACGACGCGCGGGTCGAAGGCTTGTTCGACACCGACGAGGAGGCCGACGCCGAGCTCGTGGAGTTCTTGTCCGAGCTGCGTCTGGTCAAGGACGAGCATGAGATCGCCCAGCTCCAGGACGCCGTCGACGCGACGGTGAAGGGCTTCGAGGACGTTGTGCGCCAGCTCGACCGCGCCCAGGAGACCAGCGAGCGCTGGGTCGAGGGCGTCTTCGGGCTGCGGGCCCGGGTCGAGGGCAACGACGTCGGCTACAGCAGCATCTGCGCCGCCGGCGCCCACGCCTGCACGCTGCACTGGACCGACAACGACGGCCCGGTCCGCTCTGGCGACCTCATGCTGCTCGACATGGGTGTGGAGAACGTCGAGCTCTATACCGCCGACGTCACCCGCACCCTGCCGGTCAACGGGACCTTCACCCCCCGACAGCGCCAGGTGTACGACCTGGTCTTCGCAGCGCAGGAGGCCGGCATCGCCGCCTGCCGGGCCGGGGCGGACTTCCTCGCGCCGCACCGCGCCGCGATGCAGGTGCTCGCGCACGGGCTCGTCGAGCTGGGAGTGCTCGACGACGCCGAGGCGGCGCTCGCCGAGGACGCGCAGCTCTACCGCCGCTACACCCTGCACGGTGTCAGCCACATGCTCGGCATCGACGTGCACGACTGCGCCCACGCCCGCTCCGAGGTCTACCGCAAGGGGCCGCTTCAGCCGGGCTACGTGCTGACCGTCGAGCCGGGCCTGTACTTCCAGCCCGACGACCTGACGGTCCCGGCGGACCTGCGCGGCATCGGGGTGCGGATCGAGGACGACGTCGTGGTCACGGCCGGCGACCCGGTCAACCTGTCCGCGGCCCTGCCTCGCGACGCCGCCGGCGTCGAGGCCTGGATGCAGGGGCTGCTGCCGTGAGGCAGATCCGCGCCGAGATGGCGGCCACGGTCTGGAAGGTCGTCGCGGCCGAGGGCGATGACGTCGGGCCCGACGACGTCCTGCTGGTCCTGGAGTCGATGAAGATGGAGATCCCGGTCGTCGCGGAGGTGGCCGGGACCGTCAGCTCGTTGCCCGTGGGCGAGGGCGGGCTCGTGCAGGAGGGCGACGTCCTGGCCGTCATCGGCGAGGGCTACAGCCCGCCGGGGCGCGCGCCGAAGAGGTCAGCGTGACGTCCTCGATCGAGCCCTTCCTCCGCGCTCTCGTCGAGTGCGGTGGGTCTGACCTGCACTGCAAGGTCGGCTCACCGCCGCGGGTGCGGATCGACGGCAAGCTGCGCAAGCTGCAGACCCGCGATCTCACCGCCGCGGACACCGACCAGATGGTGCGCGAGGTGCTGCGCGAGGACCTGGTCGAGGAGTTCCACAAGAGCAACGAGGCCGACTTCGCCTACGCGCTCAGCGGGGTCGGGCGCTTCCGTGTCAACGCCTTCCGCTCGCGCGGGTCCTGCGGCCTGGTCTTCCGGCGGGTCAGTGTCGGCGCGATCCCGCTGACCGACCTGGGCCTGCCGCCGGTGCTCGCGTCGCTGGCGATGGAGCCGCGCGGCCTGGTGCTGGTCACCGGCCCGACCGGCTCGGGCAAGACCACCACCCTCGCCGGGATGATTGATCACATCAACGCCAACAAGGAGGTGCACATCGTCACGATCGAGGACCCGATCGAGGTGCTGCACTTCGACAAGATGGCGATGGTCAACCAGCGCGAGGTCCGGGTCGACACCGAGGACTTCGTGACCGCGATGCGCGCCGCGATGCGCCAGGACCCCGACGTGATCCTGGTCGGTGAGATGCGCGACCACGAGACCGTGAAGGCCGGCCTCGCGGCCGCCGAGACCGGTCACTTCGTCATGTCGACGCTGCACACCACCGACGCTGCCGAGACCATCAACCGGGTCATCGACTTCTTCCCGCCGCACGAGCAGAAGCAGGTCCGGCTGGCCCTGGCCGGCTCACTGCGCGGGATCATCTGCCAGCGGCTGGTTCCCCGCGCCGACGGCGAGGGCCGCTGCGTCGTCATGGAGATCGCCGTCAACACCGGACGCATCGCGGACGCGATCGCCGACCCGGACAAGACGAGCAGCATCCCGCAGCTCATCAGTGAGGGCACCTACTACGGGATGCAGACCTTCGACCAGCACCTGGTCTCGTTCATCCGCGACGGGGTCGTCACGATGGAGGCCGCGCTCGCCGCGTCAACCTCGCCGCACGACCTCACCGTCGAGCTGCGCCGCCTCGGCCTCGTCGCCTGAGCCCGTCGCGCAGGCTCACCCCGTGACGACCCCGTGCTCGACGCACCGGGCCGTCCAGCCGGTCGGGGTCACCTGCACCACCATCCGTCGCCGGCACTGCGCGCAGTAGCGGGGCGGGTCCAGCGCTGCCGCCCGCCGACAGGTGCCGTGCCCCTCGGAGATGAGCTGCGCACCGCACTGCCCGCACCACGGTGCCAGCGGCAGCGCGTAGGTCCGCAGGTGCAGCCCGGGCACCGGGGACCAGTCGAAGGACGGTGTTCGTACGAAGCCGGCCCGCTCGTACAGCCGGTGCGCCGCCGTCATCGACTCCTGCGAGGACAGCCGTACCAGCGTGCAGCCGTCGGCGCGGGCCGCGTCGAGGCAGGCCCGCACGAGCGCCGCCCCGGCGCCGGACCCCCGGGCGTCCGGCGCCACCACGAGCATCCGGATGACGGCCTCACCCGGCACGGACTGCTCGGCCCAGCGGCCTGCGCGGGTGGCGACGGTGACCGCGCCGATCAGCCGGCCGGCGTCCTGCGCCACGAGCACTGTGGCGGTCTCGGCCCGGGAGTCGACCGCGCGCAGCTCGGGCTCGTACTGCTCGTCTCCGTAGCCTTCGCCGAGGTAGACCCGGACGGTGAGCTCGGCCACCGCCACGTGATCGTCGGGCCGGGCGATGCGGACGGTGGCAGGCACCAGCGGTGTCTACCGCAACGGGACGGCACGTTCGAGCCGCGGTCCTGCGGGCAGGGCAGCGGACATGTTCCTGTTCTTCTCCAGCGGCCTGGGCTGCCTGCCGAGCCTGCTGCTCTCCATCGTCGTCACCGCCGCCCTGCTGCTGGTGTTCGGCGTGCTGTAAGACCCTGGTCCGCGGCGGGATGCCCCGCTACGGTGCGGCCATGAGCGCCAGGGACGCGTCCTCGCCGGCGCCGCACGTCGCGGACAGCCACGGCCTGATCCGCGTGCAGGGCGCGCGGGTGAACAACCTCCGAGACGTCAGCGTCGAGCTGCCCAAACGGCGCCTGACGGTGTTCACAGGCGTGTCCGGCTCCGGCAAGAGCTCGCTGGTCTTCGGCACCATCGCCGCCGAGTCGCAGCGGATGATCAACGAGACCTACAGCGCGTTCGTCCAGGGCTTCCTGCCCACCCTGGCGCGGCCCGAGGTCGACCTGCTCGAGGGTCTGACGACCGCGATCCTCGTCGACCAGCAGCGGCTCGGCGCCGATCCCCGCTCCACGGTCGGCACCGCCACCGACGCCAACGCGATGCTGCGGATCCTCTTCAGTCGGCTGGGCGCGCCGCACATCGGCTCGTCGCAGGCGTTCTCCTTCAACGTCGCGTCGATCAGCGGCGCCGGCGCCGTCACCCTCGAGAAGGGCGGGCGCACCACCAAGGAGCGGCGCAGCTTCAGCATCGTCGGCGGCATGTGCACGCGGTGCGAGGGGCGCGGCGCGGTGAACGACATCGACCGCACCCAGCTCTACGACGACAGCAGGTCACTCGCTGAGGGGGCGCTGACGATCCCGGGCTACAGCATGGAGGGCTGGTACGGCCGGATCTTCAGCGGCTCGGGCCTGTTCGACATGGACAAGCCGATCCGCGCGTACGGCAAGCGGGAGCTCGAGGACCTGCTCCACCGCGCACCTACCAAGATCAAGGTCGACGGCATCAACCTCACGTACGAGGGGCTGATCCCGCGCATCCAGAAGTCCTTCCTGACCAAGGACGTCGACGCGATGCAGCCGCACGTCCGGGCGTTCGTCGAGCGGGCGGTGACCTTCGCGACCTGCCCCGGGTGCGACGGCACCCGGCTGAGCGCGCTGGCGCGGTCGTCGAAGGTCGGCGGCATCTCCATCGCCGATGCGTGCGCGATGCAGATCAGCGACCTCGCCGCGTGGGTGCGCGAGCTGGACGCGCCGTCGGTGGCACCGCTGACCGCCGGGCTGAGCGAGACGCTCGACTCCTTCACCGAGATCGGGCTCGGCTATCTGTCACTGGACCGGCCGACCGGATCGCTGTCGGGAGGTGAGGCGCAGCGCACGAAGATGGTCCGCCACCTCGGCTCCTCGCTCACCGACGTCACCTACGTCTTCGACGAGCCGACGGCCGGCCTGCACCCCCACGACGTCCGGCGCATGAACGACCTGCTGCTCCGTCTGCGCGACAAGGGCAACACCGTTCTCGTGGTCGAGCACGAGCCCGAGGTCATCGAGATCGCCGACTACGTGGTCGATCTCGGACCCGGGGCTGGCCCCGCCGGCGGGACCGTCTGCTACGAGGGCACCGTGGCCGGGCTGCGCGCCAGCGGCACCCTCACCGGCCGGCACCTCGACGACCGGGCCGCGCTCCGGTCGTCGGTGCGCGCCCCGTCGGGGGTGCTGGAGGTCCGCGGCGCCCGCACGCACAACCTGAAGGACGTCGATCTCGACGTTCCGCTCGGGGTCCTCGTCGCCGTCACGGGGGTGGCGGGCTCGGGCAAGAGCTCGCTGATCTCGGGCTCGATCGCCGGACGCGACGGCGTGGTCTGGGTGGACCAGACTCCGATCCGCGGCTCGCGACGGAGCAACCCGGCGACCTACACCGGGCTGCTCGATCCCGTCCGCAAGGCCTTTGCCAAGGCCAACGGCGTCAAGCCGGCGCTGTTCAGCGCCAACTCCGAGGGCGCCTGCCCGGCGTGCAACGGCGCCGGCGTCCTCTACACCGACCTCGTCATGATGGCCGGCGTCGCGACGACCTGCGAGGAGTGCGGAGGCAAGCGCTTCCAGGCCGCGGTTCTGGAGCACCGGCTTGGCGGCCGGGACATCAGCGAGGTCCTGGCGATGCCGGTCAACGAGGCGGCAGAGTTCTTCGGCTCCGGCCGGGCGCAGACCCCTGCCGCGTACGCCGTCCTGCGCCGACTCGCCGACGTCGGGCTCGGCTACCTCAGCCTCGGCCAGCCGCTCACGACGCTGTCCGGCGGCGAGCGGCAGCGGCTCAAGCTGGCCACCCACCTCGGCGGCAAGGGCGGGGTCTACGTCCTGGACGAACCGACCACCGGGCTGCACCTCGCCGATGTCGAGCAGCTGCTCGGCCTGCTCGACCGGCTCGTGGACGCCGGCACCTCGGTCATCGTCATCGAGCACCACCTGGCGGTCATGGCGCACGCCGACTGGATCGTCGACCTCGGCCCCGGCGCCGGCCACGACGGTGGCCGGATCGTCTTCCAGGGCACTCCGGCCGACCTTGCGGCGTCGGGGTGCACGCTCACCGGCGAGCACCTCGCGGCCTACGTGGCCGGCTGAGCTGCCCTCAGCCGAGCAGGGCCTGCACCAGCACGACAGCGCCGCCGACAGCTGCCAGTGCGAGCGTCGTCCGCCGAGCGGCCGGCTCGCTCACGCGTCGGGCCAGCGGCGCGCCCAGCAGGGCCCCCGCCCCGAGCGCGACGACGCAGCCGACGGCGAGCGGCGCCCCGACCGACGGCAGGCCGAGCGAGGGCAGCGCGACGCAGTTGAGCCCGAGGAAGTAGGCCTGCAGGCTGGCCCGCTGCACGTCGGGCTCCCAGGCTGTGGCGACCGCCCAGACCGCCACCACCGGGCCGGCGATCCCGGCGACGAGGTTCGTGGTCGCACCGAGCACGCCGGCGCCGACCGTGCCGGCCGTGCCGTCCGCGCCCGGCCACCGGACGCCGCGTGCCAGCAGGGCGACGCCGAGCAGGACGACCGCCCCGGCGAGCCCGGCCGCCGGTCGCGCCGGGAGGCTGCGGACCGCGACGGCGAGCAGCGGTGTCGCCACTGCCGCGGGCAGCAGGAGCAGCAGGGTGCGCCGCCGGTCCACCCGACGCCACAGCCGTACGAGAAGGACGACGTTCAGCACCAGCGACAGGGCCACGCTCAGCCGCACCCCGTCGGCCGGCCCCAGCGCGGCGACGAGCAGCGGCCCGCAGACCAGGGCGAAGCCGATGCCGCTGACGGACTGCGCCAGGCTGCCGAGCAGCACCGCCGCCAGGACGGCCGCGGTCAGCATGGGCTCAGCGGGATGCCGCGCGCAGCGCCTCGACCTCGTCGCGGACGGCGCAGCCGACCAGGTGGTCGTCGACCAGCCCGCAGGCCTGCATCATCGAGTAGACGGTGGTCGGCCCCACGAACGCGAAGCCGGCCCGCTTGAGCTCCTTGGCCAGGGCCGCACTCGCCGGGGTGGACGACGGGACATCGGACCACGCCTCGTACGCCGTGCCCGGCACCTCGGCGCGCGACCAGACCAGCTCCGACAGCCCGCCGCTGTCGCGCAGGGCGAGCGTCGCGCGGGCGTTGGTGACGCAGGCGCGCAGCTTGGGACCGGAGCGGATGAGCCGCTCGTCCTTCATCAGCGGGGTGATGTCCAGCTCGGCGACCCGCGCGGGGTCGAAGTCGAGGAAGACCTCCCGCAACGCCGGCCGCTTGCGCAGGACGGTGATCCAGGCCAGCCCGGTCTGGAAGCCCTCGAGGCAGACCTTCTCGTACAGCGCCTGCTCGCTGGCCTGGGGTCGGCCCCACTCCTGGTCGTGATAGCGCTCGTAGCCGGGGTCACCGTCCCCGAAGCACCTCAGAGCGTCTGTCCCAGAGCCTTGATCGGCATCTGAAGGTCCTGCAGCATGGCCAGGTCCTCGGTCGCCGGGCGGCCGAGGGTGGTCAGGTAGTTGCCGACAATGACGGCGTTGATGCCGCCGAGCATCCCGTCGCGGGCCAGGTCGCCGAGGGTGATCTCGCGACCGCCGGCGAAGCGCAGGATCGTCCGCGGCAGCGCCAGCCGGAAGACCGCGATGGCCTGCAGCGCCTCGGCGGCGTCG